>JAGCJI010000014.1 GCA_017648085.1 Clostridia bacterium | reverse complement strand
CCTGCGTGACCCGCACGCTCTGCCGCGTTATATCCTGCAGGACCGCCGCCGAGAATTATAAGATCGTACATAGTACCCTCCTTACTTCGTAAGAAGAAGATCTATATTTTCAAGCGCAAATCCAAGTTCCTTAATGAATCTTGCAGCATCAGCGCCGTCAATAGCTCTGTGGTCTACGGTGAGAGAAAGTCCCATTGCGGGATAGGTTACGTCCTCTCCGTTAACCTCTTTGATTCTCTTCGTAATAGTTCCTACGCCGAGAATACCGGTCTGGGGAGGATTGATAACGGGTGTGAAGCTTTCAATGCCGAGAGAGCCGAGGTTAGTAACCGTGAAGGTACCGCCCTGAAGCTTATCGGGGTTGATATTACCGGACTGCGCGTCGGTAATTACCGCCTTTGCAGCCTTGGAAAGCTCGTTAAGGGACATCTTTTCAGCCGCGAAAACGGTAGGAACAAGAAGTCCTCTGTTAGTATCAACCGCTATACCGATATTGACGTTATTAAAGTATCTGATAACGTCGTCAAGGTAGTGAGCGTTGAGGTCCTTATGGTTAAGTATTACTCTGGATACTGCGAAGAGCACCATGTCGTTGAGGGTGATGTTCGCAAGTCCCATCTTCTCTGCTCCCGCCTTAAGAGATGCGCGGAGTGCCATAAGCTTGGTAGCGTCGAAGGAGGAGTTGAGAGTAAGCTGTGCCATATTGGAAAGAGATGCGTGCATGGATTTTGCAATAACGCGTCTGACGTTCGAGAGCTTAACGTCCTCGTAAGCAGAAACGGGAGCAACGGGCGCTTCCTGGGTCTGTGCCGCAGGTGCTGCGTTGAGATCGGAAAGCATAACCTTTCCGTTGATACCGCTGCCTTCAACAGCGGAAGTATAGGAAGCCTTTGCAGCTCCGGAAACGGTAAGACCCATATCAACGAGTCTTTGAACGTCTCTTTCGATTATTCTGCCGTTAGGTCCGGTGGGTACTGCTTTAAGAAGGTCAGCGTTTGTTTTTTCTGCGAGAAGTCTTGCGCGGGGAGAAATCGAGCCTACGCCCTGAGTCGCGGTAGCTAGTGCGACAGGTGCCTCCGTAACCTCGGCAGCCTTGGGAGCCGCTTGTTCGGCAACGGGTGCAGGTGCTGCTTCTGCTTCAGCGGTAGGAGCGAACGCCGAAACGTCCTCTCCGTCCTGTCCGATTACAAGTACGTTTTCAAGACAGGGAACGTCGTCCCCCTCTTCTCTGAAAATTGCAAGAATTTTGCCTGCCGCAGGTGCGGGTTCTTCGAAGGATGATTTATCCGTTTCGTAAGCGAAAAGGATATCACCAACCTCAACGGAATCGCCGAGCTTTTTCTTGAATTCTGTTATAATACAGCTTTCAACGCTCTGTCCCTGGCGAGGCATAATTACTACTGTAGCCATTTATAAACTCCTTTAGTTTATTTGTTTTTTTCCTTTAAAAGCTTGAGAAGCGTCGTCTTACCGAAAGCTCCCTCCCAATCTCTTACAAAGCCGGCAATCGAGGTGTCGGTCGTGGTGTGAGAAAGGAGCATTTTCATAATGTGAGAGCCGATCGTAGCCGAATGGCATCCAACTACCGCAACGTCAAGAACTTCCTTTGCGGTTTTAAAGCTTGCGGCAAGAATTTTGGTATCTGTGCCCGAAATCTCAAAGATTTTTGCAATATCCGCAACGGTACCGACGCCGTCGGCGCAAAGGTTTTCGGAGCGGCTGATATAAGGTGCAACGTAAGAAGCGCCTGCATTTGAGGCGAGCATTGCCTGCGCGGCGGTCAAAACAGCGGTAACAGTTACCGATATTCCCCTGTCGGAGAGATACTTTGTAACTCGAAGTCCAACGTCGGTTGCGGGAATTTTAACAACAGTATTGATACCGAGATAATCTACGATAAGTCTTGCTTCCTCAATTATCTTTTCAAATTCCGTCTCGGTTACTTGGACGTGAAGCTCTTTGTCCTCGCCAATAATATCGCGAATAGCCTTAAGCTGCGCGAGCACGTCACCACCCTCTTTTGAGAGGATGGTGGGGTTAGTGGTTACGCCCTCAATAGGAAAATAGGTGTTGAAATAACGTATATCGTCAAGATTTGCTGTGTCAAGTAGAATTTTCATTTAATCCCTTATCTTTTCCACTGAAGAGTGTAGTGAACGTCGTCAGCCTT
The DNA here is from genome assembly GCA_017648085.1 of Clostridia bacterium. GTDB lineage: Bacteria > Bacillota > Clostridia > Oscillospirales > CAG-272 > UBA1740. The sequence continues at coordinate 6,001 of JAGCJI010000014.1, read as the reverse complement.
CTCTTCGTCGGTGAATCTTCTGAGAGTGTTTACAACCTCTCCGTTATTGTATTTTCTGTCATTGATAGGCTCGGAGGTACCCATAACGGTAACGTTAAGCTGTCTGTGGCGCGCACGTACGTGGTCCCAGTCGATGAAGTAAACGTGAGCGAACTCACCGCCGTCAAGAACGCCGTCCTTGATAGTCATAGTCTCGCTTCTGCCAAAGAAGCAGGAACGAAGGTGACCGTCGGTGTTCATGCTGGTGTAGTCTCCGGGCTCGTTAACGAATCTTCCAAACTTGGAGTGGATAGGACCGGGATGACGGTACTGATGCTCCTCGGCAAAATCGGGGATCATCTTTCTCATGATGTCAAGCAGGTCGTGCTGAAGGTACTCAAGGTCAAAGGAGTCAACGTCGTGTGAGCACTCCTGAACCATAACCGAGCAGGTGGTGTGGTGAGATGCGATACAAACGGTACCGTTCTTAACGCCGGATTCCTCAACTATTTTGAGAATGTCGCTGGTAACGTCGTGGAAGGTGGGTATCCATCCTCTTGACTGAAGCTCGATTTCCTTTTGAAAAACTTTGAATTCCATAATTTGTTCTCCTCTATGTATAATTATTTATTATTGAGTCTTTTTCCAACAGCTCCGCCCGGATGAATGAGGGCAAAGTCCATTTTTTGATAGCCGGTGTATTCGACGAGTGCGGTTTGAAGCGCATCGAATATAGCGCTTGTAACGGCAAAGCTCGTAGTTCCCTGGCAATTATATTTGTCACATTCCTTCGTGACCTTCATAGCAAGCACGATGTCAGCCATCGTTGCAAGGGGGGATTCAAGATTTTCGGTTACGCCGATTATCGTTACTCCTTTAGTCTTGCATACGTCGATTATCGTCATAAGCTCGTCGGTTTTTCCGCCGCGTGAAGCAAGGAGCATTACGTCCCCGGCTTTCATACAGCCAAGACCGCCGTGCACCGCCTCTGCAGGTGAGAGAAATCTTGCGGGACGCTCAACGCAGCACATAAGATGCGCAAAATGTCTGCACGCTATGCCGGAATGTCCGCATCCTGCCGCCGCGATTCGCTCCGCCTTCGCAAGAGCTTCTACTGCGCGACGCATCTCTTCCCTATCAAGAACCTTCGCGGTTTCAAGGAGTGATTCTGCTTCAATACGAAAGGCATCAAAAGCCTGATTAAGAGAGCTTTCCATCACTTTCCATTCACCTCGTCCCAGGTCTTACGAAGCGTATAGAGCATCTCCTCTGCAGCAGCTTCGGGATCAGCAGCTTTCATAACGCCGCTTGTACATCCGGTTGCCTGTGCACCGGCTCTTATAACGTTTGCAACGTCGTTAGGACCGGAAATACCTGCGCCCTGAAGCACCATTATATCGGGATTTATGGCACGAACCGCAGCGATAGTATCCCTAACGTATCCCATATCACTTGCTACACCTGTTCCGATAAGGTCGGTGGGCTCTGCAACTATGAGGTTGGGAGCGAGCATTGCAACCTGTCTTATCTCTTCAACGGTATCTGCGCATACTATAGAAGCAAGACCGACCTCGTCAGCGCGCTTTATTGCAGCCGCTACCTCGTCAAGAGTGAGCTTTTTTTCGGCGTGATTGAGCATTACGCCGACAGCACCTGCCTCCTTGATCGCCTCGGGAAGCACCGAACCAAGACCTCTGCCGGGGGTGAGAGAATCCATATGCTGAGCATAAACGTGAATTCTTTCGGTGTTTTCCGCGAGCAAACGGATATCGGTGTACTGAGGCGTGATTATGACGTCAAGGTCATACTTTGCCGCGATTTTATCAACGGCCTTTGCGAGCTTAAGCATTCTTTCGCCCCACATAAAGCACTTGGGACCGATTTCAAAATACGGAGCTCGGATTTTGTAGTTCTTTACCATAATACTACCTTTCTTTTATGTGAAAATTTAAAAAATGACAGAATTAATTGAGCAGTTTATCGATCTTAACGTAATTTTCATACGCCGCGGTATAATCCGCACCGCTCGGCATATAGGTGCTCTTCGTTTTAACGATGCTGTCAACAGCGTCCTTAATAGATGTAAATTCACCCACACCTACGGCCGCAGCCATTGCCGCACCAAGGCACGCCGTTTCACTCTCGGAAAGCGTTTTAAGCACCTTGCCGGTAACATCGGCCTTTATACCTGCCCAAAGCGGACTTGAAGCACCGCCGCCGGTGATTCTAATCTCCTTGATCGCATCCTCGCCGACATATTCAAGATTCTGCTTAAGCGTAAAGGCAATAGCCTCCATGATCGATCTTGCAAAGTGAGCGCGTGTATGTGAAAGATTTATTCCCGTAAAAGCCGCCTTGGCATCAGGGTTATACTTGGGCATAGTTGAGCCACAGAAGTAAGGAAGCATAGTAAGTCCGTCACAACCGGGCGTTACGTCCTTGGCAAGCTCGTCAAGCTCGCGGAAGGAGAAATTCTCCGAAAAATTATTTTTAAACCATTTGAGAGCCATTCCCGCGGTCGAGGACCAGAGGATAAGACAGTATTTACCGCCGATTGCGTGCAGATGGCACGGAATGATGCTGTTCGGGTTATATGCCGGCATTTTGTCGGTCATAACGCAAATCGCCATTATAGTACCCGTCATTTCGCTTATCGTTGTTTCGTCGGTTACACCCGCACCGAGTGTGCCCGCGATCTGATCAAGCATACCGGAAACCACTTTAATTCCCTTGTACTCGCCGACTGCCGTAGCAGTTGAGACTACCTTGGGGAGCTGATGCTCGCTGATACCGATAAAATCGAGCATCTCTTTCCACCATATGCGCCTCGTTACGTCAAAGTAGATCGTAGAGGACTGTATGGTAGGCTCTGTGACGAAGTTGCCGGAAAGTCTGTAGAGTATATAATCCTCAAGCATAAAGATCTTTTTTGTTTGGGCAAAAACCTCGGGCTTGTGATTTTTCATCCAGAGGACCTTTGAGGCGGGCCAGCCTGCTGTGATTTCAGGCTGTCCGGTGACATCGTAAACGAGCTTGTTGCCAAATTTTTCCTTGATAGCATCCGCTTCTGCTGTAGCACGGTTATCGAGCCAAACGATCGCCGGATGTAACGGCACACCGTCCGTATCGGTAAATATAATGGTTTCACCCTGCGTATCTATCGAAAGTGCGGTTATGCTACCGCACTCGGCGGAAAGCTCGTCAATTACGTTTTTACACATCGTTACGTAATTTTCAGCATCAAACTCTATAAATCCCGTCGCGGAGTCAGTATCAAGTGTGTAGTCCACCGATTTGAGTGCAAGCCTTTTGCCGTCAGAATCAAAAACCGCCGCCTTGAGCGAGGTAGTTCCTATATCAATGCCTATGTATCGGTTAGTTTCATTCATAACACATTTCATTTCAAATAATACCGTCCAAATGTTTTGTTTCGTTTTTGTTTCGTTTAGGGTTTGTTTTAGTTACTTAATTGTATCATATTTCCTAGTTTTTGTCAACAAAATTCCTTCATTTTTATCAGTAAATCTATATAAATATTTGAGATGAAATTTAGTATAAATCTATAAAAGTTATTTTTTTCGAAATGTTTCTGTTCTGTGGCTTGCATTTTGAAATTTATTATGCTATACTATGGTTGTATTTTTATACAGAAACGGAGTTTTCCAATGTCTAGTACGTCGGAAGCAAGACGCGATGAAATAATTGCGCTTGTGCAGTCACAGGGCAAGGTCAAGGTTTCGGATTTAAGTGAAAAATATAACGTTTCGGAGGTTTCAATACGGAAGGATCTTGAGATCCTTGAGGCCGAGGGGCATCTTTCCAGAATTCACGGCGGTGCCGTGGGTATGAATAAGCTTTATTTGAGTATGGACCTGACCGAGCGTTTTAAGACGAATGCACCTGCAAAAAAGGCTGTTGCCGAGCTTGCGGCAAAGTTTGTTAACGATAACGATACGATTATGATGAATGCCGGTACTACGATGGCGTACGTCCTCCGTGCCTTACGCGGTAAAAAGAATATCAATAGCGTAACCAAGTCCGGACAAAATGCCACTGAGGCGGCGCTCTACCCCACCTTCAACGTAATTCTTCTCGGCGGAGAGCTCGATTCAAAGTATCAGTTTGTTCACGGTCGCGATGCAATACATCAGCTTGAAAATTATCATGCTACAAAATGCATAATCTCGGTTGATGGCATCAGCGCGGATTCGGGATTGACGCTTTATTATTCAAATGAAGCCGAGCTTGCGCGCAAGATGATGGATTCATCGGATATGACCATTGTAGTTGCAGATTCCTCAAAGCTCGGTAAGAACGTTTTTTCGCGTATCACCGGCGCTGAAAAAGCAGACGTTCTGATCACAAACCGTTCTAATAATACCGATGAGCTATTAAAGCTTCGAGAGCTTGGAATTGAAATTAAGGAAGCATAAAGGAGTAAAAAAATGAAAACAGCTATCGTAAATACCACTATAGTTATGCCGGAATATCTGATCCCCAACGCAACGATAGTTATCGAGGATGGAATCATAGTTGATTTCGGTAAAAAAATCAACACCGACGGCATGGAATGCATCGATGCTAAGGGCGCGTATACCGGCCCGGGTCTTATCGATATACATACGCACGCAGACGGAGAAACCTTCTTTTCCGAAGATCCTGTAAAGGCGGCTGCGACTCTTTTAAATCACGGTGTAACGGACGTTATGCCTGCCCTCTATTTCAATATGAATGCGGATCAGCTGGTCAAGCAGATAGCACTTGTTAGGGGTGCTATGGAGTCCGGAAAAGCCGATAATATCATCGGTCTTTATATGGAAGCTCCCTACCTAAATCCAAAATTCGGATGCAACCGTGAAAGCAACCCTTGGCGTGATCCGGTTTCAAAGGATAAATTTCAGAAGGTTGTTGACGCGGCGTACGATATTGCTAAAGTATGGTGCATAGCACCCGAGCGCGAAAACATTGATGAGTTTGTTGACTACGTAAGAGAAAAGAACCCCAATGCGGTATTTTCGGTAGCGCACAGCGAGGCTGAACCGAAGGATATAGAGCGTTTTATGCCCTACGGTCTTAAACTTGCGACTCACCACACCAATGCAACGGGAACGCTTCAGCGCTATCCCGAATGCCGTAGCGCCTGCGTTGATGAAACCGCACTTTTTAATAATGAAATATATACCGAGCTTATCTGCGACAAGGTCGGCATTCACGTAGATCCATATATGCTTCGCCTTATCAAGAAGATAAAGGGCGACGACAGAATTATACTTATAGCAGATGCATTCGTTGAGCACGGCCCTATTCCGGACGGAGATCTTTACGAGGGTGCAGATGATATAAACTTCGATTTTGCAGGCGAAATTGCAGGCAGTAAGATGATCCTTGACGGTCCCTGCCGCAATATGATGGTACATACCGGTGCTTCTCTTTGTCAGGTGTTCAAGTACGCATCTACTAATCCTGCACGTCTTCTTTCCCTTGCCGACCGCGGTTCTATCAAAAAAGGCAACAAGGCAAACCTTATCACTGTAAGTGCCGAATTTGAGGTTCAGTCGGTATACCTCAACGGTGAAAAAGTTAAGTAATCAAAAAAACAAATTTATATAAAGGAGAAACAAAATGAAAGATTTCATTACAGATCCCGCAACCAAGTTTGACTTTATGCCTGCTGATTTTGTACCTTTCAAGGACAAAAAGGTTTGCGAGTACGTTCGCAGCCTTAGCGGCAAGGATCTCGAAAAGAGAGAGGCTTGGTGGCACCCCGAGTTTGAGGTTAAGGTTATGATGAACCCCCATCCCGTTCTCATTTCCACCCTTTTCACTCGTCTTAAGGCTGCTTCCGAGGCTGGTAAGTCCTTTACCATGATCCTTGGTAACCCCGAGCCCGACACCTACATCCCCCTTGCACAGCTTATCAACTATTTCAAGGTTGACTGCTCCAAGGTTCACCTTGTAGCTGAAGACGAGTGGGCAGATCAAGACGGCAATATCGCTCCCATCACCTACGAGGCGGGCTTTG
>JAGCJI010000109.1 GCA_017648085.1 Clostridia bacterium | reverse complement strand
TAGCCTTAAAAAGAAAACACCGCCGCGAGAACGATAACCGGGAATAAATTTGCATTAAGCGCGTAAAATCAAGCCTTTTTTGGAGTAAATATCTATGCAACTATCGGTTGCGCGGCTACGTAAGCTAAAATGCTCTTGCCAAAATGATCCGCTTATGCTAAAATTATATCAACGACAAGAGCACGTCGAATATACGGGGGGTGAAGGGTATGATTTTAAAAATATCCAAAAGGCTAAAGCAGCTGCGACAGGACAACGGATACTCGCAGGATGAGCTCGCCGGAAAGATACTTGTTACAAGACAAGCCATATCAAAGTGGGAGAGGGGCGACGCCCTACCGGACACGGAAAATCTGATAGCACTTGCCGACGTTTACGGCATTTCAATAGACGAGTTGCTCGGTCATACACCAACCGCGAAAAAAGAAGCTCAAGACGGCGAGGATGACGTCACATCGCCATCGGTTAGCTTTAACTTTGAATATACGGACGGTAAGGAAGAGACAGGCAGTTCAACAGACACAACAAACTCCAAGAGTGGTGCACGTAATATAACGATAAGGATTTTCTACGACCTTCCATATCCTATTTTAGCGACCGTTATATTTTTGCTTGCAGGATTTATATGGGGTGCATGGGACTGGTCGTGGATCATATTTGTTACAATTCCGCTGTATTACAGCATAGTTGAATGCATAAAAACAAAGCAGTTATCCCCCTTCAATTACCCTGTTTTCGTAACCTGCGTCTATCTTTTTATCGGTATGCGGTTCGGTCTTTGGCATCCGGGTTGGATAGTATACGTTACTATCCCCTTGTTTGACCCTATTGCCGCCGCGTTGGATAAAAAAAGATAATATTTCTTCTGAAGATACAAAAAGTCCGATTTGTCAAAGAGACAAATCGGACTTTTCTTTAAAACGTACTATGCGTGCAAGGCGGTGGATACGCTTCGTTATCAGCTTTTTACCGCCGTTGTACCTCGCGTTTTCCACGACTTCCCTACTCTGCAAATCAGTTCCGGTAACGGTAAGTCGGTTTCAAATATTTCAAGCGCAAAACAACTACACAGCCAAAAGATTACCCGATCAGCTCGAGCAGCTGCTCGATATTCTTTTTACCGAAGGAAACGTCAGTATCGTTTATTATAATACAGGGCACGCTCATCACGTTATATTTCCTTCTTATTTTTTCAAAATGGTGAATATCGTATATCTCTGCCGTGACGTTCTTGTTTTTCGCCGCGACGTGCTGTGCGGCTACAACGGTATCGGGACACATCGTGCAAGAGAGGGATACAAGCACTTTAACATCCACACGCCTGCTTATTTTCCCGATTCGTTCCTTGATTTTATCATCAATTGGCTGTCCCGGTCCGATCGCATTGTAGATGCCCAAAACGAAGGAGGAAAATTCATGACCGCCCGGAACGCCGTGAAAGGCAAGACCGGTTTCCGTGCCGTCGGATAGGCATAACCTTACGCACGGTGCAAAATCGGAGGAAGCATTTACGTCTGCCACGTTAACCGTAAGCTTATCCGACAGCGAAGCTAACTCACGCATATACCTTTCAAGCTCGCGTGATATCTCACGCTTATCAAGATAAAGCTTTAGTATGGCGTTGCCCTGCATTCTTTCAAACAGAAAGCGCAACTGTTCCTTCATATCCTCCGACAACACCCCGTCGTGAGAGTCCGGACTCTTACCGATCTTGACGTTATCTTCGTCTTTGCCGTTATTTGATACGGGCGGCTTTGCGGAAATTCCGGTTCTGCTCTGCACCGCGGCAACGTACTTTTCAAGCTCGGTAGCTGCAAGCGCACCGTCACCCGTAGCGGTAACGACCTGACGGAGTGGCTTGATGCAAACGTCACCTGCAGCATATACGCCGTCTATGCTGGTGCGCTGTTCAGAATCGGTAACGATATAGCCGTGCTCGTTAAGCTCGAGAAGTCCCTTTACGATTTTGGTATCGGGTATATATCCTGCCAAAACGAAAACGCCGAAAAAATCCTCGCCCTCCGCTCTGTATTCCGTAACCTTTTCGGTTTTGGTATTTTTGTAGCGAATATAATTCAGTCCGCCTTCTCCCGACACCTCTTCTACTACGGTGTTCGTAAGGATCGTGATGCTTTTATGCTGCTTCGCAGGCTCTGCAACCGCCGCCGCACAGGTAAAATCGTCACCGCGTATTAAAATAGTAACGTGGCGCGCGAATTTTGTTAGAAAAACGCTTTCTTCCGCGGCGGCGTATCCACCGCCAACAACGAAAATATCTTTGCCCGTAAAAAATTCTCCGTCGCACGTGGCACAATAAGCAACGCCGCGACCTTTATGCTCAATCTCTCCCTTGAAGCCAACAGCTCTCGGATGTGCGCCCGTCGCAATAAGAATACCGAGGCAATAAAAATCGCCTTTGTCCGTTTTGACCGTCTTGACATCCCCCGCGAAATCAAGCTCCGTCGCTTCCGCAAGTAAAAATTCCGCGCCGAAGAGCTCACCCTGCCGCTTCATCGTGTCCGTAATTTCCTTGCCGCTCGCTTTACCGATTCCCGGATAATTTACTACCTCGTGGGTAATGGTGATCTGCCCTCCGAATTGCTCCTTTTCAAGCACCAGCACTCTGTATTTCGCACGCGCAAGATAGATTGCGGCGGTGAGCCCCGCAGGACCGCCGCCTATGACTATCACGTCATACAGCTTATCCCTATCGTAATTTCGCGTAGTATTCATCAAAGCTGACCTACAAGATCGAGGCTGGGCTTGAGCGTTTCTGCTCCCGGCTTCCAATTTGCAGGGCATACCTGATCACCGTGGGCGTGCACGAACTGGCACGCCTGCACACGACGGAAAAGCTCCTCGGCATTTCTGCCTACGTTTCCTGCCGTTACCTCATATCCGACAATCTTTCCTTCCGGATTGATAATAAACGTTCCGCGCTCCGCGAGGCCGTCGGACTCGATCAAAACCTCAAAATCCTTTGAAATCTTGTGTGTAGGATCGGCAAGCATGGGGTAGCCTATTTTTTTAATTCGCTCCGAAGCATCGTGCCATGCCTTGTGAACGAAATGCGTATCGGTGGAAACGGAATAAATCTCACAGCCCACCTTTTTAAAATCCTCGTACTTGTCCGCAAGATCCTCAAGCTCCGTGGGACACACGAATGTAAAATCCGCCGGATAAAAGAAAAATACGCTCCATTTACCGAGAATATCCTCCTTTGATACCGACTTGAAATCATTTTCGTGGAACGCGTGCGCCTTGAAGTCTGCAATTTCTTTGTTGATCATTGACATAAATTCATCTCCTTTGTGTTTTTTAGAGGTTAGTCGCAAGAGAGTCGAACTCATAAGGTTTTGAAACATAAATTTTTCCATAATCATCGCTAATTTTTCTTAAAATCCGCATATTCCTCGAAAAAATAGGCTCTACTCTGAAAAAATCTATTATTTCAAAACTGCTACGCATCTTACGGCAAATAAATTTTTGATGGATTTTGTTGTAACGAGCTACAGTTAAGTACAACTTTACAGGGCTTGGTGCGACTAAAGATGCTAAAATTTATCGTCGCAAGACTTGTTAGTTCAACTTTCTTACGGCTAGCCTCTTTTCAAAAAAGATTATTCCCATCTCCTCTGTAGATAATTCAGCAAAAAACGGGCATACTAGGAAACGATAATGATTATGAAGGAGAAATTATGAAAAAAACGGATTCGAGATCTTATCTCCCGGGGTTCGTTCCTTATGCGCTCGCCGCCTTTCTTTTAGGTATTGTCGGTGGATTTACGACAGTCCTCGGACCTGCATTCGTGGAGGATCTCGGGCTTGACTATAACAATACCACTTGGACGGCACTTGCCATGTCGATCTCCACCGCCGTATTTGCACCTATACTTGGAAGGCTCGGTGACGTGATAGGTAGAAAAATCACACTTCTGCTCGGAATTTTCATATTTGTTTTGGGAAATATTATGACAGCGGTTGCGCCATCGCTTATATTTATGCTTGCGGCTCGCTTCGTTGTGGGAATTGGAAGTGCGGCGATTGCTCCCGTTGTAATTGCGTATATCGTCGGTGAATTTCCGAGGGATAAAATATCGAGGGGCTTTTCTCTTTATATGCTGATATCAAGTGCTGCCGTTATCTTTGGTCCTACGCTCGGAGGAATCATTATAGTTAGATGGGGATGGCGCGTTATGATGTGGATATGCACCGTTATCTCCGCCGGTGTTTTCGCTCTTTGTCTTGTGATGGGCAAGGAAAAGAAGGCTTCAAAAAGACCGCCTTCAAGCTTTGACGGACTTGGCAGTGTTCTAGTGCTGATATTCTTCAGCCTTATGCTTTGCGTTCCTTCGTTCGGTCAGAACTTCGGATGGCGCTCGACGTCTTTCACGTTTGTCTTGATTGCCGCCGTAGTGTCACTCGTTATACTCATTTTAGTGGAAAGAAAAGCAAAAACCCCTATTTTACAGGGCAGCTTTATGAAACGGCGATCGTTTATTCTGTCGGTAGCGGCACTTTTTTTGACGCAAGGATTGATGCAAGCAAATATGACGAACCTCATTGTGTTCGTAAACTACACTCATCCCGAAAACACAGTTATATCGGGATACGCTATATCCATAATGTATATCGGAATGTCGCTCGGCTCTATTCTTCTCGGGCCGCTTGCTGATAAATTTGAGCCAAAGCGGATTTTGAGCATATCCTTTATCATCACGGGTATCGGATGCGCTTTGATGCTCCTGTTTTCTCCCGTGGCTTCAATTTTACTGCTGGCAGCCTCTCTCGGCCTTCTTGGATTCGGATTGGGTGCTAACGCCACTATTTTTATGAGAGTCGTGCTTTCGGGAATACCTGCACAAAAGGCAGGCGCAGCCACGGGCACATACGGACTTTTCCGCGATCTTGCCGCGCCCTTTGGCGTTGCGGTTTTCGTGCCCCTTTTTACCAATCGAGTAACGGCAGGCATCAATACGGGAATTGATGCGATCTCCGCGGCGGTCGGTGCAATTAAATTGCTTGCGATAACGGAAATCGTCTGCGTTACGGTGGGTCTCATCGCAGTTACTCTACTTCATAAAATTCACGCAAAAAAGGAAATTATTAATGAAGCTAAAGGATAAGGTCGTAATCGTAACAGCCTCCACCAGAGGCATAGGTCTTGCCGTAACCGAGGCTTGCGCCAAGGAAGGCGCTGTGGTCTATATGGCGGCAAGAAATCTTGAAAGGGCGGAAGCGGAAGCCGCACGCTTAAACAACGCGGGGGGCAAGGTCAGGTGCGTATATAACGATGCAAGCGCGCCCGAATCATATATATCTATGGCGGAGACGGTCGCGAAAGCAGAAGGAAGAATCGATGTGCTTGTTAACAATTTCGGTACATCCGATCCAAAACGCGACCGCGATCTTGATGGCACGGATGCAGAGGTGTTTATAGATACGGTCACCCTGAATTTACGGAGCGTTTTTATGGCAAGCAAAGCGGTGCTTGGATATATGAAAAACGGCGGTAGCATCATCAATATTTCCTCGGTTGGCGGCAGCGTTCCGGATATCTCGCAGATCGCTTACGGAACATCAAAGGCAGCTATTAATTATTTGACCAAGCTGATTGCCGTTCACGAGGCGAAAAATCAAATAAGGTGCAACGCCGTGCTTCCGGGAATGACGGCAACCGATGCGGTAAAGCAAAATTTGTCCGATAATTTCCGCACGCTGTTTTTAAAGCATATTCCCCTCGGTCGAATCGGACTACCCGAGGAAATCGCTTCTGCCGTTTTGTATTTTGCAAGTGACGATTCCGCTTACACGACGGGGCAGATCCTAACCGTTTCGGGTGGATTCGGACTTGCAACCCCCGTGTATGGAGATTTAAAAGACACGCTGAACAGAAGATAAAGCGCAAAATATATTATATACAACGACTATATTTTCGAGCCGTCGGAGAACCGTAGGTGAGAGTCCGACCGCCTCTGCCAACAAAAAGAAAAACCGAAGCCAAACACTTCGGTTTTTGGCAGGGGCGGAAGGTAAGCCGGCGAATAAACAGTTGATAACTGTTTTTCGCGACGCGCCCGAAGAAAATAACGAGTTGTAGGAGTGAGTGTACCGAGCGACGCGCAACGACTATATTTTCGAGCCGTCGGAGAACCGTAGGTGAGAGTCCGACCGCCTCTGCCAACAAAAAAGAAAAACCGAAGCCAAACGCTTCGGTTTTTGGCAGGGGCGGAAGGACTCGAACCCACGACCCATGGTTTTGGAGACCAGTACTCTACCAACTGAGCTACACCCCTACAAACGATGATATTATACTAAATTTAATTGCGTTTGTCAATACATTTTACAAAAAATATAGGTATTATTTACAGAACCTAGTATATTTAAGAAAACGAGGTTACCGCTTTGGTAACCTCGTTTAAATTTTATCCGTTTTCGGGGTGGCAGGAGCCACAGTTGGAGTAGTTCTTGCCCTTCCCTATTAAATCCGCAACAACCTCATCGTAGGTGCCGTAATAATAAATTTTATTTGCGTCGCTCATATCGGTTACGGAGCTGCAATCGGACTTATGAATTTTATACTTATTCTTGTTTACAACGTAGGTGGCGTCTTTAAGAGCAGAATCGTCGGAAAGCTCGTAATCACCGGTAGCGTAATCGATATCGTAATCTCCCTCTACGTTGTGGATAAATATGCAGAAGCAGATGCCCGCACCGCTATCCTCAACGGAATACGCTTCCATAAGAACGCCGGAGGCAAGGAGATTGTTGCCCTCAAAAATCGGGGTAACTCGGTAAAGGACGTGATTGCCGGTTTCCTTGATATAGTCGGCAACCATATTTTCGTACCTCACCATCTCACCGTTAAGGTCATACGTTCCGGAGATAAGATTCTCCCAATTCGCGTCCTCGCCGGTAAGGCAATGGGCGATAAGGTGTGCACGCTCGTAAATTGCACTATCATGCCAGCCGGTAGGTCTTACAACCGAAATGCTGCCACGGTCGCTTGTAGGCATAATATCCCTTCCAACACACGCCACCGCGATAGTACATCTGCCAAGCGCATCGCGCGCGCCGTAATATTCGTAGGAAACCGTGGTGTACTGATTTGAAGTGAAGAAGGGCACGCCGCCGTTAACCTTTACGGAGATACTGCCCGAATATTTCGGTACTGTGTTATAATCGAAGGTGGTGCTGAGAGCGGGGTTTTCGGGAGTTTTATCATCGTCGCCGCCACCGCCGTTACCGCCGTTATTTTCAGCAGGAACAGACTCACCGCAATTATCGCACTTTTCATCACCGTCGGTATCGGTATGGCTTGTGCAGGGGGCTTCGGGCTCTACGTGCTCACCGCAATTATCGCACTTTTCATCACCGTCGGTGTCGGTATGACTTGTGCAGGGTGCTTCGGGCTCTACGTACTCGCCGCACTCTTCACATCTGTCGTCGCCGTCAGAGTCGACGTGGCTTGTGCAAGGGGGTGCTTCAACGGTTTCGCCGCAATTGTCACACCTATCGTCACCGTCAGAGTCGAGGTGGCTTGTGCACGGAGATTCGGGTTCGATTTTCGCCTCGCAAACATCGCAAACATAGTCGCCGTTAGAGTCAACATGCTCGATGCAGGGCTACGGTGTGCAGGATGAGAGCATCACCGTAAGCATTAGCGCGAGCAAAAGAATTTTAAATAAAAGCTTATTTTTCAAAATATATCTTCCTTTCGGGAAAGGTTTTTGTCTATTATACCATATTACTACAAAAAATGCAACAGAAAAACGACATATTGACAATTAGAAAAGCAGAGGTATATTTCAACCTCTGCCCTGATTTATTTCGTTTTAAATCATTTTTTCTTCAAATCCGACGAAGGATTGAAGGCGTAGTAATTTTTCTGATCGAGAGTTTCCTGCGTTCTTCTTAATGCATCGCCAAAGCGCTGAAAATGCACTATTTCGCGCTGACGCAGGAACTTTATGACGTCGTTTACGTCGGGATCATCGGACAACCTTAAAATGTTATCATAGGTTACTCTAGCCTTCTGCTCTGCCGCAAGATCCTCCACGAGATCGGCAACTGCATCACCCTTGGATGCGAGATATGCAGCCGTAAAGGGCACGCCTGCCGCAGACGAGGGGTATATTCCCTGCCCGTGATCGACAAAATATTTATCAAAGCCCGAAGCCTTTATTTCCTCCGGGGAGAGGTTGCGGGTAAGCTGATAAAGTATAGCGGCTATCATTTCCGCGTGGCCGAGCTCCTCGCTTCCGACATCGGT
>JAGCJI010000108.1 GCA_017648085.1 Clostridia bacterium | reverse complement strand
CTTATCTATTGCTGCTTGTGCCTTTTAGCATCAGTGATACTTCAGCTGAACCCGTCCTTATGGACTAATGCTGACCTATATGACGCTATGCTTTACAAGATACTATTTTCACCTGATGGCTTACGCCATCATCTACTGTGTAATGTTGCAAGATGACCTGCTTACGACAGGGGCTCGCAACTCTACACGTGCCAAACACATATGTATCAGCCTGAGTTGCGGTCAGTAGTTGCTGTTAGTATCTTTATGAGGTTTCCAAGATACGCGTTCGCTTACGCAAACTAATATAACCACCGCAAGCGGTCAGTGACGAGCACCTCCATCTAGCGTTCGGTCCAATGCTTAAATAGATCATCGACCTGTTATTCTTCTTGTGGTTGCTGTTCGTATCTTTATAGCAAGGCACCTGTTTGTCAGGCTATGAACCCGATAGCATCCTCGGTTAAAAGTCAAGTGCTTACAGCATTGCTGTTTGTGCCTTTCAAAGACACAGCCCTGCCGATTAAATGTCGACTGCTTGTGTCCTTGTGACTACATTTTACCACCAATTTCTGCATTTTTCACGGAAAAAAAGCTGCGAACTCTTAAAAAAGTCCGCAGTTTTTCTGTTTTTTCAGCCTTTCTATGACTAAATTTCGGAAATTTTCAGATCCTATCACTTCAACCAAAGGGCCAAATGACAGTATTCTGATAACCATTTCAGTCTCGTCAGCTAATGCATATTTAATTTTCACGAGGTAATGCTTCTTGCCAAGCTTCTCCGCTTGCTTTTCAAAGTGAGCAAAATGGAGCATAACTCTTTCAAGTGCATTTCTCTCGTCAAGCACCTTGAGAGTCATCGTGTCGTACTGCACTTCCCTCTCCTCACCTTCGAGAGTCTTCGGTCCGGTGTAATGAACACAGGAACGCATCTTTGCGATATTAACCGTTGACACAGCATGCCATCCTGCAGTAACGACTCTAAACTTATCGTCCTTCTCGGAATACTCAATTCGTTTTGGATGACATCTAACGAACATCGGCTTACCGAATCTGTTCGTCATTTCAAATTTGATTTGAGTGCCATTCCTGATAGCTTCTAGTATGACTCTAAATTTCTTTATGTACGCCTCATCTTCGTAAGGGTCACCGTCACTATACTTATCGTAAATATGATAATCCGCAGGGGTGAACAAGGGTGGGGCATCATCAAGGCCTTTGAACTCTACACCAAACAACTTGATTCTTGGATCAAGAGAAATTGCTTTCAGCCACTGCTTTTGGATAGTTGTCAGAGGCATCGTAGGCTTATGCTCGATGGTGGTGGTCATATCCGTGTGAACAAGCTGCCACTTCTCGCTCTTAAGGGAAGGCATTATCGTCAAGACACTTTCTCCAAACGCTCTGTCCACAACTGCTTTTTGAAGTTCCTTTTCATTGCGTTCACCGTCAATAATCCCCGAGAGAATATCTGCTATTGCATTATAATACGCAGAATAAAGCTCGCTGAATATCATTCGCTCACCTCCTCGATTCCGTACATACGATACATCGCATCAAGATCAGAATTGAATTGATTTTCAAGCGTCTTACTTGTGAAGTTCATATCTATTATACGGCATATAAAGGTCCTGATCCAAGGGATCATCTCACTCACGTCATAAACGTCAGCTGTAAAGCGATAGATGTTATCATCAATTTTCTCGACCTTACCTACGCGCTTTTCCCTCTCCAAGCGTCTTATAATGTGCGCTTCATCATCTGCAACCCTGACCGTAAAGTCAACGTGCTCGAGCTTTTCGATGCCCCATTTATTACGTTTAGTGCTGACTCCCCACATCTTGTCTTTCATTTCGTCAATCTGCGCACGCAACTCGTCGAAGCGAGGAGTTACCTCTTCAAGCTTTATATTTGAGAGATAGTCAATGCGGTAGGACTGGAAATTATTATAGCCGGGCAGGTATGCAAGCAAATGCTGTCTGCCGCTTTGCACGCTTATAAATACTCGGAGCGGTATTATGCGGTTTCTTCTCGGAGTATCCTTTCTGCGACTTAGGTTTGAAACGCTTATAATTCTCTTTTCTCTCATCGCAGTAAAGATAGATGCCAATACTCCGCTATCTATCGCGCCTGTTATGTAGTGATGCTTGAAAGTAAAAGCATCTGTATCAAGCTCTTCCTTATCCAATATAAAAGAGCCGATAACTCCGCACGGGGCAACCTCTGAATAAAAGTGAAGAACCTCGTTCAGATCTTTAACGTCGGTGTCTTCGCTTCGGCTATAAGAAACCTTGCGTCCAACCTTTTCGGTTACTATAATTCCTGCTTCGGTATACTCCTTCAGCTTTTTACGTACCGTAGACTCGTCAAATATCATCGGTTTTTCAAATTTCGATAGATATTTCTCGTCTATCTCTCGCATAATTTCAGAAAGAGTGCATTTAACCGAAGGCTCGTTTAGGATATCGAAAATGATGAAATGAAGAGTAACGTCTCCGTCGGTAAAGCTTTTCGCTTTCCACGCGTTATAGAAAGGATTATGCCTAATGGAACGGCTATCTATGGAGATGAACACGTTTTTGCCTTCCGGAGTCCTAACAAAGCTCATGTGATCTCCGAGCCAGCTTTCGATCCTGCGACGCTCGTCATCATATGAACGGGAGCTTTTCTTGCTGTAATCGTCACGACTCTTGAAGCCATAAATATAGAATTCACGCATATATGCCCGTATACGCTCAAAATTCTTGATAAGTTCACTATATGATGACATTTCATACTCCTTTCTAAAAGTGGATGCGTACGGAAATATACGCTTAAGTCGTTTTTATAATTTCGGTGAGATTTTCGATTATAAAGAGCTGCTCGGACTGCCCGAGCTTAAGCTGTGCCTTAACCTCGCCGCTCTTTTTATCTAAAACCTCCTCTTCAACTATTCCGATTTTAAGTGCCGCGTCAGACAGCTTATAGACCGTTTTATTTACTACGGTCGAACCTTTTGCGCGAGGATGTAACCGCGGCTTGAGAGCCATTTATTGATGCGCGTGGTGGTGAGCTTTTCCATCGTTAGACTCCCTTTGTATAAGTCAGGTGTCAAGCGCACGTTGCTGTCCGCCTCTATTTTATCACTTTTATACAGAAAAGACAAGTGCTTCGCCAAAAACCGTTTTCGAGGTATACTTCTCTTTGGATCGGAATATACTGTTTTGAAAAAAGACTTTTGGAGGATGATTATGAAAAAATCCACATGGCTGTGGCAACTCGTGGGGTTTTCCGTGACGGCACTGGGCGGCACGCTTCTGCACTTTCTGTACGAATGGATCGGAGGGGCGGCGTGGATCGCTCCTTTTTCGGGTGTCAACGAGTCGACATGGGAGCATATGAAGCTGATGTTTTGGCCAATGCTTATTTTTGCCGTAATTCAAAGCATTTTCTTTAGCGAGCGCGAGGATTTTTGGTGTATCAAGCTACGCATGATACTTACGGGGCTTTGCCTAATTCCGCTTCTGTTTTACGGATACAACGGTATCATAGGAAAATCGCCCGATTGGATCAATATAGCCATATTTTTCATTTCCGCACTGCTTGCGTATATTTACGAAGCTCGCCTCTTTAAACGCGACACGGGTTGCCGCTGCCCGAAAAAATGGGCTATGGCATCACTATGTATAATTGCTCTGCTATTCGTAGTATTCACGTTTTGGACACCGCACCTTGAAATTTTCAAAGATCCCTTGACGGGAACTTACGGTATATAGAAAAACAAAAATGAGGGAAATCGTAGTTTTCAACCTTGTTTCCCTCGAATTTACACTTAGCACTAAAGAGGTACTGTGTTTTTTTACACGAGTACCTCTTGTTTTTTATTCGATTATGCCTAAATGCACGGTCCTTTTCTTGTTTTTTTATTCTATACTCTCTACCGCAACTGTCAAGGCGAGAATTATATCGCCGATTTCCATTGCGGGCTCTTTTGCCTGTGCGGTGCAATATGGAATATGGATAAATCCGACACGGGTGGGGCTGTTTTCAAAATGCGCGAGCAAGGTATAAAGCGTATCGTTGCAGACGTATGCTCCTGCGGAATATGAAACCTTGGCGGGTATGCCTTTCGCATTTACGGCATCAGCCATTTTTCGCACGGGAAGGGTTGAAAAGTAAGCCGCCGCACCGCCCCGAATTATAGGCTCGTCGCTTGGCTGATAGCCCGCGTTATCGGAAAGCTCGCTATGGCGCAAATTGATGCCCACAAGTTCAGGCGTTACAGCAGCTCTGCCGCCCGCTTGACCGACGCACAATATCACGTCGGGTAAAACCCTGTCCGCAACACTTATGACCTTTTCCGCTGCCCTGCCATATTCAACCGGTATGCACAGCTTTATAACACTATATTTGCCTATCTCCTCCGGCAAGCGTGAAACTGCCTCCCACGACGGATTTATCCTCTCGCCGCCAAACGCCTCAAATCCCGTTATCAAAAGCTTTTTCATTTATTACCTCGCAAAACTTCTTTATGCCAATTATATCATATCTCTTTTTGCTTTTCAACCGTCTTCTTTAAGACGTCGAGCATATTCGGCTCAAATCTGTATTCCGCAAGATATTAACCGGATCAGCCGTCCTTATACTTTTTCGGACTTGCGCCGAAGCGCGCGTTAAAAATGCGGTGAAAATAGCTTCTGTTTTCATATCCGACGCTGAGCGCCACCTCCTCTACCGAAAGGGTAGTGTTACGAAGCAAAAACGCTGCCTGCGAAAGCCGTTTTTCCTGCACGTGCTCGGTATAAGTGCGACCCGTGCGGTTTTTTATCTCGTGACTCAACCAATAAAAGTCGTAGTGCAACAGCTTTGCCGCCTCCGACAAGCTTCCGTCACGGTAGTTATCCTCTATGTATTTGAATATTTCTATCATCGCCCTCTCCTCCCGCGACTCGTAGGAAAGCGTATCGGTAAAATTCAAAAGCGTCATAAAAAGAAGTCCCATGGTCGTCTGATTCATATTTCTTTTATTCGGAACGTCATTTATCAACGTCCATAGCAGATTTTCCACAAGATTTTGCACGGGTAGGACGTCCGACACCTTGAAATGCAGATATCCCTGATTTTTGCCGTCAACAAGTGAACTGATAAGAAAGTTTTTTATAGGAGTTTCCTCCGCCCCCAGCATTTCCACGGTTTTATCGAAAAACGATGGCTGAATTATGAAATTAACGGCGATATCCGACTCGTCGGCTGGCAGGATCTCCTGCTTTGCATTCTGACCGAGAAAAAGCAGCTCTCCCTCGCGTAAAAAAACGGTTTTGCCGTTTATTATATGCGTAGTTTTGCCGGAACACATATACACTCCCTCAACAAAATCGTGGGTATGCTCCGGAAAATGCACGAATCTGGTATGAGTGCGGACGCTGATAAGCTTTCCGTCGGAGAGCAGCTTTTTGTGTCGCACTACCCTGCTGTCGCGGCTCATATAAATGCTCTTATCTACTCCGCCCGCGCCTTCAAGTATTGCGCGCTCCTCTTCGCTTATGCCCGCAATCCTGTCGAGTATTTCTTTTCTAATCATAAAATCACCTCGCTTCATTGTAACATACACGGCGCAAAAAAACAATAGCAATAAGGACACTTTTTTAGACAAATACTGTCCTTTACTTTTATTATTTATCTGTGGTAAAATTATACTGTTAAAGGAGGTATGTCTGTGAATTATTATTTAGCGATAGATATAGGAGCTTCATCGGGCAGACACATTCTCGGCTCGGTAAAGGACGGCAAAATCTCTCTTGAGGAAATATACCGCTTTGAAAACGAAATAAAAAAGGAAAACGGCAGCTTGATCTGGGATATCGATACCCTTTTGCGAGAGGTCAAAAAAGGACTCTCGGTAGCAAAGGATCTCGGCAAGATCCCAACCACCGTAGCAATTGACACCTGGGGTGTGGATTACGTTTTACTTGACGAAAATATGAAGGAGATCCTCCCCTGTGTTTGCTACCGTGACTCTGCAAGAGTCGCCGCGGTAGACGAGGTAATGAAAATTTTACCTCAAGAGGAGCTTTACCGCCGTACAGGCACGCAAAAGCAAAGCTTGAATACGGTATACCAATTATACGCCGATAAAATATCGGGTAAGCTTGACGGGGCAAGACACTTTCTTATGATGCCCGACTATCTTTCATACAAGCTTACGGGCGTGATGAAGAACGAATACACCAACGCCACGACGACTAACCTCGTAAATGCGGAGGAGCGTTGCTGGGACGAATATATTCTCGATACCCTCGGTATTCCAAAGGAGATTTTCAAGCCCCTCTCCCTCCCCTGCGAGCCGGTCGGTTGCTTTACGGACGAGGTCGCCGGTGAGGTCGGCTTTAACGCGACGGTAATACTCTCCCCAACTCACGATACGGCATCTGCGGTAGCAGCGTGTCCGCTGGACAGCGGCGCGGCGTATATTTCATCGGGTACGTGGAGTCTTGTGGGTACGGAAATTTTATCTCCTTGCACCTCGCGTGAGGCAATGGATGCCAATTTTACAAACGAGGGCGGAGTGGAATATCGCTTCCGTTTTATTAAAAATATAATGGGAATGTGGCTTTTTCAGGGTATCCGCAAGGACATAAACAAAAGCCTCTCCTACGACGATATGATGCACATGGCGATGGAAAGCAGCTTCCGCGAGCTGATAGACCCGACCGATGCTGCGTTTGCCGCGCCGGAGAGTATGACCGAGGCTGTACGCAGTTATCTCGGAAAACCGGATTTGCCGCTCGCCGACGTGCTTGCGTCGATTTATCACTCTCTCGCCGCTTCGTACAAAAAAACGGTGTCGGAGATTGAAGAAATTTCCGGCAAACGCATAAACAAGATAATCATTGTCGGCGGAGGCAGTAAGGATACATATCTCAACCGTTTGACCGCGCTCTATACCGACAAAAAGGTATACACCGGACTTAAAGAGGGGACGGCGACGGGAAATCTGTTGTCACAGATCATGTATCAAGAAAAGATCTCACTTGACGCGGCAAGAGAAATAGTTAAGAATACGTTTACAATGGAGGAATTTGACTGTGAGTAGATATTCAGAAGCAAAGGAAATGTATGCAAAATACGGCATAGATACCGAAGCGGCAATGGCAGCGCTCAAAAATACACCCATTGCGGTGCATTGCTGGCAGGGCGACGACGTCGTTGGCTTTGATAGCCGCGAGTCCTTGAGCGGCGGTATTCAGACCACGGGAAACTATCCCGGCAGAGCGCGCACGCCGAAGGAGCTGATGGCGGATTACGCCGAGGCGTTCTCTCTTATCCCCGGAAAAAAGAAATTAAATTTACACGCCTCCTATGCGATCTTTGAGGACGGCGAGGCTGTCGGCAGGGATAAGCTCTTACCGAAGCACTTTAAAAAGTGGGTTGATTTTGCCAAGGAGATGGGCGTAGGAATAGATTTCAACCCCACCTTTTTCGCACATCCGATGGTAAAAGACAATCTCACCCTCTCCTCCCCCGACGAAGAGGTAAGACGTTATTGGATAAACCATGGAATCGCCTGCCTTAAGATTGCGGAATACTTCGCAACCGAAACCGGCATTCCCACCGTTATGAACATCTGGATTCCCGACGGATACAAGGAGATCCCCGCCGACAGACTGTCGCCTAGGGCACGATTTAAGGCGAGCCTTGACGAAATTCTTGACACGCCCTACGACAAAACCAAGGTTTACGTAACGCTTGAATCAAAGGTTTTCGGCATCGGTCTTGAAAGCTACACGGTCGGCTCGGCAGAATTCTGCCTTTCATATTCCGACACACGCGGTATAACTCCCCTTATGGATAACGGTCACTACCATCCGACCGAGGTGGTCAGCGACAAGATATCCTCCCTCTTGCTCTTCAATGAGAAAATCGCGCTCCACGTAACGCGTTCGGTGCGCTGGGACAGCGACCACGTGGTGATTTTTGACGATGAGACCAAGGAGATCGCAAAAGAGATCGTACGTTGCAACGCCTTGGACCGAGTATTTATCGCAACCGATTATTTCGACGCCTCCATCAACAGAATTTCTGCTTGGGTAACCGGCGTAAGAAGTGTTGCAAAAGCTTTGCTGTTCGCCCTTCTTCAGCCGACCGAAAAGCTTGCCGAGCTTCAGAGCAAGAGCGATTTCACCGAAATTATGGTTATAAGCGAAGAAATGAAAACGATGCCCCTTGGCGACGTATGGAGCGAATATTTGCGCCGCGAGGGTGTATGCGAGAATTATCTTGAAAGAATTAAGGAATATGAAAGAGAGGTTTTATCCAAAAGATGAAAAACGTACTTAACGCCCCATTTGTTGTGGAAATGAGAAGATGCTGTGCCAATATGTACAGGCTTGGCTGGGACGAGCGCAACGGCGGTAACATAAGCTATATGTTAAACGAGGATGAGGTAGGCGAATACCTTGATCTTGACAAGGTTATACGCGAAATTCCCCTTGGCTTTGATGCAACTGCTCTCATCGGCAAAATATTTATCGTAACCGGCACGGGCAAATACTTCAAAAACGTTGATGCAGATCCCGCCTGTAACCTTGGTATTATAAGAATAGCTCCCGACGGCAAAACTGCTGAGCTGCTTTGGGGATACGAGGACGGCGGCAAATTTACAAGCGAACTGCCCGCACACCTTATGAGCCATATAGCGCGCCTCGGCGTTGATCCTGAAAACCGCGTTGTAATGCACTCGCACCCCACCCACACGCTTGCTATGAACTACGTCCATCCGCTTGACGAGAAAAAATTCACCCACACCCTCTGGGAAATGTGCACCGAGTGCATCGTAGTATTCCCCGACGGAATAGGTGTTCTCCCCTGGATGCTGTGCGGCACTAACTCCATCGGTGAAGCCACCGCAGAGAAGATGAAGGAATTCCGCCTGGTAGTATGGGGTATGCACGGAATTTACGGTGTCGGAAAAAGCCTTGACGAAGCCTTCGGCCTTATTGAAACGGTGGAAAAGGCAGCCGAGATTTATATGCTGACCGCCCATCTGCCGAGAATAAACACGATAAAGGACGAGGAAATGGTAGAGCTTGCCGAGTTTTTCGGCGTTAACTACCGCAAGGATTTTCTTAACCTGTAATTAAAAAAACGACCTGCAACGGCGCAATGCTCTTAACCGAGCGTCGCACGATCGCAGGTCGCTTTTTTCATTCTACCGTCCCGACGATTTCCTCTCTATTCTTGCGCACCTTTTTGCGAAGCGGGTCCCCATCCTTTGCATAACCGAGAGTGATAACGAGCCTCACCTCACCGTCAAGTCCACATACCGTCTTGATCTTATCGCTGTCGAGCCAGCCGAGAATACAAGTGCCGAGCCCCTCTGCCGTCGCCCCGGCGGTTATATAAGCGGAAAGTATACCTATGTCAATTGATCGGTAGTCATTTTTCTTTATCTTTGCGCCTATTGCCGCGCTTTTCACGTAAGGACGCTCGGATATAACTATCATAACAGGGGCATCGGTCGCAAACTTGTTCATTCCCATCCCCTGCGTAGCCTTGGCGACCTCCTTTGCGCTCGCACCCTTGCACACGGTAATGAAATAAGGCTGACCGTTGCAGGCGGAGGGGGCGAGGAGTGCCGACTCGATGATTCTGTCTATTTTTTCCAACTCAACCTCGCGGTTCGGGTCGTAGTTGCGACATGACTGTCGCATATTTGCAATTTCGTTAAAATTCATATTTTTCCTTTCGCTACCATATAAACGGTAAAATTCTGTATCTGACACGCTTTCTGTATTCCCCGTATCCCGGAAGCTCACGCAAAAGCAGCCTTTCCTCCGATATGATACGCGCCGCTATCAAGAAAATATACGGGGCGAAGCATAAAAGTGACCACCAAGAGCCAAGTATCAGCGGCATCGACAAAAACATCAGCACCGAAGCAAAATACATGGGATGTCTTACTATTCCGTATAGACCCGTGTCGATTATTTTCTGTCCTTCCACCACCTCTACCGTTCTGGAAAGGTACGCGTTTTCGCGCATGACCTCCGCATAAAGTGCGTAGGAAATCAAGAATAGCACGCATGAAAAAACCGTTACCCACAACGGTATCTTCGTCCAGCCGAAGCGTCGGTCAAGTCCTGCAACGGTAAAGCCCGCGATAAAAATCACAGCCGAAAGCAACACTATCGCGCTCTGCGAGCCGAGCTTTTCCTTGGCGTTCAGCCGTTTTTTGAGAAGCTCCGGGGATTTGATAAAGAGTACCGTGCCAAGCACCGTCATCGGAATGAACAGAAGGCCGATAAGAAGCCATGCGCCAAGGTAAGAAAATCTGCCTGCCGGAATAAAAAGCAGTGCCGCAACGAGCAAAGCGCCGACTAAAAGCTTGATCAATGCAGAAAAAAGAAGCCGCATACAGTCACTCACCAATTTTATTTCCCTCCGAAAACGCCACCCCGACGACCTTGCCAAAGGTTGCATAATTTTCGGCGATGCTATCAAAAAGTATAGGATTAACCTTACCCGTGTCAACATTTCCGTCGGAATCAAGCACCGATACGTCGGCAGAGGCATTAACTATTCTGCCGATGCAGATACCATCCTCGTTAAACCTTATAAGCTCGCACTCGAGTGCCACAGGCAGCTCGTCGATAAGCGGAGCGTCCACAAGCTCGCTTTTCGTCGCGTGGAATCCCGCGCGGGCGAATTTGTCAGGCACGTCGTTTGCGGAAACTATTCCCACGTAATCACACGCAGCCACGTACTCGGCGGTGGCAAAGCTAACGGTGAAAGCTCCCCTTTCCTTTATATTGACTGTCGTCTTATGATCGTGCGAGAGGCATATCATCACCTCGTCGGTATCGTATATTCCGCCCCAAGCGGCATTCATCGCGTTGGGCGCTCCGTCAGGACCGTAGGTTGCCACGATAAGCACGGGCATCGGGTATATCCAGGATTTAGCACCAAAATTTTTACGCATATTGCACCTCTCGTTTTTATTTTAGTATACCACCTAAATTTTAATAAATCAATACGGCGGTCAAAAATTGACCGCCGTAGGCTTCTTTTTATGGATTGTTTGGCTCCCACGCCGCATAGAGCGTAAGATTAGCCATTACGGGAGTAAGATCTGTAAACGCGCCCATCGTGGGGTCGGGGTTGTTCGTTCTGGCAGTATACCAGCCGAGGAACGTGTATCCGTCACGGGTGGGACGGGGCACATCGTATCCGTAAGAATAGAAGTACTCGCCCTTGTCGATGAGGAAAAGATTTTCGCCGTTCAGCGACGCGTCGGCAGCGTTGAGATTAAACTCAACGGTATAGGTGATCTTACTGTCATAGAAGCTTACTATATTTCTCCAAGAGCCTCTGTATTTCATATATATGACCTTGTTTACGGTGTCAAAGTAGAAGTCTCCGTCCACACCGTCAAGGTCGCTCGGAACGCCCGAGCCGCGAAGCCACTGATTAGGGCGCTCGAAGAACAGAGTTTCTTTGTTTCCGTCATCGTAGGTAACGTCAATATAGTAGCCGTCGGTTTCGGTTCTGGAAACCATGCTTGCAACGCCGTTTCCACGCTCGGGAGCGGGAATGGTTATCTCACAGAGTCTGCCGTCGTCAAGCTCAAAGACAAGGAGCGTGCTCTTGTCCGCCTGCGGCCAAACGACAAAATTCTTTATGCCGTTGCCATCCTTGCCGTCAACGCCGTCCTTGCCATCCTCACCGTCCTTACCGTCCTCACCGCGAGGGAGGAACACGGGCGCGGAGGTATTGCCGTTGCTATACTTGAATACAAGATACTTTTCTCCCGACACGGTGTCGTATCCGTCCTCAAAGCCAACGACGGAAACGCCGTCGGGCACGGAGAAGGAAACGGGAGCCATCGTGGGATCGGTGAAGGTTATTATCACGCTGGTTTTACCCGTAGCGTCGTTATGCTTATAGCTGATGTCGCTTATGCCGTTGCCGTCGCGTCCGGGCTCACCCGCCGCGCTTTTAGGTATGATAAACACATGCGGCTCACGCTCGGTGTCGGTATAGCTTATCGTGATCTTCGTGCTTCCGTCGTCAAGCAGCTCGCTTGAAATAGAGCTGATCTTAAGCTCCTCCTCGGCAAAAAAGCTACCGCAGGAGGAAAGTAGGGATACGACGAGAGTCATCAAAACTGCCAGGGATATTATTTTTTTCATAAAGGCTTACTCTCCTTTAGCGTTTTCGATAAGGTCGGCGATCTTCGGTGTTTCACCGTAAAGATATCCGTCCTTGACAAAGTGAAATTCAAACGGCTCAAAGCCCGTAACGGTGGGTACCGTCTTAAGCACGAGTCCTCGCAAAAGCGCAATAATATCGTTTGAGTCGTGATTTCTCATATTGATGTAGGTGTCAAGCAAATCGACCTCCACCGCACCGCTTACCATTTCCCCGCGGTCAAGAGTGATCTTTACCGTTGAAAGATTGAGTCCGCCGCCGTAGAATGCAATGGGAATGTTGACGTAGGCTTCTCCGCTTTCCGCGTCGCGGTAGACGTTTCCGAGCGAGGTCGCCTTCTGCATAAGTATCGTGCGAAGGGGGAATACGGTGTCTATCGTTACCTGCCCGTCGTAGAGTCCTATTGATGATGCCACCTCGGAAATATTCTCGCGAATAAGTCCGTCAAGCTCCACTGTATCCGGCTTCTTGTAATCGTAAAACGAGGTCTTACCGGTAATTTCAAGTGACACGGGGTAGGATACGCCCGATACGCCGCTTGCCACGAAGGGAACGAGGCTCTTACCGTCGGTGTTAAGTGCACCGAATATCTCCTTGCTCACGAGTGATGGTGAGCCGGACTCAAGGAACGTGCTGTTGAATAGGCTTTCCAGGCATATTGAAGCTATGCCGCTTCTAAAGAAATAGGTATCCTCTATAACCGCAGAGCCCTTGTTTTCAAGCCCGCGTCCGACCGAATCAAGCGCCGACTGTATTGATTTGAGTGCCGCGCGCATTCTCTCCTTTTCCTCGGTGCTCTCGCAGTATTCGGAAAGGAATTTATTCAGTATTTCGTCACCCTTGCCCCCGATGGCAACGAAGCTTTCAATTGCCATCCTTTGTGCCGTGCCGTCAAGAGTGTGGAAGGTAGCTATTGCCTTTTCATCAACGGGAACGTATTCGTTTGCGCCGGTGAGGAAAAGAAAGTTGCGGGAGTTTGAGAGCAGACAGTTTTTAAGCTTTAAATTGTGAGAAGAAAAGCTTCGGACAACGTTCTTTCCGTTTGAAATTTTAGAGTTTTTTACGGTTATTCCGTCACCGTCTATCTCCATTACGGTGCCAACCGTGTCAAGATTTGCCATTCTGTCGCCAAAATCACAATTCTTCAAATTAACGTCGTTTACCGTAACGCCGTCGCCGTGCACGTACATACCTACGTTGTCCTGTCCGTAAAGAGAAACCAGAGGCATATTATTCGGGTCGCCAAGCGTATAAAGGTTAAGCGGACCGCGGAACAAATTTTCATCCGTCAGCTGTGGGATACGCACCGTCGTGCCGTTAGCACCTACGCCGGGTATATAAGCGTAAGGATATGTCAAGTTGTGAAGGTTCAACGTATATCCATTGCCGTAGAAGTCCTTTTGTACGTGTAGTCCCGCGATTACCTTGTCGGTGATGGCGGAATATTCCGACTTGCCCTTGGCAAAGTCATTCCACTGCTCAATAAAGGTAGTGTTGTAGGTGGTTTTAAAGCTGTAAACCTCGGATGCAAAGGAAAAATCCCCCGTCTTTGGATTGTAGCTTCCAAAGCACTCGGTATTCTCATTCTTATAAAGAAGTCCGTTCGCCGTATTTATCGGCTTTCCGTCAGAGGTCAGCCGATAGGTATTTTCAAGAGATTCAAAATTCTTTCGCAGAACGACTATTTCGCCATTTTGCGAGCGGTTAGTGCAGTTTAACAGGTCCTCGTAGGTATAAACGTTTACGCCGTCGCGCACTATATCGAAGCTATATGTCGCAGAGGCGGCTATTCCGTCCCTATCGCGAAGAGTGACGAAGGCAGGGCCGTCGCCAATTATCTTTACCCTCCGTGTCTCTGCATCGTATTCCACGTTATCGCTATGCTCGGCTATTACGGTGCTGCCAAGCTCAGCGGGCAGTACCTTGACCGTCATATCTATGTTTGCTACGTTTCCGTAGGTGTGATCGTACTGACCGTAATAAATCTTTGAATCAATATTGCTCTGGGACGCAGGGACCGTCGGATACATCAGTATTGCCGCGGTATCGTAAACCACCGCCGTCATTGAGCGGGTAACGTTACCCTTTTTGTTTGAGCAGGTGATTTTCACAAGTCCCGAGGAGATGGTACGCAAATAATACGAGCTTCCCTTTTTAACTATCTCCGCATACGGAGAATCCGTTCCGTCCGCATTGGTGACCGTCCAGACCAGGTCGTCCTTGCCCGTAACCGCATAGTTACGTTGGTTGACACCCGTGGCGCGAAGCTGATAGGCGGAATCGGATATACGGAAAGCCTCCACCTCGTTATAATCCCAATCAATAAAGGAAATATCGACGTCGATCATATTGTAGGTGGTATTTATTGCCGTAGTGCAAAATATTGACATCAGAAAAGGTAGGATCAGCAAGATAACCAAGTTTTTCTTTTTCATCAGTAAAGCGTCTCCAATAACATAAACCATTCGCCCATTTTCAGCCAGAGCTGAACAATAATCGGCGCGCCAATGATCATAAATACGAGTATAGCCACAAGACATACTACAGCAAGTGGCACGCCAAGATAGGAAAGCAGGAGTCCCGTTACCATAAATATAACTGGCAGCAGGTACGCAAGCAGTGTGGAGGCAAAGGTAGAGCGAGGCTTTCTGTGCCTAATATGAAGCTCCTCTGCCAAGCTTATAGCATCAAATACCACAAGCGAGATGACCGAGAGCAGAAACGCGAACAGCGCGGACTGCACCGACATAACTCCGCTGAATATTATAACGGCTATCGACACGGCGAGTGACAAAAGCGACATAACGAACGGAATTGCCACCTTGATAAGCAGCTGCTTTCTGTAATTTTGAGGAATGATTTTAAGAGTTTTAATGGTTGCGGGCTCCATAGAGAGATAGTTGTTAGCACCCGCATTTATAATTAAGGTAACCATAATTACCATAAAAATCAAAACGAAAGCGGCAAAATTCGGGAACAGCGTGGTGTAATAAAGGAAAGTTCCGGAATTGAATATTGCGCGCATAGCAACGATAATGAGATAAAGGAGAAATGGCTGGACCACGAGAAGTCCCGAAAAGGAGAATATATACTCCGGGTCCTTCGCGAGAAGCAAAAACTCCTTTCTTGCAAGCGCACCGGCAGCAGAACGCGACTTTCCGACGAAGCGCTTTTTGTTAGAGTCGTGCTTGTTTATTGATCTTTTTGCGTGATTGTAGGTTGCGATAGAAAGTGCGGTTCCCATCACAAAAACGCCAAGTGCAATGCACAGATAGGGCAAAAGCTGGGAAAACCGGTCGGCAACGAACGCACCGGTCAGGAAATTTATCGGTACTAAATAGTCTTTGAGCGTTGCGAGCTTTGACATAGACTCTTCCGTAAACAAAAGACTGACGTTGTTTCCGACTACCATATTTATAAACTCGCCGAGAATCTTTGAGTAGACGAAGGCGAGTACAAAAAGCAGGACGGTTGCCACGGTAAATTCTATTACTACGTGGCGCTTTAAAAATTGCAGCACCATCCATACGGGATATACCAAAATAAGCGCGATTCCTATCTCAAAGAGGAAGGAAAGAAGCGGATAAAAAACGGCGAGATAGAAAAACATAAGGTTTTTCGAAAATATCGTGCCGTAGGCGACGAATATCGGGAATACGAACACGAACGCCGTTATAAAGTGATTAAACAAAAGGAATATAAGCTTTGAGCCGATAAGCGTTGCCTCGCTCACAGGGTGAGTCGAGAGTTGCTCGGCATCCTTTCGGTCGAAAAAGAGCTTTATCGCCTTGGATATGCCGTTGATTATCATAAGAAGCGAAATCACCGACAAAAAAAGGCATGTAAAGGTGATCGGCGCGCCGCTGTATCCCTTTATTCTCTGAAGTATTGCGGAATAAAGGAAGGTTTCAATGGATACGAACGCGGCGAGGAAGAGGGCGGACGTTAACATATGGAGAATTCGCCTTTTGCTCTCTGCTTTTCCGACGAACATAAGCTTGAAATCCTTGATAAGAAGGTTCAGCATTATTTACTCCTATACGCGTCCATAAATATTTTTGAGAGCTGAATGCGCCTGTTCGGCTCACGCTTTAGGTCGTAGAGCGCGTAAACCTTGCCCTCATTTATTATCGCAACCCTGTCACACAGCTTTGCAACAAGGTCAATGTTGTGAGAGGTAACGAACACGGTCTTACCGTGGTTTGCGTATTCACGCATCATAAGCTTTAATTCCTCGATAGCCATTATGTCAAGACCGACCGTGGGCTCGTCGAGTATCCACACCTTTGGATTGTGAAGAAGGCTGGCAATAAGGCAAAGCTTCTGCTTCATACCGTGTGAATAATTCGCCGCGGGATTCTGCAGCTCGGCCTCATCAAAGCCGAGGCGGTTTGCGAGGTAGCGGTAATTGCGTACGAAATCCCCCTCGCTGACGTTATAAACGCTGGCTATGAATTCAAGATAATCATATCCCGTCATAACCTCGTAGCAGGTGGGCTCACTTGCTACGTATCCGAAGGAGCTTTTCGCCTCAAGCGGCTCGTAACGGACGTCGTATCCGTTGATCGTTATCTCACCCTCATCAAACTTTTTCGCACCGATAACGCAGTCGATGGTAGTGGATTTACCGATACCGTTTTTACCGATAAAGCCGAAAAGCTCCCCCTCGTAAACCTCAAGGTCAAGTCCCGTGAGAACCTTTTTATCTCCGTACGCCTTATGCAGATTTTTTATTGATATGACGGGTGTAGGCTTACCGCCCCGTATTTTTTCTTCTGCTGACAGAGGCTTTCCCTCGATCTTAATTTCCTTGACGTTCAATTTTTCATCCTACTTTCTTATTTTGCGGAACCATACCTTTTCGGAATCGTCTCCGCCGATAAAGCTGTATTCGGAATGGCAAGAGGTACAGCGATATACCTCGCCGTCATGCTCCACTCCGCGCGCCCCGCACGCAGGGCAGTATTTTTCGTAAATACGTCTGTCAAGGGTGACAGTCGTGATCTTTGACTGTATCCACTCGCGCACGAGCGATATTTCAGAGGCGTATCTCGCGTCCTCGCGTCGAGTCACGTCATAAAGCTCCCAGAGTGAGATCAGCTCAACCGTGTCAAATTCCTTTGGATCATACGACACGGGGGGGTGCTTCGTACCGCCTGCTCCGAAAAGCAGAAGGTGACTTGCGGGGATCTGCCCCCTCGGCTGCACGGTAAAGCGCACGGCTATATCCTCGCACAGCTCGACCGACACCTTAATTCCCGCGTGGCGCAGGCGAAGCACGTCGTCGCCCCCGGGAGCGCGCTTATCTATCTTAAATCCGAGCCTTTTAAGCTCCTTTAAGATAGTAAGAACGTAATATACGCGAAGCTCCGCGCACAGCTCGTTTATGTCTCCGTAGCGTATAAAGGAGCGGTAGAATTTGAAGCAGTAGCGGTAAAGGCGATCCTTGGTGAGAATGTTGGTCGGCTGTATTTTGCCGGTAAGAGCCTTTCCCTCCGAAACGACCTTATAAAATTGAGTGTTTTTAATAAACTGTATTTTACGGCGAAGTCTGTCAACGGTAAGTATTATATCTCCAACCTCACCCGAATCCAACGCCTCCGCTCCCTCGCGCATCGTGGGAAGCTTTGTGAGATAAAAGGCACTGTAGCCCGCAAGCTCTCGGTCAAGAGCATCTACGAGGAAGGTGATAAAGCGGTTTTCGTATATACGAAGCTCGTCTATCTGCTGGCGGTAATGTACCTCTTCCGGTATCATTTCCGCGCCGTGCCGCTTCCACAGCTTGCTGTCGCGCAAAACCTGGCGGAATTCGTCGTTTCCAAGGGCACTGGCCTGCTCCACGCGGAGAATTACCTCCTCACCCTTATTAGCAAGGTGAGGATGGTTTATTATAGAAACTATCACGTTCAAGAGAGAGGTAAGCTCTTTGAGATAATCTCTGTCCGCGGCGAGTGCCTCGCCCTGCAGGGAAACTATCGCCCTGGTGTCTATGGCGGAGAAAATTCCGTAAACGTCGTTTTGTCCGACAAACTCGCGGGATGACTCAATAAATTCACTAAGCTTGTTAATTTCAACGAATCTCATAATTACAGACTCTTGATTATAGTTTTGATTACCTTTTCGGTTCTTTTCATAACCGACGCGCCGTAAACTCGCTCAAGAAGGGAGAGAAGACCGAGAAGAGAATCCTTTACGTGCTCCTCAAATCTGCCCTCAATCTTTGCGACGAGCTTCTTTGAAAGCATAAAGTCGATGGCGACTTCCTTATCGCCGCCCGCCTTGCAGAATACGGGAACTACGTTCTCTATCTGGTTAAGAATACGGTTACCGACGGCAATGTCGAATTTATCGTTTACGTAGTCGAAGATCTTCGACATTTTCTCTCTGTCAGAGTCGGTAAGAGCGAGGTCAACGTCCCCTCTCGCCTCATCCATCATTGCCTTGAACGCGGTGTTCGAAACGGTTACGGTGGGAGTTTCCTCCTTAACCTCAAACGCCCTGTTGTTCTCGGTAAAGTCGATAGTTATAGCGCGGTCATAAACCTTATCGGTAATGGTGAAGGTGGAATCGTCCTTGTTCGCCGTGCCGACGAAATAGGAGCTGTCGGGGATTTTTATAAATCCGTCCTCAAGCTGCATCGGGGGCACGAAGGAGTGTGGCATCTGCATCAGCTTTATCTTCCACTCGTCCTTCGGATACTCAAGCACCGAAAGAAGATCCGCAAAGTAATACTCGACACGGGATATATTCATCTCGTCGAGAACGAAGAACTGAAGTCTGTCGGGGTTATACGCAGCGAGGTAAAGCTTTTCAAGGAATTCCGACTCGTTATAGGTCTTTGAGAACTCGTTGAAGAAGCCGATAATATTAGTCTTATCTCTCCAGGTCGCCTGAACGGGCATAAAGAGAACGTCGGCGTTTACGTACTTTGCAAAGTAACGCGGCAGCGAGGATTTACCCGTTCCGCTAAGTCCCTCAAGTATCTCAAAATGAGAGGCCGCAAAGCCGCTTACGAAGAAGCGTATAACGTCTATGTCAAAATAGAGCTTATGCTCGCGAGCAAGGTATTTTCTAAAGCCGTCGCAAAGCTCCTCAAGCGTGATGTCGCTTGACTCTATCACCTCGTTTATGAAGCCCTCGTACTCCACGTCTATTTTAGAAAGCGCGGGGAAGACCTTTTCTCTGTCGTCAAGCTGCTCTGCGCCCGAGATAACGACCTCACCGCCCTCGGAGTTAACCGAGGCAGCCGCGCTGCCCTCCGATGCGAAGAAGTCCCCCTGCGGACTGCCCATATCAAACGAGCCGTTAAGATCGGCACTCGCCTCGATCTCGTCACCGATAACGGGGTTTTCAGCATCCTTAAAGAACTTATAGGGCTTGTCCACGAGAATAAGATTAAACACGAGCATAACCACCGAGCCGATCGCAACGAACAGAACGGTGTATATTATAGTTGTAAGAAGAATTGCCTGCCATATAAAGCGGGATATAAGCGCAACCTCTGCCGCCGCGATGGGCGCGTGGATAAGGAGTCCAAGACCGTAGGAAAGCGCAACGCAAAGGATAACGGTCGCGGTATAAACCGAAATCATCTTAAACGAATACGGCTTATGACCGTTTACGATTGCGTATCTCTTTTCATAGGAAAGAGCAAGCACCATAACCGATATGTAGAACGCAACGAGCAGAAGGCATATAAACGCCGACGTGCCGGCATCTATCGCTGAAAATCCGAAGAGAGAGCCCAGCGCGGCTATGGGGTTGTTCTTGTTAACGAAGGTCGTTTCCGCATCAAGACAAAGTCCCACGAAAGCAAGGAGCAATGAATAGAATACGGAAAGGGACAGGTTTATAAGATTTTTACGTGTTATAACTGTATGAAACATATCCGGTCCATTCCGTCACCCGAAGGCGACTGCAAATTTGGTATCAAAGAGCAAAGCTACTCATTTTCGCTCTTTTTTTCTTGCGCGGGCTTTTCCTCCGCCTTCACCTCACCATTCTTTTCGGTGGTGACGGCAGCAGGAGCTGCCTCGCGCTTTTCGACGAATCCGTTTTCGTCAAAAACGTATAAAAAGTCTTTATATCGCACGGTTTCGACGAACGAGCTTTCAACCTCGCCGTCCTCTATAACGCACTCGCGCGTGAATTCAATAGAAGAGGAAAGAATCTCAATGCGTGCATTTTCCGCGCGGTTTATTCTGTCGCCGACACGATCGATCATAATAAGGCAGTAAATGATCGCGGCAATGGTAACTATGCCGGAGTAGGACTGCAAAAACAGCGCGAAAAGACCAACGAGCGCGATGCGCTCGCCAGTGTATCTGCCGACTACGTCGCCAAAGGTGGGCTTATAGGTGTCAGTGGCGTTGTTCGCATCACCCCGTGTGACGTATCTGACGCCGTTTGCAGTATACTCAAAATCAATTACGCGGTGAATAACGTTGATGCCCTTGTCGTTTACGTAGGATATAACGTCGTATTTTTTGACGTCAGCGGCATCCTTCACCCTTTCAAGCATAATTACGTCATAGGCGTTGAATTGGTTATCAAGCTTTTCGCTTTTAAGATAGGTGTTATCCTTATGTTGCTCGCTCATAGAGCCGGTAGCCACGGCAATAACACCGCGGTCGAATATCATAACGACGCCGTTCTGAATCTTGCTTATGACCGAAAACACAAGGAAAAGCGACAAAAGGCATATAGCAATTATTGAAAGCACCTGCTTCGTTTTGCTGTATACTCTGTGAAGCTTTTTTTCATTTTTCGCGTTTCTGTAAATCGTTTCCTCTATCAGCTCGACGTCACGTTGACCTGCTTCAACCTCACCTATTGCCGAGGTGGCATAGGAGTTGTAAAGTATGGTGAAGATCACCGCGAAGCAGATCACGCCGATGCCCGAAACGATAAGGGCGATTATTTCAAACGAGGTCATTATCCGTCGCCTTAAGTTTCAGCCGTGATATTGACGGTGTATTTGGGTGCTTCAAGAGCTTCCTTCTCGCTGTCGGAAAGCTGGCTGTACTCATCGTAGCTCTTCTCATGTACGGTTGCCTTAAAGGTGTCAAGAATAGTCTTAACCTCTTCGTGAGAGTGAGCTATTCTTCCCTCGGGAGTATCAAAGTATTCGCTGGGGTTCTTGCCCTCGAACTGCTCTCCCCAAGCGAAGTTAAGGGTTACTGTAAGCGTTGCGGTATCTGCCGCGCCGGGAGTATAGGTCCAGCTGCCACCGCCCGTCTGTCCGTTAGAGAGAAGAAGGTCTGCCGTCTGCATAGCATCCGTGGTGGTCGAGTTGATGGAAATGTCAACGACGGGAGCTACTATGTAGCCTGCGTCAACGGCGTCCGAAATGCCCTTGGGCATAGCGAAGGTAACGTTGATTCCTTTTACAAAGGATGCCGCTGTTATAGTGCATGTGAAGGTAACGGAGAGATTTTCCGCCTTTTCACCGTCGTAACGTACTCTGCCCTCGTAATCGTCCTTAACTGGCTCGAAAACAAAGTTTTTCATATCGTCCTCGAATACAAGGTCCTTAATTTCGATTGCCTTTTCGCTGGTGGTACCTACGGAGATCTGACCCTCGTCCGATTTTTTCGCAGTGCTTGCAAGCACCCAGGATGCAAAACCGGTTGCGGTGAGGGAAAGAGAAATAAACGCAGCTATACCGAAAGCGATTATCTTCCTTTTATAAGATTTTCTTGTTAATTTCATTTTAGTGCCTCCAAAAATTACTCGTTAACAACGGTTTCAACCTTGAGGGTGAATACGCTGTCGGTCTTGCCGGTTTCGCCGGTAATGCCGTAAACTGCACCGAGAACGTTCACAGCCTTGGTATTGTTTTCGTGGGTGTTTTCAAGAGCGTTAAAGTGCTCGTAGGGGTTGGCGTACTGGGTGTATGCGCCCCAGCCGAATACTACGGTAACGGTGAAGGTAACTTCCTTTGCCGCAGGAGCGTCAAAGCTTACGGATGCAAATCCACCCACGTCACCGGTCTTAACGGCATAAGTGCCGGTGCCGGTTGCGCCGCCGGAAACGGTTACTGTAGGAGCTGCAAGGTAGGTGTCGGTGATTGCCTGATCAAATTTTGTGCTCATCGCCTCTGCAATATCAAATGTTACCTTGATTTCGCTTGCTACGGAGTTAAGCAGGATGTCGTCGTTATCGGTGGTTACGGTTACGCTAAAGGTCGCAGTCAATGCTTCGTCTGCAACGTCCTTTGCAACGAGCCAGGGGTAATCGTAGGTGGCTGTTTTCTTACCGAAAATAATATCGGATGCCGTGGAAGTTACGCTTATTCTAACGCCCTGTGTTTCAACCTTGTAAACGGTGAACGAACCGCTCTCGGTTGCCGCATCTGCCGGCTTAATGACAAGCCAGGATGCAAAGCCCACTGCCGTTACTACAAGGCAGGTAAGGATGCTGGCGATCTTCATGCCAAGTGAAAATCTTTTCGTAGTCTTTTTCATTTTTTGTACCTCTCTTTTTGCGCTTTCGCGCATTCTTTTATTTTTATTTTTTATTTCTATTTACGGTATGCGCTATCTATATAAACACCTTTATATATTCAAACTTCATCTATACAAAGTGGATTTTCTTCCGGTGCCCCGCCGCCTGTGCGGCGGAGCGGGATTATAAATTTATTCTTTTGCACCGCTGACGTGCATAGTCAGGTTGCCCGAGTAGGGCGCGGTGTAGCTAAACGTTACCGTCTTTGCGGGAGTTGACAATCCGCTGATTGCGGTGCCTCCTATCGTAACACCGGTGACGTTAACGTAATAGGTGCTACTAGTCAGCGACGTTGTATAGGTGTTCGTATTTACCTGAATCGAACAGGTTGAATTAGGAATTAGGTAGAAATTTCCGCCAACAGATATCTTGGTTCCGTTTACGGTAATATTGCTAACTATGTCCGCTGATCTAGTAGTATTCCAAATAAGCTTATATGAGTATGTGAACGTATCACTTGTCAATTTTATAGTAACCTTGTTATCCCATCTTGCGTAGCACGTCACGTCACTGTTACCCATCACGAAGACGTTGCCGATAGGAGCCTCATACGCTGCATCCTCAAACCAACCAACAAAGTAATATGCAAACGTAACATCGGCATCTTTGCTTGCGCGCTGAGTGTCATACGTTGTTAGGTTAATTGATTCACCCGGTGCGAGCCACAGGCTGTTAAGAGAATATAGTCCCTTGCCAGAGGGCATATTGAACGAGAGGCTATGCTTCTCGCTCCACTTAGCGTAAATAGTTATATTTGCGCTGACGGTTATGCCGTCATTTTCGTCGATACGGGTTGCCTCGCTAAAGCTCGAAGAGGTGTACCAACCGTCAAAGTATCTGTTAATCGTTCTATCGGAGTTATACGTCTCTATGAGCAAAGCTGTAAAGTCCGCAAGCTCGGTGTTCGTGTACGGATTAAAATTGCTTCCGCTTGCTACAGGAATGCTGTCGTAGCTAGGCGTGCTCGATATATTACCCGTATTTGTAGTAGTGTTGAAGTTTATCGTGTAGGTTTCTGTTACCCACTTTGCATAAATCGTTGCCTCACCACCGTTTTCGGCAAAGAGCGTTACTCCGTCAAGGACGGTTATCTGGCTTTCTGGCGAACAAGCACTGTCGGTAAACCAACCTGCGAACTTGAGTCCGTTAGCAGTGGGAGCAGAGAGTTTTATCGGATCGCCCGATGGCTGGTAAGTCGTGGGGTTTGTGCTGGGTAACGTTACGGTGTATCCGTCCGCGCCGATATTTTCATAGGAAAGTGCGTAGGTTCCGGATACAGTCCAGCCGTAAGAGGTAGCCGACGTTGCTGCACCCACGTAAACCTTATTTTCAAAGCTTTCGTTTGCGACACCGGATACGGTTCCCTTCGCAGACGAAGATTCGGTGTAAATCACAGTTACTACACCGTTTATCGCTTTAGAATAGTCACCGCCTAATGCGCCTAATAAACCACCCCAATTTATTTCATAGTCTCCGTTTCCTTCCACGGAACTGATGGATAGGCTCTTTGCACCGGAAAGGTCAAGAACGGCGCGATCAGACGCAGCACATATCTCACCCGAAATGGCACCGTCCACAATAAGTGCGCCGTAAACGGTGAGCAAGGCGGGAGGTCTGCCGACTATGGCGTCACCATCAGAGGTAAGGGCGGTTTTATCCTTTGCCCATATGTTCGCGCCCTGCGCTGCCCAAACCTCTTTTGCGGGAGTCGAATCGGTCGCGGGTACAGTATATTTCGTTTTGTAAATTCCATCCGAATAGAAGATTGCGGATGCAGAAGATGCAATCTTCAATTTTGCCTTCTCTCTAACCGTAAGGATTGAGCCGGGAAGGAACTTATAGTCTGTCATTATCTGGTACGTATGTTTTCCGTTAAGCTCTATTTGGAACTTGTGAGAAATAGGAATTCTTACGTCGGCAAGCTGCACGGTTTTTGTAACGTTAACGTTTATGCCTGAGATAGTTTTATTAACCTGAACCGTAAGGGACAGTGAGCCGGTTTTAGCGTTGCCGTTAAGCGATATATGCGTTTTCGCGTCGTAGGTTGGCTCAAAGCTCTGATAATTGACATATCTTACTCCGGTGTCGTTGTCAACGGTATCCTTAACAGGAGTATACTTAAATGTGGCACTGCCACTGGTAAGAGTCAGGAACGAATTTGTGCTGGCGTCACCGAAAACGTCGGTTTCAGCGTAGTTATGCTCATCGCCCGCCCAAAGGTCCGCGTAACCCTTGATTCCAGAGCCGGAGGAGCAAACGAGGGTTGCGTGAATATTCGGGAAATCAAAGACGTTAAAGGGACAGATAGCATCGTCTGTGGTTCCGTCGGCACGGTGATAGCAACCAACCGTGTGAGTTCCACCGTGGTAGTCGTGAACGACGAATGGCATCTTTATTGTAGAGCCGGATGCGGCCTTAATTTTTGCGCCCAGAAGCCCCGAATCGTAATCGGGATCAAATATGTATCCAAAGCAATCGAGAAGCGCGCCATCGGCAAGCTCAATTAGGCTGCCCGATTTTGCATTTATCGCGGCAAAGGAATTTGATGTGACACCCTGTGGATGAGCAGAGTTTTGCGTTCCGACAATACCGCCAACGATTATAGTGCCTTGCACGGTAAGCTTCACACCGGAATTCAAGGTTGCGAGGTTTACACAGCTCGGTTTTTTCGCAGGCTTATAATAAGGGTCTGTCGGATCGGCACGATAGTTCGTAGTTTCACCGTCTATATCAATGGGGAGGACAAGAGTTACATTTGTGGCAATGGTTGTATTTCTCGTAATTTGATGCGTATAATCGTTAGCCGCTGTAAGAGTAGCAGAGCTATAACCGTCCTCTCCGTAATTAAAGCTCTGCATTGCCACGACCTTCGTGCCTGCGGCATTCTGCGTGCTCGCAAAATCAAGCGCATCGTTAAGAGTGCCGTAATAGAGAGGTGTCGCGCTTGCGGTCGTGGTGATATACGTCGTAGGAAGTATCACCGCAATACCGTCAAGATCGCATCTTATAGGCAAGGATACGTCTACGTTGTAGGTGGAGGAAAAGCCTGCCTCCATCGCCGCCTCTTCCACGTCAAGTAAAACGGTAGGCGCGTACGCCATCGTGCTAGATGGTGCATAATCCGAGGTAGTTATAGGATAGGTAACGGTTATCACCTTGTCAAAGTTGGTCGCACCCTTCGGCACATTAACGGTTATATCAAGCGAAAGAGTATCGCCGACGAACAGCACGCTCTTCGTGCCCTCCGTAATCGCTATATCCTTAATAATGAGGGGAGAGGGAGTAATGCGGTATGCATGCTCCTCACAGATAACCTGTCCGGTTACGTTATCCGTTATTTTGTAGTAGTGAGTTCCTACGGCTACGCTTTCGTTGCCGCTGAAATCGGCAAAGGAATTTCCGATTGCGTCTACACCGCGTACGTAGGTAATTGAGCAGTCCGCGCCGGATATAAACTCCTCGCCGTAAACCTCAATACCAATCTCGTTAAGAGTGGGAAGCTGCTCGTCGCCGTTGTAAACGCCCTCGGAGGTAAAGCAGGGGTTGCTGTATTCGTCCGCAGAATCAACGTCCTGCGACGAGGAGAGAATTATCATCCACGACGCAGTGCCGACAAGTGACAGCGACAGAATTATAAACATAAGTAAGACTGCAATTTTAGTTCCAAACTTCGTCATGGCTCTCTCCTTTCGTTAGATTTTGGCTCTTGCCGATAATACCCGGTGCTTTGCGCGGGCTTATTTTAGATTTCTGTTATTCTTGCCGTTACGATAAAGTCGGTCTTGTCGTTCGGCTTGTTTTTAAGATATTTTCCGAATACGTGGCGGAAATTCGACGGGATTTCGGTGTTCGGCTTATTCATCGGCACGTTGAAGGCAAATTCAAGACCGAACGAATAAGTACCGGTAGCGGCTGTGCCGGGATTTACTGTTGCCGTAACGGAAACGTAGCTGCCGCCATTCGTGAGCGAGCAGGCGGTCTTGGTATCACCTACTATGAGATTTGCGCCCATGCTCTTTTGATACTCGCCGCTGATCTCCTGAAACAGATTGTAGCTCTCCCCATCCTCAAGGCAGAGGTTTGAATAGAGCAGGTCAATTCGCACCGACAACGCACCGTTCCATTTTGAACCGAGTGCCTCACGGCAGGCGTCAAGATCGACCTCACAGCTGACGACCAACGAGCCGACGTCCGAAGGCGCGCCGTTTGAATCTACGAAGTGCAGCGAGCTATACTTAAACATGTCCATTTTAGTTACGGAAATAAATTCGTCTGCCTTGTAGATCGGAGCTACCGAAACTGAAAAAGAGGTTTCGGCACTAACTTCACTCGGTACGGCAAGCGTCCAGGTGGAAAAACCCACGCTGAAGAGCAAAGCGCAAACGAGAAACGGCAAGATCGCGAGCACGATTTTTGCATTTTTCATACCGGAAACCTCCTAAAATAATATGATTTATAATATAATACTCCTTTGGACCGTTTTTTTCAACCCTTTTCGACCAAATACGTGATTTTGCCCAATTATTTAGCAATAATGACGATAAATTTCTAAAGCTTGTTTGTGAATGTTTAATATTTTTCAATCTATTATTTTGTATATAATGCATAAGTTATTATAATTTAAGGATTGTTTTCCAATCTTTTGAATTTTTACAAAAATATGTAAAAATGTAAACTTTTATTTACTTAACCCCCCTAAAAACGCTACACGGGGGTGGTGAAAAACTTTTTTTGAATTTTTTCTTGTTTTTTATCCTCTGTTTTTCGCCCCAAAAAGTGTCAAAACGGCGAAGAGGAACGCCACACGTGTGAAGTTAGAAGCATTTTTCGCCACTCCCCTTGCATTTTTTATTACTTTGCGAGTGCGAGTGTTGACACCACGCCGAAAATATGTTATATTGAACTAAAAGAAATACAACTCACAAGGAGGATGCCCCGGTGAAAAGAGCCGTTTCGGCACTACTTATAGTACTGTTGCTTTTCCTATACGGATGCAACGGACAGCTGCCGGGCTGTGATAAAACAGGTCTGCACGTTGACGAAAACGGCAACGGAATATGCGACGTATGCTATTCTCGCGTTCCTAAAAAGCCGGACTGTATTCTGAACGGTCAGCACACCGATTCAAACCTTGACTACGTTTGCGACGAATGCGAAAGCCCGCTTGAGCGTCCAAATTGCAACGACGGCGTACATACCGACGCCGACGGAAACGGAATTTGCGATAAATGTGAAATTTCGCTTGAGAATCCCGGTTGTGAGGATGGCGTACATACTGACGTCGACGGAAACGGAATTTGCGACAAGTGCAGCGAGCAATTTAAAAACCCAAATCCCGAATGCACCGACGGCGAGCCACACGCAGACGGAGACGATAACGGCATTTGCGATAAATGTGAAATATCGGTTCTCGTATACGTTGACTTTTACGTTATCAATGACCTACACGGCAAGCTTGCCGATACTGACGAGCAAATCGGTGTGGACGAGCTCACAACCTATATTAAAGAACAAACGAAAAAGGACGATAACACCATTCTCCTCTCCGTCGGCGATATGTGGCAGGGCAGCTCCGAGTCAAATCTTACCGAGGGCCTGATCATCACCGATTGGATGAATCACTTGGATTTCGCGGCTATGACGCTTGGCAACCACGAATTTGACTTCGGCGCGGACGTCATAAAGAAAAATGCCGACGCAGCAGAGTTCCCCATCCTTGCGATAAACGTTTTTGAGCGCTCGAGTGGGGGTCGTGCAGAGTTTTGTGCCCCTTCCGTATTCATTGACCTTGGAGAAATACAGGTAGGAATAATCGGTGCAATAGGCGACTGCTATTCCTCGATTGCAACCGACAAAAGTGCCGGCTACTACTTTAAGGTAGGTAGCGAGCTTACCGCTCTCGTTAAGGCGGAAAGCACCAAATTGCGCGACATGGGTGC
This sequence comes from Clostridia bacterium, assembly GCA_017648085.1. Classification (GTDB taxonomy): domain Bacteria; phylum Bacillota; class Clostridia; order Oscillospirales; family CAG-272; genus UBA1740. The sequence continues at coordinate 22,202 of JAGCJI010000108.1, read as the reverse complement.
CGACTTCATCGTATATTCCATACACGACGGATACGGCTCGTCCGGTTCGTCAAGTCTCTCAAACAGCAACCTTTCCTCCTATTATGACCCCTCCCTTTCCGGCGATTACGTTGACCTCGTTTTCGAGGCGCATACGCATCAGCGATACGTTGCAACCGACACTCACGGCGTGTATCACGTCCAAAGCGGCGGCGATAACAATTACGGCATATCCCACGTCGAAATATACGTAAATTTCGTCACGGGTACTACCCAAACCACCGTGGCAGAACCCGTAACCAAGTATACGTATCAGAATTTTGCGGACGATCCGATAGTAAATCAGTTACTCTTAAAATACGCCGACGTTATCGATATTGCGGGCACGGTCGTAGGCTACAACCCCACTTATATGAACAGAGACGCGCTTGCAGAGCTTGTTGCACAGCTTTACCGCGACCTCGGCGTTGAGGTATGGGGTGATGAGTATGACATCTTCCTCGGCGGCGGCTTCATTCAGGCTCGCAGCCCGTACAAGCTAGCTGTCGGAGAGGTCACCTATGGCGACTTACAGACCCTGTTCTGCTTTGATAATCAGATCGTGCTTTGCAAGATACTGGGCTCCGACCTTAAGCGCGTATTCATTAACACCGACAACTCATCATACCACATGAGCTATACCGCTTATGGAAACGCAACTATGAAAAATATCAAGAATAACGAGTATTACTACGTGGTAGTAGACTCCTATACCTCTACTTATTCCTGGAACAACCTTGTTGAGGTCGTACGGTATACCGACGGCGTATACGCCAGAGATCTTCTTGCTGATTATTTTAAAAATAAGTAACCGAACGGCGAGGGCTATTTTAAAAGCCCCCGCCGTTTTTTTGCCAATTTTCGCCGTCGAATTTTCGCACGCACGTTCTCTTTAAGATATTTTTAACGATAAGGATGCCAATTTTTGTTAATTATGCCGAAACAAATCTCCGTTTTTGACAAAAAAACATTTTTTGTGTTGCTATTTTAGAGTACGCGTGCTATAATATTTATACTATATAACGCGTGAGAGGAGAAATATATGCTGCACGAGCTTCAGAAAGCAAGCATGTGGAAGCGAATATCCGCATTCATTTTCGATTTCATAATGCTGGCTATAATTGCCGTAGGAATAGCACTTTTATGCTCCGCGCTGTTTGGATATGACACCTACACCGCAAAGATGGATAAAATCTATGCGCAGTATGAAGAAAAATACGGAATTTCCTTTGATATAACCGAGGATGAGTATAACAAGCTCACCGATACGGAAAAGGATAAATATAAAGAGGCCGAGGAGGCTTTCAACGAGGACAAGGACCTTGCTTACACCTACACGATGGTGATAAACCTTACGCTTACGATCATGTCGATAAGCGTTTTCACCGCATATATTATCTGCGACTTTGTCGTACCGTTGATTTTCAAAAACGGACAGACTCTAGGCAAGAAGATATTCGGTTTAGGTGTTATGAGGACGAATCATACGAGGATAAACAGCATATCGCTTTTCATCCGCACGATACTCGGAAAATGCACTATAGAAACGATGGTGCCCGCCCTTATCGTGATAATGATCTTCTTCTCCCAGATAGGAATCGTTGGAATAGTCATCCTGGGTCTTTTGCTTATTTTGGAGCTTGCGGTCATTTGCTCCACCTCGACCCGCTCCACCGTGCACGACCTTCTTGCAATGACGGTCGTCGTCGATATGCAGAGCCAGATGATATTTGAAACCGAGGACGAGCTTTTAGAGTACAAAAAGAAGCTCCACGCGGAAAACGCGGCTAAAGCCGACTACTGATTTTGTCTGTAAATAAAATTTACATATAAACAACCACCAAGAAAGGAAGATTTTATGAAAGTCGAATTACAGAATCTGACGAAAATCTTTCCCTCTCGCAGCAAAAAAGCGGGTGAAGAGGTAATCGCGGTAAACGATTTCACCTTTACTATCCCCGACGGAAAGCTTATCGGACTTCTCGGTCCGTCCGGCTGCGGAAAGAGCACGACGCTTTACATGATAAGCGGACTTCAAAAGCCCACGAGCGGAAAAATTTTCTTCGGTGACGACGACGTTACCGAGCTTTCACCCGAAAACAGAGGAGTAGGACTCGTGTTCCAGAACTACGCGCTCTATCCTCATATGACGGTCAAGCAAAACATTCTTTTCCCCCTGCAAAACCTGAAGGGCGAGGACAAGATGACCAAGGAGGAAATGCTTGAGAAGGCGATCTGGGCAGCAAAGCTCGTTCAGATCGACAACCTTATGGAGAGAAAGCCGAGCGAGCTTTCCGGCGGTCAGCAGCAGCGTGTTGCTATCGCGCGCGCACTCGTTAAAGTGCCGAAGGTTCTCCTTCTTGACGAGCCGCTCTCCAACCTTGATGCGCGCCTCCGTCTTCAGACCCGTGAGGAGATCAGAAGAATCCAGAGAGACACCGGCATCACCACCATTTTCGTAACGCACGACCAGGAGGAGGCAATGTCCATCTCCGATATGATAGTCGTTATGAAGCTCGGCGTTCTTCAGCAGATAGGCGCGCCCCAGGAGGTTTATGACGATCCCACCAATCTTTTCGTTGCAAAGTTCCTCGGTACTCCCCCCATCAACGTATTCTCGGGTAAGGTTCAGGGCGGTAAGCTCTATATCGGCGGCGAGGACGTGCTTGACGTTGGCGGAGTAAGCGACTGCGAAGTAACCGTAGGTATTCGTCCCGAGGGATTCATACCGAACGAAAACGGCCGCTTCAGCTGTGACCTTTCAAGCGTAGAGGTAATGGGACGCGACGTGAGCATAGTAAGCCGTCACGAAAACTCCCTTAATCCCATCATCCGCTCCATTGTTGACGCGGACAATAAGATCGATATGTCCGCCGCAAAGGTTAAATACGACCTCAAGCCTCACAAGGTTCTCCTCTTCAATAAGGAAACCGAGGAAAGAATCTATTTCGAGGTGAAGTAAAATGAAGGAAAACAAGCTAAACGTTTTTGAATGGTTTGGTCAGGTTTTCTGCAAAAAGTGGATTTGGCAGGGCTTCTGCGTAAATACAGTCTATAAGAAGTTCGACAAATGGAAGGCGTGGCTCTATCTTTCGCCCGCGCTCGTCCTGCTTCTCGTGTTTACGGGCTGGCCAATCATAAATACGATAAGAATGGCATTCCTTGAAAATTACAGCGGTCTTGCCGCAGTAGGCGGACAGACGTTTAAGTTCGGCTTCGGTAATTTCATCAAGGTAATTCAGTATAAGAAGTTCGTGACCTGTCTTTCCAACACGATGCTTCTCTGCGTGCTTACCGTACCGGTATCCACCATACTCGCGCTTCTTATCGCGGTATGCCTCAACTCGATCAAGCCCCTGCAAAGATTTTTGCAGACGATATTCTTCCTGCCCTACGTAACCAACTCTATTGCTATCGGTATGGTATTTGCGGCAATGTTTAACATCGTCGGCTCATTCCTCGGTACTGAAAACGAGCTGGTAGTTACTGCAGGTATAATCAACAATATGCTGGGTATATTCGGCGTCGAGCCGATCAACTGGATAAACGTCGGCTCTACCTATCTTGCCAACGTCGTGGTTATGACGGTGTATATAGTATGGAACGCCTTGCCGTTTAAAATACTCATCCTGCTCGGAGGACTTCAGAGCATCAATAAGCAGTATTACGACGCGGCCAAGGTTGACGGTACGTCGAGAAGAAGAATTTTCGCAAGAATTACCGTTCCGCTTCTCTCCCCTATGCTTGCATACGTCGTTATCACCGGCTTTATCGGCGGATTTAAGGAATATACGAGCATCGTCGGTATCTTCGGTGAGAAAATGGGACCGCCCGATGCGCCGAAGCGCCTTAACACTATGGTCGGATTCATTTACGACGCCCTTGAAACGAACAGCCAGGGCCGCGCAAGTGCCGCCGCTATCATACTGTTTTTAATAATACTTGCCGTTACTCTTGTTAACCTTCAGGTCAGCAAGAAGAAGGTTCATTATTAAGGAGGTGTGAGAATGAAGAAAATAAAGCTTATTGCTCTTATAGTTTTGGCGGCTCTTATTCCCCTCTCCCTGATCTTTCTGATCGTCTCCGCCTGCTACGGAAATGCAGCTCTTACTATCGCCTACGGCGTTGAGCTCTTCCTCGTTGCCTGCGCCGCGATCTACTGCTTGAAGCTCTACCGCAACCCGAAGGACAAGTTCTTCCCCTGGTTCGGTAAAGTGTTCGTAAAGGAATTGGTGATCGGCGGCACGAAGAAGTTCTTCGTATGGCTCCGCACCTCTCCGAAGGCGATGAAGATACTCGTCTATATCGCACTTTACACCTTCCTCGGAATAATGGCTATCATAGTCCTGTTCCCGTTCTATTGGATGATAATCTCCTCCCTTAAGGATCTTACCGAGTACAAGCTTGCCGTTCCTACCTTCTGGCCGAGAAAGATTCTCTGGTCTAACTACAAGGAAGCATTTGAAACCGCAAAGCTTGGCAGACTCTTCCTCAATACCCTTTACGTAGGACTTGTTTCTACCATTGCATCTCTCGTAATCACCGTTCTTACGGCGTTTGCGTTTGCGCGCCTTGAATTCAAGGGTAAGGATGCTCTGTTTGCAGCTCTTCTTGCAACCATGATGATCCCGGGTGAGCTTTTCACCATCACGAACTACTCTACGGTTACCGTGTTCGGCTGGAGAAACACCTTCACGGTATTGATAGTTCCCTTCCTCGTCAGCGTATTCTATATCTACCTTTTACGTCAGAACTTTATGCAGATACCGAACGAGCTTTACCTTGCGGCGAAGGTTGACGGTACCGGTGACTTAAAGTATCTTTGGAAGGTTATGATACCGCTGGCACTGCCTACGCTTATATCCATCACCATTCTTAAGATGATGGGTGCGTGGAACTCGTACGTCTGGCCGAGACTCGTTGCAAATGACGAAGCGCACAGACTTATCACCAACGGACTCCGTAACGCGTTCACCAACGCGTCGGGCGACGTCAACTTCCCCGTACAGATGGCAGCCGTTGCCATCGTATCGGCACCTCTGTTCCTCGTATTCATCTTCCTTCGTAAGTATATTATGAAGGGCGTTTCCAGAAGCGGAATCAAGGGATAAACGATTTTAAGCTCGCGCGGGGTAACCCGCGCGGCATAAAATACAAAACATACTAAAAACAAATATTAAGAAAGGCAAAGGAAAAGAAAATGAAGAAAATTTTATCGCTTCTTCTCGCAATCACCATGATCGTGCTTTGCGGCGCAACCCTCACCTCCTGCGGTGGCGGTGCAATGCCTAACTTCGTTGTTCCTGCTGAAGGCTTCAACACCGAAGAGGAAGTTACGATTACCTTCTACCACACCATGGGTGAAAACCTTCGCGCGGTTCTCGATGATTACATCGTAGAATTCAACAAGCTCTACCCCAACATCAAGGTAGTTCACGAGCAGGTCGGCGGTTACGACGACGTTCGCGACCAGATCTCCACCGAGATCTCTGTTGGAACTCAGCCCAACATCGCTTACTGCTATCCTGACCACGTTGCTCTCTACAACCTCGCAGGTGCAGTAGTTACCCTCGATCCCCTTATGGAAAGCACCATCACCGTTAACCGCGCAGACGGTACTACCGAAACTCTCGGCTTTACCAGCGCTCAGGTAAACGATTTCATCAAGGGCTACTACGATGAGGGACGTCAGTTCGGCAACGGACTTATGTACACCCTTCCCTTCTCGAAGTCCACAGAGGTTCTTTACTACAACAAGACCTTCTTCGAAGAGCATGATCTCAAGGTTCCCACCACTTGGGCAGAGCTTGAAGAGACCTGCAAGAAGATCAAGGCAATCGATCCCACCTCTATTCCTCTCGGCTACGACTCCGAGGCTAACTGGTTCATCACCATGTGCGAGCAGTACGGCTCCGACTACACCAGCGCAAGCGGTGACCACTACCTCTTCAACAACAAGACCAACAAGAACTTCGTTAAGATGTTCAGAAGCTGGTATGACAAGGGTTACGTGACCACTCAGACCATCCACGGCGGTTACACCTCCGCACTCTTCACCGAAACCAAGCAGGGCGAAACCAAGAGCTATATGTGTATCGGTTCTTCCGCAGGTGCTTCTCACCAGAAGCCTGCTGACGCTGCATTTGAGGTAGGAATCACCTCCGTTCCTCAGATCAACCCCGAGAAGCCGAAGGTTATCTCCCAGGGTCCCTCTCTCTGTATCTTCCAGAACGAAGATCCCCAGAAGGTTCTTGCTTCCTGGCTCTTCGTTAAGTTCCTTACCACCTCCGTTGAGTTCCAGGCAGAGTTCTCTATGGAATCCGGCTACGTTCCCGTTCTTAAGTCCGTTGCTGAAAACGAGCTTTACGCAGCGTTCACCGCAAAGGCTGACGGCTACAACTACGTAACCGCTCTTTCCGCAAAGGTTTGCCTTGAGCAGCAGGCTGCATACTACACCTCTCCTGCATTCAACGGCTCCTCTACCGCTCGTACCCAGGTAGAGCTCCTCTTCATCAAGTGCCTCTCTGCAAGTGCTGATTCTTACGGCGGAGACGTTGATAAGCTTATCAACGCAGCGTTCAAGGAAGCTATTGAAGAGTGTGAATACGCAGGCTAACCACCGCGTACAAAATCCACTAAAAGAAAAGTAAAACAATGAAAAACGTAAGATTTTTATCACTCTTACTCTTAATTTGCATCATCGTGACCTCCCTTGCCGCTTGCGGCGGCGGGGAGGAGCCGCCATGCGAGCATAAAAACGTAGCACTCGGTATATGCAAGGATTGCGGCGAAAAGGTCAAAGCAGAAGAAAAGGACTGGGCAACCGAAGCGAAGCTTGATATGAGCGCCCCCACCAAGAAAGCGAACGTTTCTGTCAAGATCTACGTAGACGGTGATACCGTTCATTTCTACACCTCCGAGCCGGGACTTGGCACGGGCGGCGTCGTTAAGGCAAGATTCCTTGCCGTTGACACACCCGAGTCCACCGGTAAGATTGAGGAATGGGGTAAAAAGGCATCTGCCTTTACAAAAAGCAAGCTCGAGACTGCTACCTCGATAATTATCGAGTCTAACGACGAGAACTGGAACGTGGACTCCACGGGCGACAGATACCTTCTCTGGATCTGGTACAAGCCCCAAGACTCCGACACCTACCGTAACCTCAACATAGAGCTTCTTCAAAACGGACTTGCGATAGCATCCAATACCGCGGCTACCCGTTACGGCAGCATCGGTACGTCTGCGATAGCACAGGCAAAGGCTCAGAAGCTGAATATTCAGTCAAAGCAGCCCGACCCCGACTTCTACTACGGCGATGCAATAGAGCTCGACCTCAAGGAGCTTCGTGCTAATATCGCACAGTACGACGGAAAGAAGGTTGCCTTCACCGGCGTAGTTACGATCAGCAACAACAACAGCGTTTACGTTGAATCCTACGACGAGGAAACCGATATGTACTACGGTATGGCGGTTTACTGCGGATTTAACCTCAACGGCGAGGGCTGGGAAATTCTTACCGTCGGTAACGAGGTAAGAGTCGTCGGTAAGGTTTCTTATTATTCTACAGGTCAAACCTATCAGATAATTGACCTCCAGTATAAGATAATGAAGCCGAACGATCCCTCCAACCTTCAGAAGATAAGCGACGGCAACGAGGCAGCGTATATGCCCGTTACCGCAAACGACTTCCAAAACAAAAAAATCACCCTTACCCTTCTTCAAGGCGAGGGCGATAACGTCACAGAGGTAACAAAGACGTTTGACTTTGCAGCTCTGGCGATGAACACAACGGTTTCTATGGACGGACTTACCGTCAATAGATACACCACCACTACCAACGAGGAGAGCGCAAACGAGGGTGCAATGACTCTTTACTGCACCGCAAGCGACGGCACCGAGATCGCCGTTCGTACGGTAGTTCTCCACGATGAAAGTGGCAATCTGATAACCGGCGAATATTTCAAGGGCAAGACCATCAGCGTTAAGGGAATGGTTGACGCCTTCTCCGGCTCATATCAGATCAAGGTATTTTCACTTAACGATATTACAATCAAATAAAAACAAAATATCAAAAGGAGAAAAGCAATGAAAAAGATTATCTCATGTCTTCTTGTTCTCATGCTTCTCATTTCCTCCGTCGCAGTGCTTTCTGCCTGCGGTGAAAAGGGTCCCACCCCTCTTGACAAGGCGAAGGAAATCGTGTTCACCATGTACAAGGACACCGTTAACACTGCCAAGGACTACGAGGTAGTTAGCCAGGTTATGGTTGGCTCCGAGGTATTCACTATCACTTGGGAAGCGACCAACGCAGCTAACGTTAAGATCAACGCTCCCGAAGGTAATAAGGTAAAGATTGAAATTACCCAGAGCAATGAAGCTGACGTTAACTACACCCTTACCGCAACCATTAAGGATGCGAAGGGCAACACCAAGACCGTATCCTTCGACCGCGTAATTCCGCAGGAAAAGATGGGTAACGAAAAGCCTGTTGCAGGAACCGCTTACAAGTTCTATCTCAACCAGGCTATACTTGGTAAGATCCTCTTCTTCAACGGCAAGATGAGCGGCGAATATCTCGGCACCACCGAGGATCCCTCCGTTTCCCCCGACGTGTTCAGCGAAGAGGCTGAAGGTGGCTACAGACTCTACTTTATGGACGGAACCACCAAGACCTACATCCAGATCTACAAGAATTCTAACGACAAAATTCGTCCTCAGCTCACAACCGAGCCGAGCATGGTATTTACCTACGACGACACCATTAAGGTGTTCTTTGCTACCATAGACGAAACCCAGTACTACCTTGGTACTTACGACACCTGGACCACCTTCTCCGCATCTAAGGCAAGCTACATCACCGGCTCTAACGCATCGAAGATCGACTCCGAGCAGTTCCCCGCAAAGTTTGCTAAGACCTCGAGCATCAATATAGTTGAAAAGACTCCCGCACAGAAGGTTGAAAAGGAAAAGGCTGACCTTTCCATCTCCGGCAACGAAACAGCAACCGATAACTACAGCATCACTCTTCACGGCACCGGCGCAAGCTACAGCGACGTAACGATCACTTGGGAAGTAGTTGGCGAGACCGCTGCTGCTGCCATCGAAGGCGACAAGCTTAACATCACACTTCAGAAGGCAGCTACCTCCGTCACCGTAAAGGCAACGATCACCTGCGGCGAAGAGAGCGACACCAAGGAATTTGAAATATCAGTTCCCAAGATTCCCACTATCGTTCCCGCTGTAGTTGACAACCCCGTAGTTGGCACTGCATACAAGCTTTACATAAAGCAGGCAAACCTTGGTAAGAACCTTTACTTTACCGGTGCTATGAACAGCTACTATTACGGCACCACAGAGAACTATAGCACAGCTCCAGACGTATATCTTGAAGCTGCAACCGGCGGCTACTACCTCACCTTCACTCTTGGCGGAACCAAGCAGTATCTTGCGATTGAGTCTGAAACCAAAGAGTCTAACGGTGAGATGAAGACCTACATCAACGTTGTATTCAAGACCGACGTTGCTGAAGCAAGCGTATTTGCATTCAATACCGAATACAAGACCTTCACCACCACTATTGGCGAGGACACCTACTATATCGGTACTTACGGCACCTACAACACCTTCTCCGCATCTAAGATATCCAAGATTTCTACCTCCTTCCCCGGCCAGCTTGTAACCATGGTTGACCTTGAGAGCATCCCTGCCGATGATAAGATTGCAACCGAGAAGGCAGATCTTAAGGCTCCCGCTACAGTAATTTCCGAGGCAACCTCGATCGACCTTGCAACCGCAGGTACTACCTATAGCGACGTTGCTATCTCTTGGGCAGTTTCCGGCAGCGACCTTGCTTCCATCGTTGATGGCAAGCTCGTAGTCAGCGGCGTTCCCGCATCTAATACCACCATTACTCTTACCGCAACTCTTGCAGTTGGCACAACCACCGATACCGCAACCTTCGAGATTACCCTTAAGGCTCTCTCCCAGGCTGATATCGTAAATATGGCATATGCTCTTGCAAAGGATACTGCTCTTACCGAGAAGTACTCCCTCACCGGTTATATTCTTGCAATTGATTCCGCTTACAACTCCCAGTACAAGAATATCTCCATCGTTATCGTAGTTGAAAACCTTATCGACAAGCCCATCCTCTGCTACCGCATGACCGCAGTAAATAAGGACGATGCAGCTCAGCTTGCACAGCTTCAAGCGCTTAAGGCTGGCGATATAGTTACCGTTAACGGTATACTTAAGAACTACAACGGCACCATCGAGTTTGATGCAAACTGTACTCTTGAGGCAGTAGACACCACCACCGGTCTTACCGATGCACAGAAGCTTGAGGTTGAAAAGTATGCTTCCAAGCTTGATAAGGACATCGTAAGCCTTCCCGGCAACGTAGCTCTTCCCACCACCGGTGCTAATACCGATATCACTATCAGCTGGGCAGTTAACACTAACGACTACGCTACCGTTGATGGCGGCAACCTCGTTGTAAGCTCCATTCCTTCTGAAATTGTTGAGCTTACCCTTACAGCAACCTATACTCTTAACGAAGCAACCGTTACCAAGGAATTCAAGATTAAGCTTAAGGCTCTTACTCAGGCTGAGATCGTTGACCTTGCTTACGAGCTTGCAAAGGGTGAAACCATCTCCGGCATGACCCTTACCGGTGCTATCATCAGAATCGACACCAAGTATGACTCCGGCTACAAGAACATCACCGTTACTATCGTAGTTGCAAACGCAGACAAGCCTATTGAGTGCTTCCGTCTGACCGTAGCTGACAAGAATAACGCAGACGAGCTTGCAAAGCTTTCCGCACTCAAGGTTGGCGACGTAATCACCGTTACCGGCGATCTCACCAACTACAACGGAAAGATCGAGTTTAACACCGGCGCCTTGCTTGCAAATGTAGATGCATCCGCAACTCTTACCGATGCACAGAAGGCTGCTATTGCAAGAGAAGCTATCTCTGCACCCGCAACCTCTATCACCGAGGCGGGCACCACCGCTCTCGTAGGCGAATCTAACGGTGCAACCATCACTTGGACCGTTTCCGAGAATGAGTATGCTACTATCACCGCTGACGGTCTTGTAGTATCCAACATTCCTACGGTAAACACTACTGTAACACTTACTGCTACTATTGTAGTTGGTGAAGCAAGTATAACAAAGACTTTCTATGTAACTATCAACGCTCCCAAGCCACAAGGCACAGAAGTAACACTTGTTTCATCTAACCTTGGATACACAAATGCTCAGGATTTTGCTAGTAAAACCATTCAGGAAGTTACCATCTCAGCTGAAAAAAATAGCGGAAACAACGGACCCAAGTACTATACTTCCGGTTCGGCATTAAGATTTTATTCCAAGAACTCTCTTACGATTTCTGTAGCTTCCGGTTACAAAATTGAATCTATCGTTATAACCACCGGATCGAGCAACAAGATTCCTTCTGCAACCTGCACAGTAACAAACGGCACTGCAACAGGACTTGACACAACAACTGTTACAGTAATCCCTGCAGACGGCACTGCAAGTGTTGTTCTTACTAACACCGCTACCAGCGGACATTGGAGAGTAGAAAAAATTGTTGTTATCTACTCCGCAGTTGAATAATACCTAAAACGAAAAATTACCGAGGCAGGATTTCCTGCCTCGGCTTTTTCATATAAAGAGAGGCGCTGCATTCACAGTGTCTCTCTTTGCTTTTATTAAGTTATCCAAAAATGCGCCTCAATATCCGCTCTTTTCGTATGCAACCTGTATCGCGTCGATAATAGCCATACTGTATTTTCCGTCCGGAATGTCAGTCGGCTCTCCCTTTATATATCTGTGGAAGGCGTCTATCTCCTGTGCAAAGGTGTGAATGCCCTTTTCCAGCTCAACGGGAACGAAGCCGTTGCCGTCCGCACGGTTGACCTCAATCTTTTTAGCAGTAAGCTTTACCGAGCCATTAGTATAGTGGAAGTAGCACTCATAGCCGGTAGAGGTGTATCCGTTCAGCGATATTGCCGCGCTGACGCCGCTGTCAAATTTAGCAAAAACCTGAATATGCCCCTCAACCTCATGGTCGGTTGCAAGGTTGCCGCACTGCGCGTCAAGCGATACGATCTCCTGATTTCCGATAACCGAAAAGACTCTGTCAAAGGTGTGCGCAAGATAGTTCATACCGATTCCGCCGCCCGCCATTTTTTTGTTGAAGAACCAGCCGGGTCTGTTCGGTCCAAAATACTCTCCGCTTCTGTATTCAGTATACATACACAGCTTGCCAAGCTCTCCCGACTCGTAAATTTCCTTTGCCTTTTGAACGGCAGTTACATATCTTTGCACGTGAGCTATCGCAAGCTTTTTTCCGTTGCGCTCCGCCGCCGCAATCATTCTTTCGCACTCCTCGACTGTGTTAGCCATAGGCTTTTCAACAAGCACGTGCTTGCCTGCGTCAAGGAAAAATTCGCTTGCCTCACAGTGAAGTCCGTGCGGAAGGTTGAGAATTACCGCATCAAAATCAACCTTGCCGGGCAGCTCCTTGTAATCAAGAACGTAGGGCACACCGCACTTTTCGGAATACTCCTTCGCCCTCTCCTCGTTTATGTCGCACACGGCTACAAGCTCTACGTCGTCAAGCACGCTAATACCGGCAATGTGGGACGTAACGATGTGGCCTGTGCCTACGATAGCAATTTTAAGCATAATAAAGATTCCTTTCATATCAGCAAGAATGAACGGACCGCGACTGCGCTGAATTTTTAATTTCCCGGGCCTTCGGCACTTATCTTTCTTGCGAAACTAACTATTCGGTTACCTTGATTATACCGCTATTTAAGTATAAAGTCAATACTTTTAGCGCAATAGACCATTATTTATTCCGTAAATATTGTTGACAATAAAGTACCTGTATGTTAAAATATTTAGGCAAGATAGAATAACCGCGGCTCACATTCGATCCTTAAAATTCAGAGCTTTCGGCACTTATCTCTAATCGAGGAGAAACTATGAATCAAAAACAGTCAAAATCAGATATAACCCGCGCAAAAATCCTCTCAGCCGCCGAAAAGGAGTTTTCGGACAAGGGCTTTTTTGGCGCAAGAATAGACGAAATAGCACACTCAGCCGGCGTCAACAAGCGTATGATCTACGCCCACTTTGAAAGCAAGGAGGGGCTTTATCAAGAGATCCTGCTTTCCACCTACAAAAGGGTAGCCGAGTGCGAAAGCAGCTTCTATATCGAAAATTTAGAGCCTACCGAGTCCATCAAAAACGTAGTTTATACCTATTTCCGTTTCCTTAATGAAACTCCGAGCTTCGTGCGCCTTTTGATGTGGGAAAATCTGAACGGCGCAAAATCCCTTTTCGGTGACGAGGTTCGCAAGCTCAAAGCTCCCACGCTTGATTATATCACAAGAGAAATTCGCCGCGGCAAAGATATGGGCATTTTCCGTGAGGACGTGGACGAATATCAGGTATCCCTCTCGATCCAGAGCTTCAGCTTCTCATATTTCTCCAACATTCACACCTTGTCGGAGGTATTCGGCAGGGATATGGCAGCACCCGGCGAGGTGCTCGCGCGCGCCGAGTTCGTATCCGACGTAATACTTAGGCACCTTATGAAATAAGCAAAGCAACTCTTTTGAAGGAGGTAAAGATGAAGAAATTCGGAAGAATATTAGCATCCTTTCTCGTTTTGATGCTTATCATATTCACGTCAACCTCCTGCGACGTTTTCGGTCCTGAAATCCCCGACGGATTTGAAGTCGAGATTCAAAACGGCGACACCGTCAGAATGAAACCGGGAGAGGTTATAATTGTCGAAACCAATATCCCCGGCGAATTATACAACTACGTCAGCTTCGTTGCCAACGGTAACTGTGTCAGAGTTGACGAAAACGGACTCTTGTGGGCAGATAGCGAAGGGTATGCGCTGATAATGGTAACCCTCGGTGACTCGACCGATATTTTAACGGTCATCGTTGAAGACGAGGAAAATCCTAACCCTAACCCCAACCCCAATCCTAACCCACCCCCAGAGCCCGAACCCGAGCCCGAACCCGAGCCTGAACCTGAACCCGAGCCTGAACCTGAACCCGAGCCTGAACCTGAACCCGAGCCTGAACCTGAACCTGAACCCGAGCCTGAACCTGAACCTGAACCCGACTATCAGTGCCTTTACGCCGGTATGAGCGAGTCCGAGTTCTACTCAAACTACGAGCCCGCAGAGAGCTATCTTGACGCATATTGGCGCACCTACTACGGATTTATGTCCGGCAGTCTTACCGTGCCCGACCAAGCACCCACTATATCCTCATACCGACCGATGCAGGGCGGATACTATATACGAAACAGCACTACCCTGTATGCGGATAATAAAAACACCTACATCGTCACAGACTCACGCGGCAATGAAGTATTCCGCGTTTACCGTGGCGGCGCATACATAACGCTTGAAGAGGTTGCGGCGTACGTTTACGCCTTTGGCGATATCCCTGCCAATTACACCTCCTCAAAGAGCACGAAGCCCACAAGTAGCATTTGGGGCATATACCTGCGACTTAATCACACCTATTTTTCGGGCGATACGTCAAGATATCCATACGAGCCCGTGCTTCCTAATATAAGCGGTTGCGGCGGCGTGCTCGACTATTATGAGATGGATATCGGCACCACCGGCACCGACTGTGACCCAAGCTACACCGCGGCACTTTATAATAACGGAAGCAAGATAACACGCGGCGCGGCGCGCATAGTTTACGCCCGCTTTGACGCCAACGGCAACAAGATAGTTGAGCCGAACGAAAGATATCTTTTCTACACCTACAACCACTATAACGATTTTCAGGAATACTTAAATTACAAGGGCGGTTGGGGCGTGATGTTCGGCAACATAACCGGCGGCGGCAAAATTTCAAGCAAATACGACTATAACCCCACCCCATACGTACCGAGCGTTCTTGCACCTCTTGGCGCAAAGGGTGCGGTATGTGAGGTTATCATATTTATCGACACGAAGCGTATCTACGCTACCGTGTAAAATTAAAGAGCAGAAATGACGGGCTTCCGCGTCTCTCTGCTCTTTTTTCTTATATTTCCTTTTGTAGCTTTTCTACAAGTGCAAGGTTTGTTCTCGTTGACAGAAGCGGAGTAATTGAAATATATCCGCACTTAAACGCGTCTATATCCTCACGGAGATTCTGTCCGCCCTCGTAAACGCAGTATCCCTCCGGCTGATAGAAGTTCTCCCTCTCAGTCTTGCCGAACTTGTCCGAAAAATACATTCCGCCCTGGCGCGTTATGCGAAATCCGTGGCTCTCGCACGAGGGGATATTAACGTTATAAAGGGAGTTTTTCTTCATAAGCTCGTGCTTTTCAAAGAAATCGTAGACCTCGTCCAACCTTGCGACCGCATTGTCAAAGGAATCGAAATCGGTAGAAAAGGCTATCGCCGGTATTCCGAAGCGCGACGCTTCAAAAATTGCGCCCACCGTGGCCGAATAAACAAGGTCACAACCGAGGTTAGGACCGCGGTTTATTCCCGAGAAAACTATGTCAAACTCTTCCTTTAATAACAGCTTTGCAACCCTGATACAGTCCGCCGGTGTTGAATCAACCGAGAATGCACGCACGCCCGAAAACACCTCCGACGGCTTCACCTCAAACGCCGAGTGTATCTCTATGCCGTGGCTTTTCGCGCTTTGCTCAACACGGGGTGCAACCACGACCACCTCGCCCTTGGTTTTTGCCCATTCTACGAGATGGCGTATACCGGGTGCGCCGATACCGTCGTCGTTAGTTATCAGTATTCTCATAGCCAACCCTCGTTATTTTCTTTATACTCTTTGATAAGTGCATCCGCCTCTGAAAGCAGTGCCGCCATCTCATCGGGCGAATATACCGTCGCACCTGCGGCACAGTCGTGACCGCCGCCGTGATACCTCTCTGCAAGCTCGTTTACCGTCACAAAGCGGGAACGAAGTCGCACGCGAGTCGTGCCGTCGTCGTTGTCGATAAATGCAAGCCATATTATACTGCCGCGAATTGAATCAAGGCAGCTTACGACGGCAGACGCCTTTTCCTGCGTAAGAGAAAATCTTTCCTGCATTGCACGGTCAACGTATATATACGCGACGCCGTTTTCTGTCATCTTCATGTTTTCGTAAACGTACGCCTTGAATTTAAGGTAATCGTATTCTTCAAGGTAAAGCTCTGCGTATAGTCTGTCGGTATCTACGCCAAGGTCAAGCATAACTCCCGCAAGGCGAAGCGTTTCACCCGAAACCGAACGAAAACGGAATCTGCCCGAGTCGGTAACCATACCCGTATAAATATAGGTTGCCGCCTCCGTGTCAATTTTAAGTTCGTCGCGGAAAGCATCGTAAAACTCCGCTATCATCTCGCAAGATGAGGATTTTTCCTCAATTACCCATCTGTAGTCGCCGTAGGGCGACGTCTGTATATGATGGTCGATCACCGCAACCTCGCGGCAAAGGGAAAATTTCTGGTTTGATACCCTTTTGGTGTCACCCGTGTCAATTACTATGGCAAGCGCGTCCGCATAAAGCTCGTCCGCAATAGGCTCGTCCTCACCTCCGAGGAAGGCAAGATAGTCGGAGGAGTCACAGTTTTGAATATATATTTCCTTCTCGGGATAGGTTAGCTTCAGTATTCTCTGCAGTCCCTTCGTTGAGCCGATAGCATCACCGTCGGGGCGGAAATGACGGAATATAATTATCCTATCATATTCCTTGATTTTATCAAATATTATTTGCATTTCTTGCGTTTTCATTCGTCAGTCCTCCAAAAGTGCTTCAAGGTCGGCAAGCAGAGCCATCGCCTCGCCGTAGTCCTTAAGCGTTGCACCGCTCGCCTTGGCGTGACCGCCGCCACCGTATTTTTTCGCCACGGGGTTTATATTATACTTGCTTGAGCGAATCTCGCACAAAACTCCGCCCTCGCTCTCGGTGAAATTAGCCCATATATCGACACCGCGCAGGTCCGACATCGTGCTGACCATACCGCGCGATATAAAGAAGAGGTCGGCGTTATAGCTCTCAAGCTCCTCTCGTGTCGTATATATATATGCAACACCCTTTTCGGTGAATTTCACCTTTAAAACGAACTGCGCGCGCAATTTTACTCTCTCAAAATCGTCGGTATAGAGATTTTTATAAATCGAGGCAATGTCCACGCCAACGCTCATAAGAGCGGATGCCAGGCGGAAGGTCTTGTCCGTTGTGGAATCATAACGGAATCTGCCCGAGTCGGTAACCATACCCGTGTAAAGCGCGGCGGCTGATATCGGGGGTATTTTCAGCCCTGCCGAAAGCGCAAATTCGGTAACGAGTCCGCAGCAGCTCTCGTACGAGGTGTCCACAAGCTCCGCGTCCGCTATCTTCTCGCAGAAAATGTGATGGTCGATTCGCGCCGTATCCTGTGCCAAGGTGTAGCGGCCGTCGCTGATAAGAGCCGACGCCGAAGTGTCAAGAATTATGGCAAGCGCACCTTCGTAATCGCTGTCCTGAACGTCGTCGGTAGTGCTACCCTCAACGAACGAATATCTTCCGGCGGCATCGCCCACCGCAAGCACCCGCTTGTCGGGGAAATTTTCCTTTATTATGTATTTAAGTCCGACCTGACTTCCTATCGCATCGCCGTCGGGATTCGTATGTCGGTGAATAATAACCGTGTCGGCTTTTTTAATTTTTTCAACTATTTTTTCTATCATTTTATCATTTCCTTTACTGCTTATTATATTAGTATATCATATATTGACATTTTTTTCAAGTCTTTAAAATAAAAGAGCCGCCACTAAAAAACGGAGATGCCATCTCAAGCATCTCCGCTCGTTTTGTTTAGTTGTGCATTAAACGCAAGCACCGATTTTCACTTCAAAATCCGTTTGATTATTTTGAACCGCCAGGCGCGCGGAAGCGCATCAAGAAGCAAAAGCAAGGGGTTGCGATTTATGGAGTAGGCAAAGCGCGTGCGCCTTTTGCCTGCTATTTTAGAAAGCTTTTTTGACACGCGCTCGGGGCTTATACTGCGCGATTCAACACTGTTTACTATTTTCTTAAACCTCGCGGCATTGCAAGAATAAAGCTCGGTATTCTCACAGAATCGGTCAAGTGCCGCGGTAGATACACCCAGCATATCGGTGCTTGTTGCGCCGGCGCGCAAAACCGTAACGTCAATTCCAAGCAGCTGAAACTCCATGCGCAAGGAATACGCATATTTATCAAGCGTGCCCTTGGTTATCGCATAAATTCCCGTAAACGGCAAGGGGTCAAGGGCTGCAAGCTCGCTTGTTGTAACTATTATTCTACTGCCACGGGCGAGCAGTGGCAGAAAAATGCGGTTTACGTTAGCCGCACCGAAAAAGTTTATATCAAAAGCACGGCGCAAATCTCTCTCAGGGGCCTCGACAAGCGAGTCAAGCGTATAAATTCCTACAAGGTGGACTATAAGATCGATTTTGTCGGTCAGCTCGCATACCCTCGCGTAAGCCTCTTCAACGCTTGCCGTGTCGGTAAGGTCGCACCTTACGGAAAGAAGAACGGGTACCTCACCGGAATACTCTCGCACGTCAAGCGCAATAACACCGTAGCCCTCTTTTATAAATTCCTTTACCGCGGCGCGTCCCATACCTCCGTCCGCACCGGTTATAATTACGTATTTCATTGATTTTCTCTTTTCATTTTTCTGTATTCCGCCGGGGTAGTACCAAAATAGCGCATAAATTCACGGTAAAAGCCCACCGCCGAGGCAAATCCCACGCTGCTTGCAATACGCTCAACCGTCATGTCACTTTCAGCGAGAAGTTGCGCCGCCGATTTTATCCTTTTTTCCATAACGACCTTATGTAAGCTCTTGCCATATCTGCGGCGCGCAATACGGTCAAGCTGGCGTGTGCTTATATAGAGCTGATTTGCAACGTACTCGGCACTAAGATCGTGCATATAAAATCTGTGTATAAGCTGATCTAAGCGAGCCATGCGCTGAATGTCATATCCCGCATCGTATGCTACGGCGGATTTTGCATCTTGCGCCGATTCCGAGCGCTCTCCGGCAAGGGATAGCAATATATCTATTACGCGGATCGCGGGGGGAATTCCGGCAAGGCTCTCTGCCGCCCCCACTATTTCTCGAATCTTTTCACTTATCTCGGATTGCAGGCGGTAAACTATGACCCCCTCTCCCTTTACGAAAACAGAAAGCTCACGGTAAAGGTCGCTCGTATCCCTCTCACTTCTGGGTCGGCACATAAAGCTGATCGCCGAAACCTCGGCATCCTCGGATTTATAAAGGCAATGAGCCAGGCGGGGCGGCACTATGGCAAGATCCCCCTTTTGCAGAATTACCGTATTATCTTCAAGCCGTATCTCAGCCCTGCCGCGATTACAGGCGAAAAGCTCTGCCGCAACGTGGCTGTGCAGGGTAAGCTGCACGGGATCGAGCGCGGTTTCACCTTTGTTTATATCCACTATCAAGGCAAACGATAGGTTTTCTATCTTAACCGTAAACTCTTTATTCTGTGCAAGCAATATCTTGTCATGCAAAAAAATCACCCCTTTTCAACTCAATTATATGGCCGTGAAGCCAAAATGTCAAGAATTTTTATTTATTTTTTAGACACAGAGGGAAAGATTTGTCGCAAAAATAGATTTACACCCCGCCCGCCTTACGATATAATAAAATAAAAAGCTTACTTTAAGGAGATTTTTTTATGAGAAAGTTAAACCCCGGATTTTTCACAGCACTCGGCACTCCCCTTGACGAAAACGGCAATCTTGTCGCAAGCGCACTCGTAAAAGAGATAGAAATGCAGATTGCGGCAGGCGCTTCGGGCCTTCTTTTGCTTGGAAGCATGGGAATTGAGGAAGCCGTAACTATGGAAGCATTCGCCGAGGCGGCAAAGGTAGCTTCGGAGGCTAACGACGGCAGAGTAGCCCTTTTCGTTGGCGTTATGGATAACTCGATTGCAAGAGTTAAGGCTCGCCTTGAGCTTCTCCGCGGCCTTAAGCTTGACGGCGTAGTTGCAACTACCCCCTTCTATTGCACCTCGACCAACTCCGAGCTTTTCACCTTTTTCTCTGCTATCAGCGATGCAACCGAGCATCCCCTCTACCTCTACGACCTTGCGGTTGTAACCAAGGTTAAGATCACCTTCCCCCTCGTTGACTCTCTTATTAAGGCAGGCAAGGTTGCGGGAATTAAGACGGGTGATATCGTTCTGGTTCGTCAGCTTAAATTTGCATACCCCGAATTTAACGTACTTTACAGCAATCTTGACTGCTTTGACGTTGCGCTTAAATTCGGCTTTGACAAGGTGCTTGACGGTATGTTCTCCTGCACTCCTAAGAACGCAAAGGGTCTTGCCGATGCATATAAAAACGGCGATTTTGAGGGTGTAAGCAAGTATCTTAACAACATTATCTGGTATAGAGATCGCCTGCTTTCCTACCCCGGCACGGATCTTCTTTACATATACTCCGAGAGCATGAATCTTCTCGGCCTTGAGGGAATTTACGTTGAGGACTATAAGTACACTCCCATGCCCGAGCTTGTTGAAAGCATAAAGGCTGATATGCAAAAAATAGGTGAACTCTGATGGATAAGAAAATATTTACGGGATATGCAAGGGCGGTCATAAACCCACCCCTCGGCACTCCCATCGTTGGATATTATCATCTTCGTAAAACGAAGGGAATTCTTGACGACATATATGCGGCAGCGCTCGCTATATCGGACGGCAACAACACCTCCTTGATCATCTCGGTTGAGGTGTGCGAGCTTGATACCGAGCAATGCACCGCTATGCGAAGCAGAGTTGCCGCGGCAACGGGCATTCACCCCGATGCAATACTCATCAACTGCTCACATACCCATACCGGCCCGCAGGTTGGCGCATCCGGCGCTCTCGGCACGGGAAGCACCGCTTACGAGTACGAGGAGTTCCTTATCAACACCCTCGCAAATATCGGTCGCGAGGCGATGAGCACCCTCTCACCCTCCGTGATCTCATTTTCAACGGCTGAGGCGAAGAACATATCCTTCTGCCGCCGCTTCAGAATGAAAAGTGGCAAGGTGCAAACCAATCCCGGCGTCGAAAACCCCGATATTGATCATGCTCTCGGCACTCCAAACGAAGAGGTCAGAACTATCAAAATAGAACGTGAATGTGGCGATGACGTGTACGTCGTTTGCTTCGGCACTCACGCCGATTCCGTCGGTGGCGACTACATCAGCGGCGACTGGCCCGGTGTTGTAAGAAGCACTATCGAGGGTGCGATACCCGGCTCAAAATGTCTTTTCCTTACCGGCTCTCAGGGAGATCTCGGTCATATAAATCCTTTTCCAAGCGAGGCGGACAAACGTGGGCTTCACTACGATAGCTTCGACGGCGTTCCGCGCGGATACGAGCATACGAAGCATATGGGCAGAGTGGTTGCGGCAGCAGCCCTTTCCTCCTCGGGCAAAGGCATTGACCTTGCCCCCGGTGCTCTAAAGTTTGCGACCGAAAAAATGGACGTCCCCGCCAATAAGGAAAACGACAAGGTTGACGAGGCGCGCGCCCTGCTCGACCTTTACAACAACGGAAGGGCTGATGAAATACCCGAAAAGGCAATGGAGCTTACCACCGTCGTGGCAGAGGCCAACCGAATAGTTGATCTCAAAGACGGACCCGACACCTTCCCCTTCCTGCTTTCTGCTATCACCGTCGGCGATCTTGCCTTCATTGGCGTGCCCGGCGAGCTTTTCTCGGATATCGGCCGCGAGGTTGCACGTATATCACCCTTCCCTGCGACCTTCGTATGTTGCCTTACCAACGGCGGCGACTGCTATTTCCCCACCTCAAAGGCTTATGACGAGGGCGGATATGAAACGAGAAGCTCCCGCCTGAAGCGCGGCGTTGAAGAAATCGTCCTTAAAACGGTTGAAAAGCTTCTCAGCGAATTAAAATAACCGAAAAGGAGTAATAGGATGCTTTCATGCACGGAATTTATCCCCCTTTACAGTGAATTTTTTAAATTCCTCGAGAAAAAGGGCGGCGAGAGCGCCGTTATGGATTACTGGATCTATCTTTCCGACACGAATATCGGCGACAAAACAAATCCCAACAGCCTTGCGGCAAAGTGCGAGCTGTACGGCGGATTTGAGGGAGCAAGAGCCTATTGGGGACACACGCT
>JAGCJI010000107.1 GCA_017648085.1 Clostridia bacterium | reverse complement strand
ACCGCCTCCGGCGGAGCTCCCTTTACACAAAGGAGCCTCTCACACAAGGACATTCTTCGCTGATTTTTTTGTTTGTTTTCTGTTCATCGGCAAAGCCTTTTTTTGAACCACGCGACTATCGCGTGGTTTTCGTTATACCAAAAAGAGCCGGCAATATAGTTCTTGCCGGCTGATTGGAGTTTATTGGATATCTTCTGTGCGCGGAAAGGATATTTCGAGGATATTTGCGCCACTTATTTTCATATCGTGTTCGTTATGTGAAACCATTATGACAAGTCGTTTTTTGCTCTCCTCGAGAATTATCTCACGTACTGCCGACGCGTGTATCGCGTCAAGCTCCTTCGTCGGTTCGTCAAGGAGCAATATGTCCGACGTAAACAAAAGCGCGCGTGCAAGGGCAACTCTTTGCTTCATACCGCCAGACAGCTCACGGGGATAAAGATTCATATCATCATCGGTAAAACCAAGCCGCCGCAGCAAAAAACGCCCATCTTGCGAAACATCCGCTTCGCTCGTAACTGTTACGTTTTCAAGAGCCGTAAGGGTGGGAAATAAGCGGTGCTCTTGGAATGCATAGGATAGACTTTTATCTTCTATACCGAGAATTTCGCCCGAAAAATCGTTATCCAAGCCGGATATGATTCTTAACAGTGTGGTTTTTCCGACTCCGCTTTCACCAACCAGGACGTATAATCCGACTTCGTCGAGCTCTGCTGAAAAATTGCGGAAAATAACCTTCTCATCGAATGCTTTGGTAAGATTTTTGATTTCAAGCATTGCTCTTAAACCTCCGCGTCAAGAATTTTGTCAGTGCCTCAATGAGTATACTGAAGGTTATCACTATAAGCGTCCAAGCGAAGACCTCCGCCGTCTTGTAGATCGAGTTGGCGTCACTTATGCTCCCACCGATCGAATTCTTCGTGTACGCGATTATTTCAGCGGCAATTTCCGCCTTCCATGCAAGTGATGCAGAGGTTATGAATGCGGGTATGAAATAATTTAATACGGTAGGGAAAATCAGCACCTTAACGCGCTTTTTGAAGGAAAAACGGTATAGCTTACAAACCTCCGCAAGCTCGCGGTTCACAGCCCCGAATCCATCCAAAACATTCTGCCAAATTATCGGCATAACCATTAAAACAGCGATGAAGATAGGCAGGGAATTGCCACTCAAGAAAATCCACAAAATTATGATAAAAGTCGCCACGGGGGTGGACTTGACTACTGAAATAAAGGGAGATATGATGCTTTTAGCGATGAGAGAATAGTGCGAGAGAGTAGCGAGAATTATACCAAGTGCCGTTCCCACGGTGATACCGCATATAACACGCAGAAGCGTTGTAAGCAAGGCAATCGGAAAAGCTTTTTTTCTGAATATACTCCAAAGCTCTTTCATGGTTTGTCCGATAGTAGGAAGGAAAAATTCTTTATCAACTATCAGCGCCGCGATCTGCCAGACGAGTAGCCAGAAAATAATCGTCAACACAGCCCGGCAAATCGCAATAAGCTTATCTTTCATAGTAGAAATTCTTATTTTGAGGTGCGTTTATTCCTACCGCCTTGTAGAAAGTAACGAGCATGGCTTTCATTTCCGCGCCTTCGATATAAGTTATTGAATCACCAAGGTTGGCAAGTGCTTTTTTCGCAGGTGCGGCTGCCGCCATAATGCCGGTCTCAACTACGTACTCCGCAGCGGTATCGCGATTTTCGGCTTTGGATATAAATTCAACCGAAGCCTTGTATTCGTCAAGGAATGCGTTTATCGCCTTCGGATGCTTTTGAACGAACGTTTTGTTAGCGTAAAGGCATCCCATTGCGATTTCGCTCTTGCATATATTTTTCCACTCAGTACCGATATTGAGGTCGACGGAGTAGGAGTTATTCTGAAGAAGCGCGCTGGTTACGATGGGCTCGGGAACGACTGCATAATCAAGCTTGCCCGCAATTATAAGTGCGCCCAGCTGTGCGGGAGTTTTGATCTCGCTACCCTCAAAGCTCGTGCTGACGGTAACCTCGATCTTTGCCGTTTCAAAAAGATGCTCAACTATTTCATTAGGTGTTCCGTTTGAGCAGGTGTAAACAGTTTTGTTCGCAAGATCGGAAAGCTGTGTTACGGTATTGCTTCCGTCGGTCAGAAGATAAAGGGTATTGAGCGTATTTACCGCGAGCACCAAGTTATTGTCGTCTGTAGCCATATAATATGTTGCCGCTTCGTTGGTGGGGATACATATAACGTCGATTTCACCTTTCGTAAGGTCACGCTTTGCTGCCTCGGTATCGGCGTATTTTTTGAAGCTGTATTTTTCGTTTCCAAGTTCTGCGCCGCCGTTATCGTGTATAAGCTTTGCCATACCCATGCCGGTAGGGCCCGCCATATAGCCTACGCGTATTTTCGTATCGTCCTCCGGTTCGCCGCAGGCGACGAGGGAGAGAAGAGTGAGTGAGAGTAGGATGAGAAGTGAGATGATTTTTTTCATTTTGTATTCCTTTCAAGACCTTCACGGTCAATAATATAAACGATTTTGTTTTCAAACCTGATAAGTCCGGAATCGGACAGTGATGAAAGCGCACGGTAAAGCGAGGCACGGCCGGCGTTTATCGTTTCCGCGCTTCTCTTACAGTTGATTTTAAAGCTGTCAGTACCAAGGCGTCTGCTTTCCGCCAAAATCAGTCCGGCGAGCTTATCCTCAACCGAATCGGCGGAGAAGGTGGCTACCTTGCCGTTAAGAAATATGATTTTTTTCGCTAGGAAATCAATCACGTTATTTGCTACGCTCGGGTACTTGCGTATCGCCTTCAGGGCATCACTTTTATCAATAAAAAGTATCTTGGTCGCTTTGGTTGCCGAAATGAGCGTCGGAAATTCATCCACGTCGGTTAAAACAGCCATAATTCCAAAAGATCCCCCTTTGCCTATGCGATTTAGGGGAACACAGCCTCCGTCCGACTTTAAACGGTTGACCGAGCATTCGCCGTTCAAAACGAACCCGAGCTTTGGCTCGTAGTCCTCCGGCGAATAAATAGTTGCCTTTGCTTCATAGCACTTAATCTCGGTCTTCAGATTCTGCACTATCTTTGTGAGTGTCGCCATTTTGACGTTTTTGAATAGAAACACCTGTGATAAAAAATCTGTGTAATTCGTCATAATCGCTCCAAAATGTATCATTTGATACAAATTATAGCACAAAAAACTGCGCTTGTCAATAGGTCGCTCGTAAAAAAGCAAGTGACAGTTTGAGACAAACTTGGGGTGCGTGTAAAAAAATATCGCGTTTTTTTGGAAATTTCAGAAAAACCATTGCATTTAGCAGAAGTGTATGTTATAATTGGGAAGTAATACTATATTTTAAATGTTTATACGCGCATCTTGCGCTATGAGGATATACGATGAATACTTTGCTTAAGGCTTCCGTCGGTATCGGTGACAGCTTCCGCGCCTTCTTCACTTCCGTAAAGGACGCGTTCATAAATTTTGGCGTTGCCGATGCTTTTGATATACTTTTACTCGCAACTCTGCTATTTATCGCATTTAAGTTTTTGAAGAGCAGAAAGGCAGGCGCGCTACTTATCGGCGTCGCCGTTATAGTCGTTCTTACTCTTATTGCCTTTGCCTTTGGACTTAATGCGACGTATTATATTTTCTCCTCAATTCTTAAGATCGGCGTGCTTGCCCTGATAATCATATTTCAGCCTGAAATCCGTGATGCACTTGAAAAGCTCGGTACCGGTTCGGTAAACGGTATTATGAATTTCGGAGATCAAAAGAAAAAAAGGCTTCTCTACACGAAGGCAATAGATCAGATCTGCTCCGCAGTCAACGATCTTTCTCGTACTAAAACCGGTGCACTGATCGTTTTCTCACGAACTGTAAAGCTTGATGAGATAATCGAAACCGGCATATCGCTTAACGCCGACGTCAACTCCTTCCTTTTACGCAACATCTTCTTCAACAAAGCGCCTCTTCACGACGGTGCTGTAGTTATCGACGATGCGAAAATTGCCGCGGCGGGATGTCTTCTCCCCCTGACAAGAAGGACTGATCTTGACGGCGATCTCGGTACAAGGCATAGAGCGGCTATCGGTATGAGTGAGACAAGCGACGCTATTATTATAGTGGTTTCCGAGGAAACCGGCACGATTTCCGTCGCGTATGACTGCACTCTTACGCGTGACTACAACGCCGAATCCCTCCGCCACTTCCTTATGAAAAAAATAGTCAGAAAATCCGACGCAAAATAAGAAGGTTATTATGAACAAGAAAATTCTCGGTATGAAGCTTGGCACGGTCCTTATAGGCCTTATTTGCCTTGCTGTTGCCATTGTTATATGGATGCTTGTTAAATACAGCTTGAATGCGGAGGCACCGGATACGAGTGCTGCGTTCTCATCGTTTCTACCCTTGTTGCTGTTTAGGGGTTGCATATGAGCACGGAAAAACGCACGTTCATTGTAAATAATATTAAGCTGTCCGTTAACGCCTCTTATAAAGAGGCGTTTTCGGTTGCACGTCGACGCCTCTCCCGTCTTGGTATAAAAAGTGCCGGTCTTTCCTTCAGCATTTATCGCAGAAGTGTTGACGCCAGACGAAAAAGCGATGTTTCTTTCGTTTATTCAGTCGCCGTGACAGGAGAGCTTCCATCCCCCTCACGCGAGCGACTTATGGAGGCTGACGTAGCACTCCTCCCGCCCGTATCTCTATCGACAGTTATGCTTGGCGAGGAAAAAATGTCAGCACCACCCCTTATCGTCGGATCAGGTCCGTGCGGACTTTTTGCCGCGTTGCTTCTTGCGGAGAACGGATACGCTCCCATTCTTATTGAGCGCGGAGGCTCGGTTAAAGAAAGGCAGGGAAGCGTAAGTCGATTTAATACCGCGCAAATTTTGGACCCCGATACAAATATACAGTTCGGCGCGGGCGGTGCAGGCACTTTTTCGGACGGTAAGCTCATTACGCGAATCAACGATCCGATTTCATCGTACGTTCTCTCCCGTCTGGTAGAATTCGGCGCACCGAAGGAAATATTATATCTTGCGAAGCCGCACGTTGGAACGGACGTTCTCGCGCCTGTCATAACGAAAATTATCGAGCGGATCGAAGAACTCGGCGGCAAGGTTCTTTTTCACACCAAATACATCAACCATACCGAACGCCCGAACGGTAATATAGCAATCACAAGCAGGGGCGAGATACCTTGCAGTGCAATAATACTTGCTATCGGACACAGCGCACGCGACACTTACGACGGCTTAATTTACGGCGGATATTCCATTGAGGCAAAGCCGTTTTCCGTAGGCATGCGTATTGAACATCTTGCAGAGAGCATTGACAAGGCACTTTACGGTGATTTCGCAGGCCATAGCGCGCTCGGACACGCCGAATATAATCTTTCGCATAACACGAAGGTGAGGGGCGTTTACACGTTTTGCATGTGCCCCGGCGGCGAGGTCGTTGCCGCCGCAAGCGAGATTGGCGGTGTTGTAGTCAACGGTATGAGTGCGCATGCCAGAGATGGCAAAAACTCGAATTCTGCCGTCGTTTGCAGTATTTTTAAAGAGGATTACGGACAAACTCCAAGGGCGGCTATAGATTTTCAACGCAAAATTGAAAGAGCCGCATTTTACGCAGGTGGTGGGGATTACTCAGCCCCGATAAGCTCGGTCGGCGATTTTTTGTCAAGCACCGGGGTACACGGCTCCCGGAAGGTTACGCCTACCTACATGGGCGGAATCCACGTAAAAGAGGCGCGCCCCGAGGAATTTTTGCCGGACTTTGTCTGTACGGCGATTCGCAACGCGCTGTACGATTTCGATAAGAAAATCCCGGGCTTTTCATCGCCCGATGCAATACTTACGGGTGCTGAAACACGTACCAGCGCCCCGATAAGAATTTTAAGAGATCCCGAAACACGCCTTGCGATCGGCACAAGGAACTTGTATCCTGCCGGTGAGGGCGCCGGATATGCAGGCGGAATAACGAGTGCCGCCATCGACGGAATAAAAACGGCGTTTGCCGTTATGAAACGATATAAGCCATTATGATTCGCGGGTGAAATCAAGACCGCGACAAAGTTGATTATTAATATGAAAGGCGGGATAAAATCCCGACTGACGGTTTACATAATGAAAAACAGTACAGCAAAGGAGAAAAAGTGGATTCTAAAATCCCCGACCGATCCGGCAACGGCAAGAGAAATACTTGCTATAGCGGAAGAGCTCGGGATCCATCCGATCGTGGCACGATTGCTTTATACTCGCGGATACACCGACGTCAATGAAGCGAAGAGCTTTATCGGGATGGAAAGCGAGATGCTTTGTAACCCCTTCGAAATGAAGGATATTGACAAAGCAATCGAAAGAATTCACAAAGCCGTTACAGGCAAAGAAAAAATCACCGTTTACGGCGATTATGACGTAGACGGAGTCACATCGGTATGCACTTTATACCTTTATCTGAAGTCCAAGGGCGCTAATGTGGATTATTACATTCCCAACAGGAGCGGTGAGGGATACGGCGTCTCCGTGCCCGCTATCAATCTGATTCGGGAGAAGGGCACCTCGCTCATAATTACCGTGGATACCGGCGTTACAGCAAATGACGAAGTTGAATATGCAAAAAGCGTTGGCGTGGACTTCGTGGTCACGGACCATCACGAATGTCGCTCCGAGCTTCCCGAAGCCGTCGCGGTAGTCAATCCACACAGACCCGATTGCCCCTATCCGTTCAAGGATCTTGCGGGCGTCGGCGTGGTT
>JAGCJI010000106.1 GCA_017648085.1 Clostridia bacterium | reverse complement strand
TTGACCGGACGAACGATATCGCGCTTCTTTTGCCGATTTATCCCTTTGAGAGATTTTTCTCTTGCTATTGCTTTGTTTACGTCGTGGTACTTTTCATAATATACGAGCTTGTTTACTTTATACCTTGCGGTATATCCGTACTCATATACCTTATTTTCATGTTCTTTATCACGGCGAACAATGTTATTTGTTATCCCCACATAAAAAACACGGTTTCTTTTGTTTGCTTCAATGTAAACGTAATATGTTTTTTCGTTCATAGTGATTACATTAGGCTGTATAATTTTGTTTTTTGGTTCACAGCAGACTCCATCGTAGTGGCACCGCGCCGCCCTTGTAAATGGGGGCGGCACGAGATCCTTCGGGCACCACACGTCTGCGGACGTGCCCTCAGGATGACATAGTTGAGCAAAGCTCAACAGTCGGCTCTGCCTCGGCGGCTGAACACCGCCGTTTTCCAAGGAAAACCGTCAGAGTCGACGGGCAAGTGCGGTTCGTTGGGCTGCGCCCCCTTCACCCCTGCTTGCGTGTGCGAACATAGGCGACCTGAGCCTTGATTTATAAGAAATTTTTATTATTCTGTTGAAATGATGATTTTTTTGCATTTAGGACAATGATATGCTTCGGCAAAGCAACCATTCCAATAGCCATTGCTTACAGTAAAATCGGTTGACTGAGTTGCCGAAAAAAGTAATTTCTTTTTATAAAGTCCCCAAATGATCGGACGTGCGCTTTGCACATATCCTTTTTTCATTTCTTTATTGCAGTAAGGGCATTTCATTATTCAATAACTTCAAAGAGTTCTCCCTCGCCGGTATAGCGGCAAAGCTTGATGTCTGACGAGCAGTATTTGACCTCGTCGCGCTTTATCTTCTTGTCAAAGGAGAAATAATAGTAACCGTTTCCGAGAGCGATCAGTCCTGTGCTTCCGCGGGGGAAGTCACAGCCAAAGACGCCTGTCGCGGGGTCTTCGATTCCGATGGGCGCGCCGGTCAGCAGGAGTCCTTCGCGGCCGCAAAGACCGTGGAGCTCGCCCATCGCGGGCGCGATCTTGCGGTCGATGATGAACATCGGCGGATTGCGGAATTTTTCCTTGTTGCCCTTGTAAACCGCAACGAGCCATGCGTCAAGGTAGGTGTCGTATTCAAGGTTCTGTACGCCCCAGTTGGTGTTTCCGGTGTAGAAAAAGAGCTTGTTTTCGCATCCGGCGCCGCTGTGGTGGGGCTCGCCCTGGGTGAGGGGCTTCGCGAAGGGCTTGAGCTTGCGCCAATCGTATTCAAGAATGACCTGATGGTCGTTGTCATCGCGGTTTACGTCGCCGTAGATTCCGTAAGCAACGTAAAGCATATAGGGCGATACCTGACGCTCTCCGGGACGGGGCGAGAAGGTGACACCGTCAATGCCCGAGCAGGCAAAGCGGTGGGGAGCTCCCTGCTCACCCTCGCCGTCAAAGTCTTCGCAAACGTCGGGGAGATAAACTGCGGTCATAATCCCGTCAGCCTCGGCATCCATACCGATGCGGTCGATCTTTTCAACGTCGAAAATGGCAATATAAAAGGCGTCTTCCTCGGCAAGCTTGATGCCCGTGCGAGCCATAATGCCCTTGCCGATAGAGTCGTGCTTGTATTCGATAGAGCCCCAAACGCAGTTGTCGCCGCCGTTGAAGGCAAGGCAGCCAAGGTGACCCGTCAGACCCTCAACGGTGCCGATGACATTGCCCTGCATATCCGCCTTGACAAGGACGGTGGTGAAGGAATAATATATGTACTTTCGCTCGGTGTCAACGGCGATTCCCTGAATGTGGCCGTTTGTCCATTCGCCCGCAAAAATCGAGCGGGGCAGAGCGGGAGCGGGATAATTTTTAAGGTTTTCAAAGCGGTTGTTTTCCATGTCTTTTATTCCTTTCGGAGTGAATATATTTTCTCAATCTAATTATATCATATATACCCCGCAAAGTCAAAGGTTTTTCAAAAAAATCCGACTCGCCTCCTCCTTTTCCACAGCCATTTTTGTGCACTTTGTATATCCGACAAAAATCGATCTGCTTTTTTCTTATTTTCCCCATATACTGTGGAAAACTTTGTGGTAACTGTGTAAAAGTATCGCTTTTCAAGGCAAAATCAAGGCTTTTTGAGGGTGAATCGGAAAACTTTACCTGTGGAAAACTTCTTGTCAATAGGATTTTTGAAAAAAATCGAATATCTTAAACTTTCTCACTTTTGCACAAACTTGTGAAATTTGTATAATATTTTGGCGGATCCCGAGAGGAGAAAAAATTGTATCTTTTTGCCCACCGATAACTGATTACTGATCATTATTTTTTCTTATTGTCGATTTTTCCCGAAAACTTTTCCATTACTGTTGATTTTCATCTCAAAATAAGTTATAACATATAATGATTAATAATATAATCGCAAGCTATTATAACTTTTATTATGCAAAAGAATCAGATATATACTGAATTATGCCAAGTTATGCGTAGTTTTGCTTTATTACAACATTTATGGACATTTCTACAACGTAATTTAATATTCGTAAGATGGCATAACTTTGCTTAGTTATGCCATCAATTGTCGTAAATTTAGAATGCTTACGACGCTTGATTTTGAGGTTGATTCAGAACACTATATGCAGAGCATTGATTTGTGAGTTTACTTATAGACAAATCCGCATTTTTGTGTTATAATATATTTATCGAATCAAGTGGGAGGCGGCGTATGGCAATTTCGGAATGGAGCATCCGCAGAACTAATATAGGTCAGAGCGAGGTCAAAGTTGTTCTTTGCGACGATGATGCGGAATTTTTGAATATTTTCCGTGGCGAGATCATAGAGGCTTTTAAAAAACTGAATCTGAAGGCGGAGCTGACGACCTTCAACAGTGCCGAATATATTCCCGACGGTATGTTTGCATCCTGTGATATGGTGTTTCTCGACATCGACTTTGAGGGCGAGGATTACAACGGCATCGACATCGCGCGCCGTCTGCGCGGGGT
>JAGCJI010000105.1 GCA_017648085.1 Clostridia bacterium | reverse complement strand
TACATAGGACCACCAACCTTTCGCGATTGAAATGTAGATATGATTCATCTTTTGTTTATTATACTACACGCGCGCAATAAAGTCAAGAAAAATATATTGCAAAACGTCCGCGTGTGTGATAGAATAAAATAAAAAAGGGAGGAGCGTTGTCGGTGTCAGCGAAAATCAAACGCGTCTTTGTACGCTCGAAAATTGAATATTTTGCCCCGATAGCATATTCTGACTGTCGGAAAACGCGTCCTTATCTTGCCGACCGACTCCCATTCGCAACTGGGAGCGTGCTCGTCTTTTTGCTCCCGTATTACGTCGGCGAAACCGAAAACTTTTCTCGTTATGCCGCGTCGCTTGATTACCATCACGTTATCAAAGCCGTTTCCGATTCTATCATTTGCGACTTAAAAAAAGAATATCCAAACGAATCCTTTGCCGCATTCGGCGACCATTCGCCTATTGACGAGCGGCACGCCGCACTCGTCACAGGGCTGGGTGTTCTCGGAGATAACGGACTTTTAATAAATGAAAAATACGGCAGCTACGTGTTTATCGGAGAAATATTTACGAGTCTTGCGCCGCGTGAGGTCGGCGCGATATCTCCACTGCCGATTGCTCGCTGTGAGGGATGCGGTGCTTGCGCCGCGGCTTGCCTCACGGGTAGACTATCGGGTGGTGGAGAATGTCTATCCGAAATAACGCAAAGAAAGGGTGAACTCTCCCCATCCGATATCGAATTGATGCGAAAAATTAACACGGTATGGGGGTGCGATGAATGCCAGATCGCCTGCCCGCATAATAAAAACCCCATTGTTACGCCGATAGAACTGTTTTGGGGTAACAGAATAACTGTGCTCACCGAGTCGCTTATAAATGGTATGAGCGACGGGGAGTTTGCTCTGCGTGCATTCTCCTGGCGCGGCAAGGAAACCGTGCTGCGAAATATAAGAGCGGTAAACAAAAAGAAAGACCCCGTGTAAAAAAAACATGGGGCTTATTCTTATTTAAAAAACTCTTCGGTAAAATAAATATCGCGCTTGTTTATTTTAAACTCTTTGCCGTTAAGGTATTCAAGCACGGTCGGCTCGCCCTTGAAGCTGAAGCGCAGCTTGTAGGAATAAAGAGCTTGATATTTGTATCCTTTTTTGCGGTCCTCGCGGTTTACACCGTACTTTCCGTCGCCTATAAGCGGATGGCCGACGTGTGCCATATGCGCCCTTATCTGATGCGTTCTTCCCGTAAGAAGCTCCACCTCGACCAGCGCGTCGCCGCCTCGCTCGGAAATTACCGTGTACTTGGTAGCGATGCTTTTGGCTTGGCGCGGTGGATTTTTGTCGTAGACGCGTACCGTGTTGCTTTTTTCGTCTTTTATAAGGTAACCCGTGAGGGTGTCCGACTTCTTTTTTGGCACTCCGTGTACCGCCGCCAGATAAAACTTGTCTATCTCGCGCAACTTGATTTTTTCATTCATAACGCGAAGCGACTCGGCGTTTTTCGCCGCGATAACTATTCCGCCGGTATTACGGTCTATTCTGTTACATAGCGCGGGTGTAAAGCTCTGCTCAAGCTTCGGGTCATACTCACCCTTTTGATACAGATAAGCCAGGATTAAATTTATCAGCGTATTGTTTTTTCCGTGCTCGTCCTCGTGCACCGAGATTCCGGGGCGCTTGTCCACCAGGATAAGATTTTCGTCCTCGTAGATGATGTTAAGGCTCACCGAGATATTATCAAGCGAGCCGCCGGTCTCCGATTCGTTTTTGAAAAAGCTATCAGCAACAAAGCATTGCACAAGGTCACCCTCGGTAAGAACAGTACCCGGCTCGCATCTTTTGCGGTTGACCTTGATTTTTTTAAGTCGTATTGACTTGTAAAGCAGACTTTGCGGTATATCGGTGGCCTTGGTTATGAATTTATCTAACCGCTGGCCCGCATCGTTTCTTTTTATCTCAAACTCGCGCATTACTTCGTTCCGAAGATTCTGTCGCCCGCATCTCCAAGACCGGGTATGATATACGCGTGGTCGTTGAGCTTCTCGTCAAGCGCCGCGCAGAAGATATCCACGTCGGGATGCGCATTCTGTACCTTCTTAACCCCCTCGGGTGCTGCAACGAGGCACATAAGCATAACGTTTTTAGCACCTCTTGCCTTTACCATAGTAATGGCATCTGCCGCAGAGCCGCCGGTTGCAAGCATCGGGTCGACGACGATAACAAGTCGCTTGTCAATATCGGGGGGCATCTTGCAATAATATTCTACGGGAAGGTGGGTTTCGGGGTCGCGGTAAAGACCGATGTGTCCGACTCTTGCAACGGGTACAAGGCGGAGCAGTCCGTCAACCATTCCAAGTCCCGCGCGTAAAATAGGAACGATGGCAAGCTTCTTTCCGGCGATCTGCTTGAATGTGGCCTTTTGTATCGGAGTTTCTATCTCCACGTCCTCAAGCGGAAGATTTCTGGTAAGCTCGTATCCCATAAGCATGGAGATTTCGTCAAGCAGCTCACGGAAAGCCTTGGATGACGTCCTCTTGTCGCGCATGATCGTAAGCTTGTGCTGAATGAGGGGATGATCTATAAGATGAAAAGTGCCCATAAGTATTACCTCTCTTTTTTGTTGTATACATTATACTACTTTTGCGAGCGCATTGCAAGATAAAAAGCGTAAAAAAAGACGCAAGGCTACAAAAAACTCTAAAAAATGTTATAAAACAAAGATTTATTCCGTCACGGTGAGGATAAAAATATAATTTTTTCTATAAAATGCGAAGAAGATGGTGATTTTGACAGTATTTTCGGGCTTGTAAAATAGCATAAAATTGTTCTATTTTACAAAATATCGGTTTATTTTACCTTGCACACGTTAATATTTTGTTTTATAATATAATAAAAAACACTTAAGGAGAACGATATGAAAAATCCCGAGCTCGTTATAATGGCGGCAGGAATGGGCAGCCGCTACGGTGGACTTAAGCAGATTGATAAGGTTGACGATAACGGCCATATCATAATTGATTATTCCATATATGATGCAATGCGTGCCGGCTTTCGCGACGTAACGTTCATTATTAAAAAGGAGATTGAGGCTGATTTCCGTGAGGTTATGGACGCACACCTTGCCGACAAGGATATAAACGTAAAATACGTGTATCAGGAAATTGATAAACTTCCCGAGGGATTTGAAGTTCCCGCCGGCAGACGTAAGCCTTGGGGTACTGCTCACGCGCTCCTCTGCTGCCTTGGCACTGTTGACGCGCCCTTTGCCGTTATAAACGCCGATGACTACTACGGAGCTCACGCTTTTGAGAAAATATACGATTTCCTCAAAAATTCACCGGACGGTGAAAAGCACCACTTCGCTATGGTCGGCTACCGCATCAAGAATACTGTAACCGAGCAGGGAACAGTATCCCGCGGAGTTTGCAACATAAATGACGAAGGATATCTTACTTCTATCGTTGAGCGCACCAAGATCGGCATCAGAAACGGCGAAATTTACTTCACCGAGGATGGCACTGACTATGACCTTGATCCTGAAACCCTCGTTTCGATGAACCTTTGGGGCTTCACTCCCGCATATCTTGAGGAGTGCCGCGCTCGCTTCCCGAAGTTCCTTGCCGAAAATCTTCCGAAAAACCCCGAAAAGTGCGAGTTTTTCCTTCCCACAGTCGTCAGCGAGCTTGTAGAAGAAGGCAAGGCTGATGTTCGCGTCCTCGATAACACGGATAAGTGGTACGGCGTTACCTATAAGGAGGATAAGCAGAACGTCGTTGAAGCATTCCGTAAGCTTAAGGAAGACGGCGTTTACCCCGACAACTTCTAATAAAAAGAGAGAATTTGGCGTGCCAAATTCTCTCTTTTTATTGTCTAACGATCAGCTTCAGCTTTTTCTTTTATCAAAATATATTCCGGATTTTTAATTAGTATCCCGTCTTTAGTTGCGATCAGCTCAACCTCTTTATTTAATGCGTAGCGATCTCTAAGATCCTTTGGGATAACAATTCTTCCAAGTTTATCAACGTTTTTTATTACTCCTATTGCCTTCATAGCACACCTCAACGTTATATAGACAACAATATGATAACACTATGTTTGTGTAATGTCAAGAGTTAAATTGTTATAATGTTATCACAATGTTTTCGAGGTGTTATTATGGCTACGAATAAAATTCAAACAGGAATAAGATTTGAGCCCGAGCTTTTGTGTAAGATTTCAAAGGTTGCTAAGGCCAATAAGCGTTCTCTTAACGCACAACTTGAGTTCTTGGCGCAAAACTGCGTAAAGGAATACGAAAGCGAAAACGGCGAAATTAAAATAAGCGAAGAAGAGCTTTACAGCAAATAAAGAAAAGAGAGAATTTGGCGTGCCAAATTCTCTCTTTTTTTAGGTTTCTTCCATATGCTTCTTAACTGCTGCGCTAATCAGCTTTGCACTTTCGTCAATTCCAAAGGTTGAGGAATTGATAGCCATATCGTAATTATCGTATTTTCCCCACTTGTTACCTGTGTAGAAATTATAGTATGAGGCGCGGCGCTTATCTGTTTTGTTTATAACGTCTATCACCTGCGAGGATTTTATTTCGGGATGCCTTGAAAGCACTCTTTCCTTGCGATGCTCGAGGTCACCGTAAACGAAAATTCTGAAAACGGTCGGTTCTTCGCGCAAAACGTAATCTGCGCATCTTCCGATAATAACGCAGCTGCCCTTTGCGGCATACTCCTTAATAGCATCCGACTGAAGGATGAAAAGCTTGTCATTAAGCGGCATCTTGTATCCAAAATGCACGGCTGTGCCAAGCACGTTTGAGCCGGTCGCAAGTGTGTAAAGCAGGCTGTTTGCCGCGGATTCATCGGTCCTGCTTATAATATCCTCGCTAAGTCCGCCTTTGCTTGCCGCGTCTGTAACGAGCTCGCGGTCTATAAGGGGTATATTAAGTATTTCAGCTATTTTTTCGCCTATCTCGCGTCCTCCGCTTCCATATTGGCGCGCTATTGTTACAATCACCTTTTTTGCCATCGTGAACCCCTTTCAAACCTTGCGGTGAGTGAAATTTAAGTTTCCTTGTCAATATTATATCATAAAAATAGCGGTTTGTAAATACCGCTTAATAAATTTACTCTATCGTATTGAAAACGGGGCAAATTTATGATAAAATTGAGTATATAAATTTATCTTTGGAGGACCTAAATGAAGCTTGCAATGTCGGCTATGGTATCCACGATAGACGCGTACTGTCGCGATGAGCTCGGAATACCTACCTCTGTTTTAATGAAAAAGAGCGGCGACGCAGTAGCTGCGGTTATAAAGGAGCGCGCCCCAAAAAACAAGCACGTGGTCATCCTCGCGGGCAAGGGAAATAACGGCGGCGACGGATATGCCGCTGCGGCAGAGCTGGTCGGTGAATACGACGTCGTGGTTTACGACGTATTCTCGGCGGGGCAGAAGACCGACGAGGGAAGGGAATTTCTTAAGCTTTACGAAAGCCGCGGTGGCAAAATCATAAATTTTGAGCCTACCGAGCAGATTTTATCGCATATAAAAAGCGCGGGATGTATAGTTGACGCTATCTTCGGCACGGGCTTTCAGGGAGAGATGCCGGAGCAGCTCCGTCCGCTTGCCGTCACTATCCGCGAGGCTGTGGAGGCGCAGAAGATTGCAATCGACGTTCCCCTTGGCATAAACGCCGATAACGGAAGCGTCAGCGACTTTGCCATATCCGTTGGCGCAACCGTGGAGCTGTCATTTATAAAGCCGGGAATTATATCCTATCCCGCACGTTCGTTCGTCGGCAGGATCATTCACGACGACCTCGGTCTGCCACGCAAGAAAATAACCGGCGCATTTGATTTTAAATACCATATGGTTGACTCGGAATGGGTGGAGCACCATTTTAAATTAAGAGAAAATAATTCAAATAAGGGAACGTTTGGGAAACTGCTCGTTATAACAGGCAGTGAAAGATATCGCGGCGCGGCTCACCTCTCGCTTGATGCCGCCTTGCGCGGCGGCGTTGGGCTCGTAACCTATCTTGGCACACCGTCGCTCATCTCGGAGCTTTCGCAGAAATATCCCGAGGCGATATATAAGTCGGTCGGCTCTGTATCGGAGATTATCGACGCATCAAGCCGTCATACCGTGACTCTTATCGGCTCCGGATCTGATAACACCGACGAATTGCTTTCTCTTACACTTTCGCTTCTTTCTGCGGAGGGTGGGCCTTTAATACTTGATGCGGATGCTATAAACGCCCTCGCTTCTCTGGGCGATGAAGGACCCCGTGTCATAAAAAACGCGAAAAGAACGGTCGTGCTAACACCTCACCCATTGGAATTTGCTCGCCTTTCCGGCACAAGTGTAGCCGCGGTTCAGCAGCATAGGCTTGAAGCGGCGGTTAAGTTTGCAAAGGAGAACCGTTGCATTCTCATCTTAAAGGGCGCAGGCACCGTTATAACCGACGGTAACGAGGTATATATAAACGCCGTTGGATCATCCGCACTTGCCAAGGCCGGTAGCGGTGACGTGTTGGCTGGCTATATGGCGTCAATGATAGCGCAAAATACCGCCGAAATCCTTCATTCCGCGGCACTTTCGGTTTATTTCCACGCCCTTGCGGGCGAAAGTCTTGCGGAAGAATTTTCGTCATACGGCGTAATTCCGTCCGATCTCTCACTTGAAATTGCTCGTCAAATGGCAAAGACGGAAAAGGAACTCAAAGGCAGAATATAAGCTAAATAAAGCGAGATAGCGCGATACCCGTAAGGCTCACGCTATCCCGCTTTATTTAATTTGTAGCATTGTAAAGATAGCTTGCGCACTCTGCACGCGTTACGGGGTAGCTGTAACGCTCATATAGGGTATCCGTGTCAAAAATACCCGCCTTGCATACTGTGTCAGCGCACTCTCGCGCCCATACGGGAATGCCGGTGTGGGTGCTGAAATCTCCCGCATCACCGCCATCGCCCAAAAGCATTTTAGATATTATGACTGCCGCATCTATCTGCGATATCTTCTCGTTGGGCTTGAAGGTCAGCTTTCCGTCCTCAAAGTTGCCGGTAATCAATCCGATTCTTTGCGCGGTCGCGACGTATGCTCGCAGGGGAGCGGGAATATCCGCATCGTCGTCGAAATAAGAGGTGGTGAGTGTCGTGTCGCATCTGATACCCATTACTCTCATTGCCATTGCCAGAAACTCTGCACGGGTTACGGTTTCGTCGGGATTGAAGTATACTCCGTCACCGATTATCTCGCCACCCATGACACCCATTGCCGTCATCGCAAGCGCGGCGTTGTATTCGCGTCTGTCTTTCATGTCGCGGTACACGACATCGCTCATTCTCTCCTTGACTGATACCGTCACCCTTTGCGTCTTTGAAAAATTACCCCACTCATCTCTTACTACGTAGATAAAGCTGTCCTCTCCTACGTAGCTGCCGGTGGGTGTGTAGACGTATTCGCCACTCGCATTGTCAAAAAGCTTAAGCGTTCCGTTTTTGGGGTAGCTGACGATAATATATTCCAGCTCGTCCCCCTCCTTATCTGTGGCGTACATTTTTCCGTACACCCCAATCGTTTGCTGCGTCTTAAGTGAGAGACTGTCGGCGTACGCCCCCTCCACCGTTGGCTCGGAATTGACCTTGTCCGTGAATTTGATAACGAAGGTGATTTCCTTGTTGTCAGCGTATCCTGCGACGGTGAATTTAAATGAAGCTTCCTTTACCTCGTTGCTTGTGGGAATAAACACCAATGCGGCAATATTTTTGCGCTTGATCTTCGCCCCCTCTTGAACTCTTCTTCCGGCGAGCAAAAGCGTTCCGTCTGCCGAGCCGGGCAGGGCGGTTATCGTGATAGAATCAAAATCACTTATGCAAAGCCCCTGCTTGATATCCACGTCCGAAAAAATCATTTTTCTACCGTAAAGCGTGGATTTTACTATCCTCGCCTCCTCTGCGATCACTTCAATTCCCGAGCCGAAGTCGGCGTAGGCTACGGTGCAACCGAAAACGGCAAACACAGATGCGAGAGTAAGAATCAATGCTAAAATTTTTTTCATTTTACTATGCCACCTTTCTTCTGAATAAGCATCATCACTAATATTTTCCCACTTTCTCCATAATTATTCATTTCACTCCCGGTTTTGATTGACAAAAGAAATATGTTGTTGTATAATACTTTTATAAATATCTTATGGATGTGTGTATGAAAATAAAAATCAGTATATACGTGTCGGTTGCGATATTGCTTGTCGCCGCCCTGGCACTCTCGCTCAACGTTATCTTCCGTGACGGCGGCGTTGCCGAGCCGGAGACTTTAGTTTACGGCGATTTTGAATATACGGTGTTAGATAACGGCAGGCTTGAAATAGTCGCCTATCACGGCTCATCTCTTTCCGTCAAAATACCCGATGCCATAGAGGGCAGATCGGTCTATTCAATTGGTGAAGGGGTGTTTAAAAACACCGACGTTGCCGAGATCGAGATCGGCAGCTTCGTAAAGGAAATAGGCGCATACGCTTTTTCAGGATGCAGGAATCTTTCATCCGTAAAGCTTGAGGATGGGCTCGACACTATCGGTGACTACGCCTTTTTGAATTCCGGTATCAAAGCGATAAGCCTTCCGGACAGCGTTAGCTCAATCGGCGTCGGCGCTTTTTCGGGATGTGAGTATCTTGAGGAGTTCGTTGCGCCCGCATCGCTTGAAAAAATAGGTGCACGTGCCTTTTATCTCTGTCCGTCGCTTGCATCGGTCAAGCTTAACGCCGTCGCTTCGCTCGTTGGTGAGGAAGCGTTTTCGGGCTGTGGCGCGCTCACTTACCTTGATCTTGGCGCGGTAAGCGAAATCGGCGCACGTGCTTTTTACGACTGCGATCTTCTTGCGGCTGTGCGTATCCCTGCGGAAACTAAAAGCATTGGAGCTCTCGCCTTTTCCGCTTGCGCGTCTCTCGCTGAAATAACCGTTGCCGACTCTAATTCTCGCTATGAATCCTTAAACGGAGCACTTATAGAAAAGGCGGGTAATTTCATAATTTTGCCCCCCGCAAGCTCCCTTACGTCCTTTACCGTTCCCGAATACGTCGAGAAAATTTCGGAATACGCCTTTAACAGCTGCACCTCGCTTCTCTCCGTCACGCTTCCCGAGGGACTTGCTATAATAGGTGAGTATGCATTCTCGGGCGCAACCTCGCTTGAAGAGATAAATTTGCCCGATGGAATAAAGGAAATCGGATCGCTCGCCCTCTACGGCACTAAATATTACTATAACCTTTCGGATGAATTCACCGTTGTCGGTGACGGAATCCTTATCAAGTATACTCCGAAAAGGGCGGACGGAGTCCTCGTCGCGACGTCCTCCGCCACTCCCGTTATTCAGAGCGGCAGGGTGATCGGCGTTTCGCTTACGCTTCCCGATGGGGTAAAGCAGATATCCTCCGCATTCGCATACTGTAGCGAAATAGTTTCCGTCAAGCTTTCGGGCAGTGTTGAACGAATTGGCTCAACCGCATTTTATCACGCGATATTTATGGAGGCGATTGATTTTTCGGGCTCGCAGGTTACTGAAATCGGCTCGCGCGCCTTTGAAAACTGTCAGTCGCTTAAAAGCATAGTGCTCCCCAATACCGTAAAGCAGGTTGGCGAAGCGGCGTTTATGTGCTGTTACAATATGGAAAGCGCGGTTTGGAATTCTACCGATATCCCCGACTTCGCGTTTGCGGAGTGTAAAAGGCTTGCTAGCATAACAGTCCCGTCGGGTGTAAGCAGGATAGGGGATTACGCCCTCGCAAATACAAGCACCCTCACAGGTATAATATTGCCCGCATCGGTATCTACGCTCGGTGCTCATGCGTTTATGAAATCGGGACTCGTTGAATTGCACATTCCGACGGGCGTTACCGCCATAGGCGAAAATCTTCTGCTTGAATGTGAAAAGCTCGAGCGGATCACCTACTACGCAAGTACGGGGGCGTTGCCAAATGGGCTCTGCATGGGTTGCACCTCGCTCGTCGGTGTAACGGTCGGCCCCGGATACTCTC
Organism: Clostridia bacterium; assembly: GCA_017648085.1. Classification (GTDB taxonomy): domain Bacteria; phylum Bacillota; class Clostridia; order Oscillospirales; family CAG-272; genus UBA1740. Next base: position 4,410 of record JAGCJI010000105.1, on the reverse strand, counting down.
AAATCGGTGACGACGCCTTCTACGGCTGCTCCGCGCTCACCGATATAAATCTCCCGCGCGGACTCGTCGAAATAGGACGAACAGCGTTCGCATATTGCACCTCGCTTGAGAAAATAACCCTGCCGAAATCAGTAGTTGAAATAGGTGATGCGGCATTCTCCGGTTGTACCGCACTTAAATCAATAAACCTATCCCGTGTCGCAAAAATCGGCAAATACGCACTTGAAAATTGCAGGGCTCTGACCGCGGTCAACATATCCGGCGTGCCCCATATAATTCCCGAGGGAATTTTCAGCGGTTGTTCATCTCTTACTTCGGTTAAAATGAGCAGCGCGGCATCCAGAATAGGTCGCTATGCATTTGAGGGTTGCACCGCTATCACGAAAATAACTCTGCCCGAATCTCTTACCGTCCTCGGTACATCGTCGTTCTCCGGTTGCTCTTCGCTTAAGACTGTTGGCTGGTCGGACAAGCTTATGGAAATATCTGACCGCGCATTCTTTGCTTGCACGTCGCTTACCGAGGTTAAAATACCTTCCTCCGTGGTTAAAATAGGCAACCTTGCATTTAAATATTGCACCGCCCTTATCTCTGCCGAGCTTGGTGACTCGGTCACGGAAATGGGATACTCGGTATTCGAGGATTGCACCTCGCTCACCTCGGTGCGACTTTCCGATTCCTTGACACGTATCGCGGATAACACCTTTATGAATTGTACCTCTATTGAAATAGTAGTGCTTCCGTCATCCGCCGCCGTTATAGGCGAATATGCATTTGACGGCTGCTCATCGCTGAAGATCATATCCCTTCCACCCACCCTTAAAACCGTTGAAAAATACGCCTTTTTGGGCTGTGGGGCACTTGAGAGAGTGGACTGCGATAACACCGCCGAGCTATTACGGCTTAAAATATCTACCGGTAACGATCCCCTCGTCAAAATCATTGTGGAGTATAACAGATGATTACAATAAAAATTGCAGGTATTGCAGTAGGCATCGATAACAGATTTACCGACGTGGAAAAATTCTCGCGCGATTACCTTACCGACGACGCCCCCGACTTTACGGTCAGCGTCTCCGACGATGATATAGAAAAGGAAAGGGTGGAGTCCGCGACCGACCTTCACGACGGTTATTACGAGTTCACCGTAGCTTACCGCAAAATAGCTGAACGCCTACACGAATACGACGCATTTTTGTTTCACGGGTGCGTGCTTGACCTTTCGGGTGATGCCTACGTTATAACCGCGCATAGCGGTGTCGGAAAAACCACGCACACTCGCCTTTGGCTTCGCGAGTTTGAGGGAGAGGTAAGTATACTTAACGGCGATAAGCCGATTATCAGAATCATCGATGGCGTCCCATACGCATGCGGCACTCCCTGGCAGGGGAAGGAAAGATACGGCAAAAACGCTATCTGTCCCCTACGCGGCTTTGCGTTTCTCTCTCGCAGTGAGGAAAATCGCGCCACCGAGATTTCCGCTGCGGATGCGGTCACTCGCTTCATGACTCAGATCTATCTACCGAAGGGAAGTCAGCTTGCACTCGTTAAAACCATGCGGCTTGCGGACAGAGTATTACGAGAAGCAACGCTCGTTCGGCTTGAATGTAATATGGAGCCGGATGCGGCGCACGTTTGCCGCGCGGCTTTGACGAAAAACGGTAACTAATAAAAAAGAGGAAGGATGCAATCTCGCATCCTTCCTTTTTATGTCTAAATAAAGCCGCCCGATTACTCGGTTGTGTAGTTATCAAAATAACCCTGAATATATACTATGGGCGTACCCTTGTCACCTGAGCCGCTGGTCAGGTCGCAAAGCGAACCGATAAGGTCTGTAAGTCTTCTCGGCGTAGTACCCTCGGATGCCATCTGACCTACGAGGTTGCCGTCCTTCTGCTGTATCTTTTCCTTGATGGCTTCACGAAGCGCATCACCTGAAAGTGCAGCGAAATCATTGTCCGCAAGATACTTAAGCTTGAGCTCGTTGGGTGTACCCTCAAGGCCTGCGGTATACGCGGGGGAAACTACGGGGTCAGCAAGCTCCCAAATCTTTCCGATGGGGTCTTTAAACGCGCCGTCACCGTAAACCATAACCTCAACCGTCTTTCCGGTCGCCTCAAAAATCTTCTTCTGTATTGCCTCAACTACGGGCTGACAGTCGCGGGGGAAGAGCTTTACCTGGTCCTCGGTTGCCTTGTTTGAGCCGAGCAGGCCGTAATCGGCGTTGTATCCGCTGCCATCTCTTGACTCGGACATGATCTCGTCAAGTCCCACAACCTTTTCTGCGCCTGCCGCACGAAGCAATCTCTTGGTGCGCGCTCTGGTGTGAATGTCGCAGTTAATAACGTTTTTAGTGTAGGGAAGAACCGCTCTCGGATCGTTTGCAAAAATTATTTCTGCCTCAGATCCTGCTTCCTTTATAACGCTTTCGTAGTATTCTACGTAGTCAATACCGGTAAATCTGTGCTTCTCGTAGCCGAAAAGCTCGCGGTATTTTGCAAGCGACAGCACGTCGCGATAGGGGTCAACGCCCTTTTCGTCAAGCGCGTCAAGGCTGATAAGATGGTTTCCAACCTCGTCAGAGGGGTAGGAAAGCATAAGCACGACCTTACGAACTCCCTTCGCAATACCGCGCAGGCAGATTGCAAAGCGGTTACGGCTGAGAATAGGGAATATAACTCCAACAACGCCATCGGGGAACTTTTCGCGAACGTCGTCTGCAATATTATCTACGGATGCATAGTTACCCTGTGCACGGGCTACGATCGCTTCCGTCATAGCTACTATATCGCGATTGCGGATTTCAAATCCGTCCTCTTTTGCAGCCTCAAGCACCGAGCTTGTGACTATATCAACGATATTATCTCCGTTTCTTATTATAGGCGCACGAACGCCGCGGGATACGGTACCCACCATACGACTCATAATAGAATCACTCCTTTAAATGTGCCCAAAACTCCGAGCATACAAATTAACACTCTAGTATTATAGCAGAAAAAAATCCAAATGTAAAGAAAAAAATGATAAAATTTTCGCAACTCCGTCACAAAATTTTAGAGCAATATATATAATATGCGGACAAAGTGTGTTTGCTATTTAAGGATGCTATCGAAAACATAAAAAAAGGTCGCAAAGGGCGACCTTAATTTTTCGTCAAAGATGCTTTTGAATTTTGAAAGCTCATTTGTGACACCCGAGCCTTTATTTCTCGCTCATAGGTGGAATAAATTCAAGAATATCTTCGATTCTGCACTCCAAAACAGTACAAAGGCGCGCAAGCACGTCGGTATCCAGGCGTGTTATTTCGTTTTTGCAGTAGTTGTTAAGCTGCGTGCGCTGCATTTCTGCGCGTTGACTCAGCTTGTTTTTGCTTATTCCCTTGCTTTTGATTAGTTCATCAAGCTTTATTTTTATTTTTCCGTACTCGTGCATAATTCTATCCCATCAAAAAATTATTTTGGATATATATTGACAAAATAATTATAATAAAGATATAATATGAATGTAAGATGTAAAATGTCTTGTGCAACAAATTGCACATATAGATGAGGGGAAATATGAATAAGTGCGGAATAAATAAAGAAGTGGATAAACTTGGGCGGATAGTTATACCAAAGGAAATGCGAGAATTATTCAATATAACCGAACGAGTGGAGCTTGTAGTTACCGATGAGGGAATATTGCTTCGAAATCCAAAGTATAAATTAACCCGTAAAAACGACGGCAATTAAAATAGACAAAAAACTACCACACACGGTGGTAGCTTTCTTGTTTTGGTGCACCTCCATGGGTGAGCAAGCACAAAACGATTGATAATCGTTTTTGCGAAGCGAAGGCAACAAAGCAAGGAGCACTAGGAGCGAGTGTACCGAGCGACACAGGGCGACTATGCGACTTGACCTCGAATCCTGGACCCTTGCATACCGCCTCGGCGGTATCTTGCGTTATTCGGCGTGTCGACCGCCGAATAGCAAATTCGGAGTTTGCTACTCGGGGTATAATTAAAGCCGAGCGTTCCGCTTTCTCTATAAGGAAACTTGTTGCTCCTCGTTGCGCAAGATTCTTTCGGAATGCATCTGCTCCGCACACGAAGTGTGCTTGGTAGGGCAAGGGCTCTTAACAGTGGGTAAGGTGTAAAAAAAGCATGTAAAGATTTTAATCGGGACTCGATTCGCGCCGCGAACTGCGCGGCTTGGTCGCCGTCGGCTCTGACAGTCCACCGGACTGTCATTCACTACCTCCTCTATTCGAGTCCCTTTCGGTGAAAACAAAAAAACTACCACACATGGCGGTAGTTTCTTGTTTGGTGCACCTCCATGGGTGAGCAAACAAAAACGATTGATAATCGTTTTTGCGAAGCGAAGGCAACAAAGCAAGGAGCACTAGGAGCGAGTGTACCGAGCGACACAG
>JAGCJI010000104.1 GCA_017648085.1 Clostridia bacterium | reverse complement strand
CAACCGTAGTCAACGCTCCGAAAAACGCAAACTCCGATTGCTGCTACACAAAACCAGATAAACGGGATAATGGTATCCGACATACTACCTGTTGGAATTTGCGCTTTTACCAAATTCAAAAGTAGTATGCATAAAAAAGGGTATAATATCCCCTATAAAATAGAAAGACCATTAGCCCTAAAAGTTTATTCGGTTTTGTGTAGCGAGTTTATTGTATCACAATTTTTGTGGTTTGTAAATATGTTTAGTGAAATTTATGAAATTTTACCTTCCGGTAGGTAGAAAAAAGGTAGCACGGCTTGCCGTGACGGAGGGATTGTAAAAGTTAGTTGTAGAATCAAAACAATCCCTCAGCCGTAGGCTGCATTTGCTTTCACAATGATGATATCCACGCCCTTGGCGTGATTTGTCGATCGGATACGTCAAATTACGCAAGATACCGCATACGCGGTATGCACGATGTTGTAATAGAATGAAAACACGGTTGAGAGTTGGCGTTCGGTATCGGCATACAGGGAGTTGGTTCGAGGCAAGCGGTATTCATAAATCGGGGCACAAATATAGTCCAAGATGTTGTTTGGGAGTGACGATTTGATAAAATGTAGCTGAAAGTTCTTGAATTTTAAGAACTTTTTTCTTTTATGACAAAAACAAAAGCGGTTTTTATGATAAAATTCTGTGCACGTCAAGATTTTAGCAATATGCGGTATTTGGCTTGAAAAAGGAATTGTTTTATGATATAATCAAATAAAATGGTTGCGTAAATAAAACGGTTGCTTTTTCGTATATACATTTACGGCAATACATATGCGGAGGAAGATTTGTTATGAAGGAAATTCTTGAGAAAAAGGGTTTTATTTGTGATATGGACGGTGTTATATATCACGGAAACGAGATACTTCCGGGCGTTCTGGACTTCGTTAACTGGATGATAGACAACGACAAGAAATTCGTATTTCTTACCAACAGCCCTGAACGAACTCCTCACGAGTTGAGCATGAAGCTGGAACGGATGGGACTCAGCATTTCCGCTGATCATTTTTACACAAGTGCTATGGCTACTGCTGAATTTTTGCATTCCCAAGCACCGGGATGCACAGCCTACGTGATTGGTGAAGCGGCTCTTTCAAAAGCACTTTATGACCAGAAAATTTATATGAACGACATAAATCCCGACTATGTGGTTGTTGGAGAAACCAGAACATACTGTTTTGAGAAGATCGAGAAGGCCATTGCTTTGGTTAACAAGGGCGCGAAGCTTATTGGAGCAAATCCTGACACGGTAGGTGTGACGGACACGGGAATTATGCCTGCTACGGGATCACTTATTGCACCTATAGAGATTGCTACAGGAAAAAAGACTTATTTTGTTGGAAAGCCCAATCCTCTTATGTTAAGGCACGGCCTTAGAAAGCTCGGATGCCATAGCAGTGAGATCGCTTTTATAGGCGATAGAATGGATACCGATATTATTGCCGGCATTGAATCTAATATTGATACCGTTCTTGTGCTTAGCGGTGTGACTTCTCTTAAGGACATTGACGAATTTCCATACCGTCCTAAATATATCGTTGACGGTGTTGGTGATTTAATTAAACAATGATAAATCAGCCGGCGGATGATATTCACAGCCGTGTTATGACGATAATTTGACACGCGTATGGCGCGATGAGGCGCGCAGACGAAGTTACGATAATTTGACACGTATATGGGGTTGGAGGATTTAATATAAAAATTGCTGCGGTAGGCGATGCGATTATTGGCAGAAGGATTCCCGAGACGTTCGCGGGATACGGAGAGATTGCACCGATTGTTCTGGATGCCGATGCAAGATTTTTTAATCTTGAAACTACTTTACATAACGAGGGAGAGTGCTATGCTTCTGAAACGAGCGGCGGCACTTATCTTCGCACGGACCCTGCCGTTTTGGATGACTTAATGGCGTTCGGCTTTAATATGACGTCATTCAACAACAACCACGTTACCGACTACGGAATTCCCGGCTTGCTTAAGACTCTCGAGCACGTGGAGAAAAGCGGACTTGTGCATGCGGGAGTTGGCAGAAATCTTGGCGAGGCGGCAGCACCTAAATATCTTGACACCGAAAAGGGCAGAGTTGCGATAATCAGCGTTAACTCCACGCTGATGGGAGAAATGACGGCGGGTGAGCAGACCTCGCGTATAAAGGGGCGACCGGGTATAAACCCGATCAGAGTAGACCGTCATATAGAGCTTGCAGAGGATGACTTTAACGCCATCAAAGCCGTTATAGACAAGACCGGGATAAACATTCAGCGCAATATAGAAAAAAGCGAGGGATATCACGGCGGTCTTTCCAACACAAGCGAAAGCTTTGGCGGACTCACTTTGATTTCGGGCGAGGAAACAAGGCTGGTGCAGAAAATTAAAGCACAAGACCTGACCCGTGTTAAAAAATCGATAGATGAAGCGAAGCTTTGCGCCGATTATATTATGATTTCCATGCACTCGCACGAGATGGGCGGCAAGGAAAAGGAAGAGCCTGCCGATTTCCTTGTTGATTTCGCGCACTTCTGTATAGACTCCGGTGCAAATGCCGTTGTCGGTCACGGTCCGCATCTTCTGCGTCCGATTGAGATTTACAAGGGGTCTCCCATTTTCTATTCTCTCGGAGATTTCGTGCTTCAGCTTTACAACGTAGAATTTGCTCCGCAGGAGATGTACGATATGTACGGTATGGTGGGCAACGAGGGTGTAAACGAGTTGCTCGCGAAGCGGTCAAAGAATTTTTCAATAGGTCTTATGTGCGATCACAGAATGTTTGAGTCGGTTATTCCGGTTTGGGAGGTTGACGGCGAGGGCAACCTTACAAGCCTTGAGCTTTATCCGATCTTGCTTTCAATGAATGGCAACAAAAGCGAGATAGGCTTGCCGCGGCTTGTGACGAACGCGGACTTTTTGTCGGGATTTATCCGCCGCTGTGCCGCTTTCGGTACTGATTTTGACATTAGCGACGACGGAGTTTTAAAATTAAAAATTAAATAACGGAAATTCAGAGCTCCCTACGGATAAAAACCGTCGGGAGCTTTATTGGTATAACGAAAACCACGCGATAGTCGCGTGGTTCAAAAAAAGGCTTTGCCGATGAACAGAAAACAAACAAAAAAATCAGCGAAGAATGTCCTTGTGTGAGAGGCTCCTTTGTGTAAAGGGAGCTCCGCCGGAGGCGGT
>JAGCJI010000103.1 GCA_017648085.1 Clostridia bacterium | reverse complement strand
GACTCCTCCTTTGATATCGTCGTTTACTCTCCCATCCACTATATGAAGGATGAAAACGGCGAATTCGTAAAGGTTAACCCCGAGGTTGAGGGCGTTGTGTTCACCGGTATGGGCGGTAATAAAAGCGACGACTTCGACGGAGAATACGTTCAAATCGGCGAAAACCTCTATGCAAAGGCTATATACAGACAGGTTTCAATGAGAAAAACTCACGACCCCTTCCTCCCCGAATTTTACTTCACCGTTAACGGTGTTGAAATGACCTATACGATGGAAATCACCATCACCTCTTATGCCGAGGCTGTATGGAAAACAAATCCCTGCGGCTCCGAGGCGGCAACCCTTGTAACCGCAATGATGAATTACGCGGAGAGCTTCAGATACTATAAAGATAATAAAAATGCCACAACTGCTGCAGTTCGTGAGGGCGGCGCGCACTATAACTGTGCTTGTCAGACGGCACTTGCCGCTTACGCAGATAATCCTTACGCAGAAGAGATGACAAAGCTCACCGAAGGTGAAGACTACAAGTGTGGCGATCACATCTACGGCTTTACCATGCACGTTCTTATAAACGAGCCCGCTATTGCTCTCGTTTTTGAAAAAGGCAAGATCGGCAACATTACCGAAACTGCAGGTGAAGGCAAGGTTAACGCTATCAGATACACCTACGTCGATTACCGCGGAAAGACCGTAACCGAAACGCATCTCTTTAAGGGCGCTACTACGGGCGGCTGGACCGAATTCTACAATAACGGCGACACCGTTTTTGCGAAGCCCGCGAATATCTACGTAGTAGACCTTCTTGCTCCCGTAACTATTGAGCTGCTCACCTGCACCAAGCTTAATAAATCCAACCATATGAAGTCGACCTTCGAAATCTTGGATACCGTTCAGTACAGCGTAGCTGAATATTACGAGTATCTCGGCTCGAAAAAGGCGGCAACTGAGCTTTCCGCAACCGAGATTGAAAGAAACAAGAATTCTCTTGCAAAGCTTTACGCTCTTTCACAGGCGTCCATCGCTTACAGAACTAATTAATTAGAGACTGCACAGCAGTAAAAACTATAACACTTGGGCGTTGAGTCCACACATTAAATAAATATTTAGAAGCATAACTGAATTGGGCAAAAGCAGGGGTGAATTTTCACCCCTGCTTTTGATTTTAAAAGTGGCTGACGCATTTAGACACAACCGAATAAAAAGAGAGGCATTGCGCAAAAACGCTGTGCCTCTCTATTACAAAAAGTTTTTTCGAGGAAATCCGAGGTTGAAAACCTACGGTTTTCCTCGTTTTTCATTGTTTTTATTCTATTGCCGTTTCCTTCCTCTCGATGTATATACACCTTTGGGTCGGAAACGACAATTTCTGCTCTAAATCCGTTCGCCCCAAGGTTCAGTATCATTAAGAATTCGCGAAAGATATATTTCTCACCGCATTTTTTCTGTTTTTGCTTTGATTTTATTGAATTCTTAATGAAACAGCCACTTAACTTTATATACCGATCGGCAATTCAACTGTAAATGTGGTTTTTCCGCCCACGCACTCAACTGCGATCTCGCCGCCGTGAAGCGTTACGATATGCTTTACGATTGAAAGACCGATTCCGTTTCCCTCGGTTGAGCGCGATGAATCGGATTGATAAAACTTATTAAATATAAGCTCTCTTTCTTCCTCGGGAATAGGCTCTCCGTCGTTGGTTATGGCAACACTTATTCTCCGTCCTGCCTGCAAAATGGCGATCTTAAGCTCCCCACCGTCGCGTGAGAATTTAATTGCATTATCGATAATGTTCAGCCAAACGTGTTTTAGCATATCGTCGTTTGCCATTACCTCGTATTCGTCAAAATCAAGATTCAGCGACAGTGCTTTTTTATCCCACTTTCGCTCAAGCAGAAGAACCGAATCGCGTATCTGCTCCGAAACGTTAAAGCGCGTTTTGTTGGTCAGAATACCTTGCGTTTCTATTTTGGAAAGGTAAAGGGCGTTTGAGGTCATCTGTGTCAGCCTGCCTGCCTCCTCTTCCATTATATTAAGGTACTGCTTGCGCTTTTGTGCATCAAGATTTTCATTTTTCATAAGAGAAATCAGTCCGCTTATCGATACTATGGGAGTTTTCAGCTCGTGCGAAAAGTCGTTTACGAAATTAGAGCGCAGAATCTCCGTATTGTCAAGCTCTTGTGCCAGGGCGTTGAAGCGATTGGTCAACACCTTCATCGCGTCGTATTTTCCAAGGTCTATTCTTGTGGAAAAATCCCCCTCTGATAGCCTTGTCATTCCGTTAACGATGGTATTGAACGGCTTAAACAGTATCTTGCCGAGCAAAACTGCCAATAACAGACCGACAATTATACTCGTACCGGCAAACACGAATATCCAGTACCAATTCGACGATTCCGATGCACCGAGGTTTATTATCTTAAAATGCACAAAGGTGTATTCCAGAACGCTTGAAATAAACAACGCTATAAGAAGTATAGCGGCAGTACCGATTATAAGTATCGTGTTAAGACTGCCTATTGCAGAAAGCTTATTTTTCATACTCGCTTCACCGCCTTATATCCAAGTCCGCGGATGTTCTCGATTTCGAACTCCTCCCACCCCTCAAACCTCTTGCGCAGTCTGCCTATATGCACCGTTACGGTTTCGGGATTGGTTTCACATTCAACACCCCATATCTCGTCCATAAGCTGAATTCTCGTGAATATCTTTCCGGGGTAGGAGAGTAGCTTATAAAGCAACTGAAATTCCTTTTGCGGCAGCTCCTGCACCTCGCCGTGTCCCGTTACGGTGTATGAGTCGTAATCCAGCACTACCTCGCCGACCTTGATTTTGCGCTCGTTAACAATTTTAAAGCGGCGGAGAAGCGCCTTCACGTGTAAAAGGAACTCGTCCGCGTCGATCGGCTTGGACATATAGTCGTCAATTCCGGCAAGGAAGCCGCGCTTTCTATCCTCCGGCAGCTGCTTTGCCGACACCATCAGTATCGGGAAATCCGGACTGAAGGAGCGTATCTCGCGCGTCAGCTCGTATCCGTTGACCTTTGGCATCATTATATCAACTACCGCAAGGTCAATATGCTCGCGCTCCAAAATGTCAAGAGCCTCCGCACCGTCTGCCGCTGTGATCGCGACGTAGCCGTTTGACTCAAGGATCTCCTTCATAACGTATCTTATATTTTTATCGTCGTCAACTATAAGTATTCTGAACATTTCTATCTCCCGGAATATAATTCTACCGTAATTTTACCACATAATAAAAAATAAGTCAATCAGGGAAAATAAAAAGCAGGACGTGAGTCCTGCTTTAAATGTTATTTCGTGTTTTTCGCCAGCCTTGCCGCCTTGTCGCGCATTCTGTAATCTCTTGAGCGCTTCTTTTTGACGTAGGTTGTATAAACGGCAAGTGTAAGCACCGCGCCGACTATCGTGCCTGCGGTTATATGCACCCACAGCTCGGTGGAGTTCTCGGTTTTAAGCGACTCCCAAAGTGTGTTCACGTGAGCCTGAATTTCGGGCGTAAAGCTCTTGTAGCACGCCGTGCCGAATTTTGCGTTGTAGTCCTTGTTTATAAGGTCGGGGGAAACGCCGTAAAGCACCGAAATCGCCTCCTCGCCCATCTCCTCGCGATATTCCGCGCTGTTTTTGACAAGCGTATTCGGGGAAGCGTAGCCGACGTATATTGCGTTAGCCACCGCGGGCTCTTCGGAGAGCATATAGTTGATATACTCCATTGCGATCTCGGGGTGTCTTGCATTTTTAGGAATACACATCGCATCTATAAAGTAGTTCGTTCCCTCTTTGGGGTAGTAAAACGCCAGGTCATCGTTCTGGTCTAACATCGTGATATAGTCACCCGCATAGTAGGGTGCGATAGCCGCCGACGCCGTAGTCATTTTGTTAAAGATCTCGTCGTTGACGTAGCCCTGAACGAGCGGCTTCTGCTCGGAAAGCTTGCGCAGCGCCGCCTCCCACACCGACTTGTCGGTGGAGTTTACGTCAAGTCCCTCAAGGTACATTGCCGTAGCAAACGCGTCACGGGGGTTATTGAACTGCAGGATCTTGCCCTTGTATTTCGGATTCCAAAGCAGGTCCCAGCTTTCCTTAAGATAGTCCTCCTCGTCCACCAGCGCGGTATTGTATATAAGTCCTACCATGCCGTAGGTGTAGGGAACTGAATAAAGACTTTCCTTGTCGTAATAGATCTTCTCACCCTTAAAATCATCCGAGATATTTGCCCAGTTGGAGATGTTTTTCGCGGGATTGAATGCGAGGAGCATATCCTCCTCTATCATCTTTTGGATCATATAGTCGGACGGAACTACGATATCGTATGTGCCCGCGCCGCTCTTAAGCTTGGAATACATATCCTCGTTGGTGGCATAGGTGGTGTAATTTACGCGCACCTTAACACCGAACTTTTCATAATAATACTTTTCAAACTCCGCATTCGTGTCCATCGAGCCCTGGAAGCCGTCGGAAATATACTCGCCCCAGTTGTATACGTTAAGGGTTATCGTTTTTCCGTCGTACGCACCCTCGCTTCCGCCCTCACCGCACGAGGTGAAGAAAAGAAGCGTGAGAAGTAAAATTGCGGGGCAGAGAAGAAGTGTCATTATTTTTTTCATTTTGCCCGTGCCCCCTTCTTTGCCTTCTGTGCCCCGGTCTTTTTGCCGCTTCTTACGTTTGACGCGATAAGCAGCACGAATATCGTTATTATTATAAGGGAAGAAAGTGCGTACATATCCGGCGTTACCTTCTTTTTAGTCATCGAATAGATAAGCAGGGGTAGCGTCTGGAAGTTCGATGAACCAACAAAATACGAGATAACGAAGTCGTCAAGCGACATTGTAAACGCCATTACCATACCCGAAAGCACACCGGGCATAATGTTCGGCAGCTTCACCTTGAAAAACGCCTTGAAGGGTGTACAGCCGAGGTCAAGTGCCGCCTCGGAGAGCGAGTCGCCAAGCTCGTTAATTCTCGGCAGAACCGAAAGAATTACGTATGGAAGGCAAAATGTCGTATGTGATATAAGCATAGCGGTAAATCCGATATTTTCGTAAGAAACTCCGATAATTCCGGCGACCGCCACGAAAAACAGCATCATTGACATACCCGTAACTATATCCGGGTTCATCATCGGAATGTTGGTGACCGACGTGATGGCGTTTTTAGCGAGCTTCGAGCGCATTCTGTATATACCCTCCGCCGCCGCAGTACCGATTACCGTAGCGATAAGGGAGGAGGATACAGCCAAAATCAACGTGTTGCGAAGCGCGGTGAAGGTGTCGGGCGAGGAGAAAAGCTCCTTGTACCATTTAAAGCTGAAGCCCGTGAACACCGCCGTGCTGTTCGACTCGTTAAACGAGAAGAATATCAGGGTGATTATCGGAATATAAAGGATTCCGAATATCAAGCAAAGATATATCGTTGAGAGGGATTTTTTCATACTATAATACCTCCCTCTTCGTCCTCGGAAAATCTGTTCATTACGGTGAGTGAAAGCAAAATCAATACCATCATAACGAGCGAGATCGCTGCGCCTACGTTAAGCGCACCCGTGACGAATTGACGCTCGATAGTATCACCGATAAGCTCAAACGTGCCTCCGCCGAGCTTCTGTGAGATATAGAAGGTGCTTATCGAGGGCACGAGAACCATCGTGACGCCCGAAATCACACCCGACATGGAAAGGGGGAATATAACCTTAACTATAACGAAGAACGGATTGCAGCCAAGGTCGCTTGCCGCCTCCCACATATGCTTGTCTATCTTGGAAATACAGGTGTAAATCGGCAGAACCATATACGGCAAAAAGTCATATACCATGCCGAATATGACCGCCCCCTTCGTTCCTACGATATGCATACTGGTGTTGAGAAGGGAATTAAGGAATCCGCCGTCGTCAAGTATCGCCATGATGGAATAGGTTCTTATAAGAAGATTGGTCCACATGGGGAGCATCAAAAGCATAATGAAAAGCTTTTGGTTTTTCGGCTTCGCTTTGGCAATGATATAGGCGAGGGGATAGCCAACGAGAAGGCAGATAAACGTAGCTATTACCGCAAGCTCAATGGACAGCCCGAAAATAGGGGCGTATTCAGAGAGGGAGGCGAGATTCGAAAAGGTAAATCCACCCTCCGAGTCGGTAAAAGCGTAATATACGACTATGATAAGCGGCAGAACTATGAAAAGCACCGCCCAAAATACGTGTGGCGCCGCCGCGATTGATCGCATCAAAGACTTTTTGTTTTTCATTTTCTATCCTATCAAAATCAAAATTCTTCCGCAGTATCCGCATCGGAAAGCTGGTCTATCTCGTCTGAGAAGGAGGAGTAGTCGCCGAATTTTCCCGAATACTTTGACTTTTTCATAATGTGTATTGCGTCGGGCTCAATATATACGCCGATTTCCGCATCCGGCTCGACATAGTCGGTGGATTGGATCATCCACTTAAAGCCCTTAATGTCTACGATAATTTCATAGTGAACGCCCTTGAAGGTAACGCTGGTCACTCTGCCCGTCAGCATTCCGCGCTCAACGGGCACCACGTCAACGTCCTCGGGTCTTACCACGACGTCAACCGGCTCGTTTGTGTCGAAACCGCCGTCAACGCAGTCAAACGTATGTGCCGCAAATCGTACTCGCCTATCCTCAAGCATCACGCCGTCGATTATGTTACTTTCGCCGATAAAGTCGGCAACGAACGCGTTTTCGGGCTCGTTGTATATGTCCGTGGGACTTCCTATCTGCTGGATCTCACCGTCTGCCATAACTACGATGGTGTCCGACATTGAGAGTGCTTCCTCTTGGTCGTGGGTTACGTAAACAAAAGTAATTCCGATAGCCTGCTGTATGGTCTTAAGCTCGTTCTGCATATCTTTACGAAGCTTCAAGTCAAGTGCGCCGAGCGGCTCGTCAAGCAGCAGCACCTTCGGGTGCGATATAAGTGCGCGTGCGATAGCAACTCTCTGCTGCTGACCGCCCGAAAGCGTGCTTACGCTCTTGTTTTCAAAGCCGGATAGTGCAACCATCTTTAACATCTCGGTGACGCGCTTTTTGATTTCTTCCTCTTTCGCCTTTTTAAGTCGGAGGGGAAAAGCTATATTTTCATATACGTTGAGGTGGGGAAAGAGGGCATATTTTTGGAATACTGTGTTGATAGGACGCTTATATGCGGGAACTTCGCTTATTTCCGCACCGTCAAAAAACAACTCTCCCTCGTCTGCGGTCTCAAAGCCGCCGATAATACGCAGGGTCGTGGTCTTACCGCAGCCTGACGGACCGAGCAGGGTAACAAATTCACCGTCCCTAATGTAAAGATTTATGGAATCCAGAACCTTTTCTCCGTCGTAAGACTTTGAGATCCCCTTTAACTCAATGAGCTTTGCCATTTATTTTGTAAATCCTTTCTTTTAACCACTGCCGTGCGCGCAGTAGTAATAAAAATAAGAAAATAAAAATCTCTAACGAAATTCATTATAGCAAAAAGGTTTTGTATTTGCAATACTTTTTTTGATATTTTTTTCAAAAAAATCCCGAATTAATCGCGATTAACCCAAATTATTCGCAATTTTTGCGGAGAAAAAGAGGGAAAAACTCTAAAAATCTCCCAATTTCTCTCAAAATCTCTTGTTTTCTCGCAAAACGTTTGATTTTAGCCGTTTTCCCATAAAGGCAAGCAACGAGGCGAAAAAAACGCCGAAAATCCAATAACCTTCCCCCGTTTTCAGTATAAGATAAAGGTTTAAAAAGGTGGCAACGCCACAAAAGGAGAAGGAGAGCAGTCCCAAAACGTATGAAACTCTTTCGGCATTTTTAATTTTCAGCGACAGAATGCATTCGGCTATTCTATATCCGTCAAAGTCCGAAATTGGCAATAGGTTCGATAAAGCGGAAAGAAGGCTGATAAGGCCGAAAAGCTCAAAATATTCCTTCGCGCCCTTTGTAAGCGGAATGATGAATGGCAGTATACCAAGCACTAAATTTAACACGGGCCCGCCCAAAGCGACGAAAAGCTCCTCCTTATACGACATCCGCGGCGCACTGATCTTAAATCCCGAAAAATCCGCTTTAGGCAGGGAGATGCCACCCCGTGTGAAGAAAAACGCAACCAAAAGGTGACCGCACTCGTGTATCAGCGCAGCGGCGAGAGTCATATACGCCACCCTTGGCGAATCAAATCCCAGAATTAAAAGAAACCAAAAGAAAAAGCACAAAATCTTTTCAAGCAAACGAAGAATTTTCATCCGAATCTCCTTTTCCACATCTTTAAAGTCTTGACAAAATATTATATTTATGGTAAAATATACTTTGTGAAATTTAACTTAGGGAGGACACTATGGCGGCAAAGTCGACTAAAAAAGCGGCGTATGACGATCAAAGCATAAAAAGCCTTAAGGGCGCAGAGCGCGTCCGTAAAAGACCGGCGGTCATTTTCGGCTCAGACGACCTTATCGGTTGTCAGCACTCCTTTATTGAGATACTTGCAAACTCTGTCGATGAGGCGAGAGAGGGTTACGGCGATAAAATTATCGTCAAAAAATACAAGGATCTTTCCATCGAGGTGGAGGATTTTGGAAGAGGCGTTCCGCTCGGATACAACGAGAAGGAAAAAAGATGGAACTGGGAGCTCGTTTTCTGCGAGCTTTACGCCGGCGGCAAATACGATAACAACGACGGAAATTCCGCATACGAATTTTCTCTCGGTCTTAACGGTCTCGGTGCGACCGCGACGCAGTATTCCTCCGAATTTATGACAGTACGCTCCTATAACGGCAAAACCGTGTCGGAGATGAACTTCAGATCGGGTGAGCCGAAGGGGGAACTTAAGGTCAGCGATATAGAGATCAAGCCCGGCTCAAAGCGCGTGGGTACTATCATAAGGTGGCGTCCCGACCTAAAGGTGTTTAAGGAAATTGATATACCCGTTGATTTTTTGGCGGCAACGCTTCGCAGACAGGCGTTCGTTAATGCGGGCATTAAGTTCATCCTTGAGGTTGAGGGGACTAACGGAAAATTCGAAAAATCCGAGTTCTTCTACGCCAACGGTGTAGCGGACTACATTGCCGAAATTACCGAGGGTATTTCCATAACCCAGCCGACTCTTTGGCAAATTGAGACTCGCGGACGTGATAGAGAAGACCTTCCGGATTATAAATTCAAGGCAGAGATCACGTTCTGCTTCGCGAAATCCGGTACGGCTGAATATTATCATAATGCCTCCTTCCTTGAATACGGCGGTGCGCCGGATAAGGCGGTCAGAGCGGCGTTTACCTTCGCCATTGATAAGTATATAAAAGGGCAGAATAAATATAACAAGAACGAGCAGAAAATATCCTTTCAGGATATCGCAGACAACCTTGCCGTAATAGTTAATTCCGCCTCGACGCAGACCTCTTACGAAAACCAGACCAAAAAGGCGATAACCAACGCCTTTATTGCAAAGGCTCTGACAGAATTTATTAAGACCAAGCTTGAAATATACCTAACGGAAAACCACGCCGCTGCTACGGCAATAGTCAATCAAGTTCTTATCAACAAGCGTGCACGCGAGTCTGCGGAAAAAACGAAAATCGACATCAAGAAAAAGCTTACCGGTACTATGGACGTTTCCAACAGGGTGGAGAAATTCGTGCCCTGTCATACCAAGGACCCGGAGCTTCGCGAAATATACATAGTTGAGGGTGATTCGGCTATGTCGAGCTGTAAGCTTGGACGCAATGCGGAGTTTCAAGCGATAATACCCGTCCGCGGTAAAACGCTCAACTGTATGAAAAGCTCTTACGAGAAGATCTTTGCCAGCGATATCATCGTCGATCTGCTTAAGGTTATCGGTTGCGGCGTTGAGGTCAAGACCGGCAAAAAATCCGATCTCACAACCTTTGATTTAAAGCAGCTTAAGTGGAGCAAAATAATCATATGTACCGATGCGGATGAGGACGGCTTCCAAATTCGCACCTTGCTTCTCACTATGTTTTACCGACTCTTGCCCACGCTTATTGAGGAGGGTAAAATATTCATTGCGGAATCTCCGCTGTTTGAAATAAACTCCGGCGGTGAAACCTATTTTGCTTACAACGAGCAGGAAAAAACTGAAATTCTTGCAAAGCTCGGCAATAAGAAATATACGCTCCAACGCTCCAAAGGACTTGGTGAAAACGAGCCCGATATGATGTGGCGCACGACTATGTGCCCGCAGACACGCAGGCTTATCGCGGTGACCCCAACCGACGCCGCGGAAACGGCAAAAATGTTTGACGTGCTTCTCGGCGATGCTCTGCAGGACAGAAAGCGCTTTATAACCGAGCGCGGTCATCTCTACGTCAAGGACGCGGATATTTAAACCGAAAACAGCCTGATTACCTCACGGCTTCCAAAGCGATAATAAATTCAGAAAGGCAATAATATGGCAACTCTTAAAAAATCGGAAAAATTCAGCGGTGTTAAAGGACCGCTCCTCACAATCGTTATGGACGGAGTCGGCATTGCACCCGACAACGGTGCAAATGCGGTAGCATACGCCAACACTCCCACCCTAGACCGTCTTATGCGCGACTATCCCACCCTCGCAATCAAGGCTCACGGAACTGCGGTAGGTCTGCCCGGTGACGATGATATGGGTAACTCCGAGGTCGGACATAACGCGCTTGGCTCGGGACAGGTTTTCGCACAGGGCGCAAAGCTCGTTTCGCAGTCTATCGAAAGCGGAAAAATATTCTCCTCATCAACGTGGCGCGAGCTTGTTGACGGGGTAAAAAAGAATTCCTCAACCCTTCATTTCCTCGGACTTTTCTCCGACGGAAACGTTCATTCTCATATTGATCACCTCAAGGCACTCGTTGAGGCTGCAAAGAGGGAAGGGGTGGCCCGTGTGAGAATTCACGTGCTTCTTGATGGCCGTGACGTTGGCGAAACCAGCGCGCTTGATTACGTTTCTCCCTTTGAAGAATACCTTGCGGCACTCCGTTCCGACACCTTTGATGTAAAGATCGCATCGGGCGGCGGAAGAATGCAGATAACCATGGATAGATATGAGGCAAACTGGGGCATGGTAGAGGCAGGCTGGAAAACTCACGTTCTCGGTGAGGGCAGACAGTTTGCATCTGCAGAGGATGCTATCGTTACCTATCGCAATGAAACCAAGGTTATCGACCAGGATCTTCCTCCCTTCGTAATTGCAGAGGGCGGCAAGCCCGTCGGCACCGTGGAGGATGGCGACAGCGTGATCTTCTACAACTTCCGTGGCGACCGCTCCATTGAAATTTCCAAGGCGTTTGAGTCGGGTGCGGACTTTGATAAGTTCGACAGAAAAAGGGTGCCCGAGGTCCTCTACGCGGGTATGCTTGAATATGACGGCGACCTTCATATTCCCTCAAGATATCTCGTTAATCCCCCCGAGATCACCAATACCATGACTGAGTATCTCGTCGGTGCGGGAGTGCCCGAGCTTGCAATATCCGAAACGCAGAAGTACGGTCACGTAACTTATTTCTGGAACGGTAACAAATCCGGTAAATTTTCCGAGGAGCTTGAAACCTACATTGAGATCCCCTCCGACGTCGTTCCTTTTGAGCAGCGTCCGTGGATGAAGTGCGCGGAGATTACCGATAAGCTCATCGAGTGCTTGAGGAGCGGAAAATACAAGTACCTTCGCGTTAATTTCCCCAACGGCGATATGGTGGGACACACCGGCTCATTCCTCGCAACGCAATGCTCTATGGAGGCACTCGACCTTCAGCTTGCAAGACTTCTTAAGGTCGTTGACGAGCTTGAGGGCGTTGCTCTTATCACCGCTGACCACGGCAATGCGGACGAAATGTACGAGGTCGATAAAAAGACGGGCGCACCCAAGGTGTCAAAGGATGGCTCCTACAAGGCAAAGACCAGCCACACCTTGAATCCCGTACCCTTCATCGTTTACGATAACTTCACCTCATCCTCCTATAAGGTAAAGCTTGGCAGAGAGGACTTCGGACTTTCCTCAGTAGCGGCAACGACCGTAAATCTCCTAGGATACGAAGCTCCTGACGTGTGGGATGAATCAATGATAGAGCTTTAATTTACAAGCGGCATACCCATACGGGCGTGCCGCTTCAATTTTGGTATAATTCAGTATTATTTGGAGAAGCTTATGAAGCTTACGAAATTTGAACTCTTACTTTGGGCAGCATCCTCTCTTGCGGTGACAGCTTCCTTTTTCCTATCACCCGAGAAAAACTATCTTACTCTTATAACCTCACTTCTCGGTGCGGCAGCACTCATATATCTTGCAAAGGGATACGTGCTCGGGCAGGTGCTTACCCTGATTTTTGCATCTCTTTACGGCGTAATATCTCTCTCGTTCCGCTATTACGGAGAGGCTATAAGCTATCTTTGTATGAGCGCGCCCATGGCACTGCTTTCACTTTTTTCATGGCTGAAAAATCCATACGGCAAACGCTCCGAGGTGCGCATTGCCCGACTGAAGCGCCGTCACCTGATAATTCTGCTACCCCTTTCGGCTTCGGTGACCGTGGCGTTTTACTTTATACTTCGCGCACTCAATACACCAAATCTCGTATTAAGCACAGTTTCTATTTTGACGAGCTTCGTTGCATCCTATTTGACCTACGCGCGCAGTAAGTATTATGCGCTCGCATATGCTTTGAACGATATCGTTCTTATAACGCTATGGGTGCTGGCATCGCTTACCGATCCCTCTTACGTGCCTATGACGGCGTGCTTTCTTGCATTCCTTTTCAATGACCTCTACGCCTTCTTCAATTGGGGCAAAATGAGCGAAAAACAAGAGCGCGGAGTATAAAAAAACGGCGCGCAAGAAAAAAATGTAAAATTTTGGTTTTTGTTCATACTTTGGACATAATTATCTGTTATAATAGCGACCGCTCTATATGTGTGACCAAAAGCGTTGGTTTTAATATCATATTAAGGCAATATAACTCGGAGGTTTGTTATGTCTTTTGACAATCTTGTAGTTAATCATAAATCCTTTGGTATGGGCACCATCGTTTCCAAGCAGGGAAAATATATCACGGTTAAATTTGAAAACGCGCAAAAAACGTTCGTATATCCCGACGTATTTGATGGATTTTTGACCTTGGCTGACGGTAGTGTTCCGCTGGAAATTAGCTGTGATTTAGCGAAGGTTAAGCTTGAAAAGCAGCTTATACTTGATAAGAAGATCGAGGAGAACGTTCGCGCTATGACGAAGGGAATCGTTATTCCGGGCAAAGAAATTATTAATGAAGTCGAGGACGATGACCGCGGCTATAATTCCCAAGACAGCGATAAAATATGACTTATAGGCGGATTTCCGAACGGAAATCCGCCTATTGACTTCTGTTTTTATTTAATGTATAATATATCTAATAACTTCTAAAGGGAACAGGACTATGATACTCAAGGGATATATATTTGGAACGGTGTACGCGCTTCTGTGTCTTGCGCTTGCGCTCGTTTTATATAAGCTCGGGATGCCGAAAAAATATTCACGTAAGCTCGTACATATTCTCGTGGGTGCGGAGTGGGTGATACTTTCTCATTATATGGGCGCGACCTATCACTTTCTTATGGTCTGTCTTCTGTTTTTGGTGATTCTTCTCGTTTCGTATCTGAAAAATCTTATGCCGATGATATCCTCCGAATCGGATAACGCTCCCGGCACGGTCTATTACGCCGTGGCGATGAGTATAATGGCAATCATTTGTCTTTTTGAGAAGGATATGATGCTCCCGTTTGGCATCGGTGTGCTTTGCACCTCGCTCGGTGACGGATTTGCAGGTGTGTTTGGGCAAATGATCAAAAAAATCAACCCCAAAATATACGGAAATAAGAGCCTTTACGGCACTCTTGCAAACTTCGCATTTTCCTCCGGCGCCGCAATCTTTATCAAATATGCATACGGTGCAAATATCGCGCTGTGGCAATGCTTTATGGTTGGTATTCTTTCTGCCGGACTTGAGCTTATCACGGTTTTCGGACTTGATAATATAGTAATTACGGTAGGCACGGCACTTTTGTCCTACGCCTTTATAAATTATTCTTTAATTAACAGCTTCGTCATTCCGATAGTCGCAACCCCCTTTATAATTGCAATAGTTCTTGAAAAGAAGGTCTTAACCAAATCGGGACTGCTTCTTGCTATGATTTTGGATGCGGTCGTATCCCTGACACTCGGTAACTTCGGATTTGTTCTGCTTTGTGTCTTTCTCTTTGGCAGTGTGCTTATCGATAAGGTTAAAAAACACCGTCGCGGTAAGGATACGGTCACTAAAAAGGAGGGGTGCCGTGACGCTATCCAGGTTATAGCAAACGGACTTATCCCAATGATATTTGCCGTTCTTTATTCGGTTACTCAAAGCGAGGCGTTCCTTGTTGGCTACGTAGCCGCGCTTGCTGAGGCGTTTGCGGATACCGCGGCATCCGGAATGGGCGTTTTCTCAAACAACCCGTTCGATCTCTTTAAAATGCGCCGTGTAAAATGCGGACTCAGCGGCGGTATGTCGCTCGTCGGCACCGCATCCTCTCTCGTAGCCGCCTTTGTGATCGGCGCAATTGCCCTTGCTTTTGGCGCAATCAGTCCTATTGTTATGGTAATAGCATCTCTCGCGGCGTTTGTCGGAGCTGTTTTTGATAGCTTCCTCGGCTCTGTTTTCCAGATCAAGTATAAATGCAAAAAATGCGGCGAGATAGTTGAGAGGGAAGAACATTGCGCCACAAGGTGTGAGCGCTATTCCGGCTTTGAATTTTTTGACAACGACGTAGTAAATCTGTTTAGTGGTGCTTTTGCGGCAACGCTTGCGGCACTTTTGTTTTATCTAATATTTTAATTTTAAATATAACGGAGGTTTTTTTGTTATGGCAACCGAATGGGAAATGCAAAAAGCAAGACAGGTGTATTACTCACTTGTAAATATGCTTAATACGAGAAATTGGAAATTTGAGAGATTTGACAACGACCTTACCATTAGAAGCGGAATTAAAGGTGAAGATCTTCCTATCGAATTTATAATGCTTGTTAAACCTGAAAATCAAGTCATTCAGTTTCTCTCCAAGCTCCCCTTTAATGCTCCCGAGGATAAAAGGGTTGAGCTCGCTATAGCTGTATGCATAGCTAACGACGGACTCGTTGACGGCTCGTTTGACTACGACATTTCTGATGGAGATATCCGCTACAGACTCACCTCAAGCTATCGCGATTCCACCCTTGGCGACGACCTCTTTGAGTATATGATTATGTGCGCTGCAAGCACCGTCGACAACTACAACGATAAGTTCTTCGCTCTTGCTAAGGATCTTATTACGCTCGATGACTTCGCCAAAAACGAAAATCGATAATGGCAAAAGCCGCAGACCGAAGTCTGCGACTTTTTTAAACGTTAATGAGCCCGTATACAAATAAATAAGCTGTCGCGGTTTCCCGCGACAGCCCGCTTTTAAAGCATGGAAAGGATTCGAAAACGGTCATTCCGCCCGCTTCGTTTGCAATTTTGCATTATCATAACGCCTATCTAATTATGCATTATGAATTCTGCATTCTGCATCAAAAATTAGCCGTTGGTCTTGAGGTTGTTCTCGTAGGACTCAACCATCTTCTTAACCATCTGACCGCCGATGCTGCCGGCCTGGCGCGCGGTGATGTCACCGTTGTAACCCTGCTTAAGGCTTACACCAACTTCGTTTGCAGCCTCCATCTTGAACTTATCAAGTGCTGCTCTTGCTTCGGGTACGTTTACCTTGCTCTTAGACATAAGATTAAAATCTCCTGATCATTCTTTTTTAAAATCTATATTATCGAGCCGCAGAAGCTTCTGCCTTGCGGCTCCGTAGCTTCTTGACTCTGTTATTATTGTGTCTATGAAGCGTCCTATTATAACAAACAAAATCTTCCAAATCACGAGTGTTTCCTTGGAAATTTATGACGAAGGCGAGAAAAATATGGATATAATTTATCGCAAGGCAAAGGAAGAAGACGCCGCGGCGCTCCTTCTACATCTCCACGCGGTAGGCGGAGAAACCGACAACCTATCGTTCGGCACTGCTACCTTTAATATTTCCACTGAAAAGGAAGCGCGCTTTATTGCAAAATTTTCTAACAGTAAACGCGACGTAATGTTCGTTGCGATTGACGGTGATACTGTGGTCGGAAACGCGGTAGTTGAGTCGAACAAGGTGACACGGTATGCCCATCGCGCTGAAATTTCCATATCTGTTTTGAAGGATTATTGGGGCAAGGGAATAGGTACGCGTCTTATGCAAATGATGATTGATTTTGCAAAAGATGTGGGACTCGAAATTCTTTATCTTGAGGTAAGGGCTGATAACGAGCGCGCAATCGGACTTTATCAAAAGTTTGGATTTAACCAAATCGGTATATACGATAGATTTTTCAAAATAAACGAAAAATATTACGACGCGTGTCTTATGACGCTAAAGCTTTAAAGAAGGGCCACTAACGCCCTTCTTATTTTTTATATTGTTTTTTGTAGATTGTGACCCTTGACTCTGTATCAAAAATAAAGTATAATGAATTAAATATCTGCCGTCTTGTTGCGAAAGGAAAAGAGTATGGAAAAGCTTCTCTGTGTAAATGAAAAGCGTATGGTAAATTATGATGATTTCGGTGCTGTCGGCGACGGCGTTGCCGATGATTTTGCAGCCGTTTACAAAGCCCATGTATATGCTAACGAAAACGGATGCACTGTCACGGCTACCGCGGGAAAAACCTATCGCCTTCACAATTCCGTTATTGGCGGCGTAGCGGTTACCATTCCCATCAAAACCGACGTTCTCTGGACGGGCGCGAATTTTATAATTGACGACTCAACACTTTCGGTGCATACGGATGCAGAGATATACAGCTTGTATGTCTTTACGGTTATGCCAGATGAAGCACCTACGCGTATCACCGATAGAACAGTTCTTCAAGAAATCGTAGATGCCGGACTTAATCGTAATACGGCAAAAATCAATGTCGGCTGCGACGGTCCCTGCATGATTATAACCTATAATGATGCCCACAAGGTCTTCCGCCGTCGTGGCTACGGCTCTTATATGGGCAAGCCGATGCAGGAGGTCATCCTTCTTGATAAGGACGGAAACGTTGATGAAAACACACCTGTAATATTTGACTACAACAATCTTTCCTGCGTTGACGTATATTCGCTTAAAAACGTGAGGCCTTTGACTATTGAGGGCGGTGTCTTTACAACTCTCGCCAGCCGTATTAATATAATAGGTGAAAACCGCAAGATCAAAACCTCGTATTTCAACCGAGGCATTGACGTTACGCGCTCCTTTACCACAATGCGTAACGTTGAGCATTACGTTGAGGGCGAATTTGACCTTAACGAGCAGAATCGGGGGATGGTCGGTGCTATTTATCACGGCTTCTTCTCGGCTCACAATGCGACGAACGTTACATATGAAAACTGCGTATTCACCGCAAGAAGATGCTATAAGGATGCTTCTACGAGAGCCGCATCAAACGGTGGCGGTGTAGGAGGTACGTATTCGCACAATGCGTGGAACGTAAGCAACCTTCTTTATAAAGATTGCAGGCAGTCTAATTTCTGGATCACCGTTGATCCCGATACACTCAAAATAACCGCTGTTCCCGAGGGGACTAAGGGCGCAATCAGCAGTATGACCTTCTATCCCTTCTCGATTCTTGATAAAAAGCCTTACCAGATGTATTGGGGCAGTGGCGGAACTAACTTCTGTAAAAATGTCGTCTTTGATCACTCCACCTTCTCGCGCTTTGACGCTCATTCGGGTATGTGGGGCGGTAAGATAATCAATGGCTCCACCTTCAATACTCTTGCACTCACCGGTGGCGGCAGAATGGAAATATCCGATTCCAGATGGTTTGCGGAATACTATAAGGCGGGCAACAACGCGCTTATTACCCTCCGAAGTGACTATGGCTCAACCTGGGAGGGGGAGGTCGTCGCAAATAACGTAAAGTGCTACGTTTTCACCGGCGACGATCCCTTTGGACCGAATCCGTTCCACAAGTGGGCGGGCATACAAATAGTCAGCCACGCGTATCAGAATTGGTATTACGGATATACCTGTCATTTCCCGAATATCGAGCTTAATAACGTAGACTTTTACGATATTATGACGATGCAGCCTGTTCCCGCCGGCACAAGAATAGAAACAGTAAGCTGGGGACAGGAAAATTCGACCCAAATGCACCTTCACGATTCACACACCCACCCCTATTTCTCCGTTGAGGATAAGGATGGCGACGGATATATCGACTATCCCTTTGACCACGACGGTGACGGAATTGTTGGAAATACCAACCTTAGGTTCGAGGATTGGTTTGGAACGACAAGGTATAAGCACGGAATCCTCGACGAGTCTACGCTTCTCAACCTGAATCCCGTATCCCCACCGCGATATCTTAAAATTACCGCCAACGACGGTGCTGACGGCAGCGGCGGATACAAGTATATTATTCAGAACACCTCGGGTCTGGGCATCTCAAACGGCACTTATCATGGCATCGAGGAAAATATGGGAGGCTTCTTCGGCTCAACGAAATTCTATTACGGCACGGGTGAAGATGATTATCAGCTCGGCACCTCCGGCGATAATATGCCTGATTCTCCTTTCTCTTTTGAATAAAAGCTTAAGTGCGGATCTGTTGTGCGATACTCTTAGCGGAGCATCACGCAATTCTCTCCGCACTTTTTTTGTGGACATTATGATAAAAAATGGCAGAAACTGATGTTGCAAACAAATATGCCGCGTGTTATAATAAGTATGTAATGATAGATTTGTATGCGAGGAGTAGTAAATGAAAAAGTTTATAATCGCTCTTATAGCGCTGGCTACCTTATTTTGCCTTTTTTCGTGCGGTGATCCGGAGCCCTGTGCTGAGCACATAGACGACAATAAAGACGGCGTGTGCGATAGATGTGATGAGGTTATCGAATCTAACGTAAGCGACGTAGCTCTCGTCGTAGATGGAGAGGCGCAATTTCAGTTTGTTTTTCCTGCAAGCGGTGCGAGTGGAAGCATATTAAAGGCGCTTGGAAATATTACAACCAATCTCAGAAAATATAATAGAAGCATTAAGGTTAGCTATGTTAATGAGAAACATGGCGAAATGGACGTTGAAGTTCTCGTTGGCAATGTCACGACACGCGGAGCGGAATGTGATTTGGATGAGCATTCGCTTGGTAAAAAAGGCTACGTAATAAAAATCGTCGGCACAAAGATCGTTGTTGCCGCAGGCTCTGACGAGGCGCTTTTGCTTGCGTTAGATGAATTCGCCAATATTATTATGGGCGTGGACGGAGAGATTGCTAAAACCGGCGAGATCGTTATGAGCGCCGATATGGAGGTCTATAAGCCGCAGGATAATTACAAGATTACATCGCTTTCTGTTGGCAACACCGATATGCGCGGATACACTATCGCAACGCATATTATGGATAACCAATATAGGGAGCTTGCACAGTATGTCCAGGATGAAATTTATGCTGCAACGGGTTATTGGCTTGATATAGTTGACGTTTCCGCGGCAAATAAATCTATTGTCATTAAAAGAATGGAAAAGGACGTTTTTGCCGACGGCTTCCGCATTCTTGTGTCGGGTGACAATCTCGTTATCGAGTGTGCCTATGACAATATGCTTGATAAAACCGTTAAAAAGTTCGTAAGCACTAAGATCACAAGCGCCGCCGGTGCCATTTCGTTCAAAGGAACGGTGTATACCGAAAAAATATCTGAGATTTGGTATGACGATTACGGCGCTAAGGGCGACGGTCGTACCAATGATTTCCAAGCTATCAAAGCAGCGCACGAAATGGCTAATCAAAGCGGTCAAAAGGTAATAGCTACTCCGGGCAAACGCTATCTCATAAGCGATACTCGCATTAACGGCGTGGCGGAAACTATAGTTATTAAAACAAACGTTTCTTGGACGGGCGCTGAAATTATAATTGACGACACTAATTTTTCCGGTTTTGACGGCACAGGTGTAACCGATCAGTTTGTTTTCACGGTTAAGCCTAATGCAGATATGTTCAAGGTCGATCCTTCAAAGCTGCAAACGAAAATAACCGCAGGCGTTGAGCAGATTAAAATTGAAGGAATCGATTTTCCCGTAATGATAATTCCTTACTACTCCACGCACAAGATATACAGGCGTATAGGTTACGGTAACTTTGACGGTAAACCGATGCACGAGATCATAGTTCTCGATGAAAACGGAAACGTTAGTGAAGATACCCGGGTCGTTTTTGATTATGAGCGCGTAACTTCGCTCGAGGTTTACAACCTTAACTCGGAGCCCATTACTATCGAGGGTGGACTGATTACTACCCGTGCCAGCCGTATAGATTGCGTTTTCCGTGATGAGAGTGGAAAAGCTACCGGATATTTTAACGGATTTTTGAACAGAGGCCTTGCAATCAGCCGCCCGTTTACAACGGTTAAAAATATAGAGCATCGCGTTGAAGGCGAAATATCTCTTGCGGAGCAGGCGGAGGGCAAAATCGGTGCTATCTATCACGGATTTTTCTGGGTAGACACGGTTTATGACGTCAAAATTTTGGATTGCGTTATGACGGGCAGGAGATGCTACAGTAAAAAGGTTGCTTTCGGCTCGGGCGGTTCTACCGGCGGCAGCTATGATTACAGCGTTCAGAATGCCGCAAAAGTTGTATTCGAAAATTGTGTCCAAGCAAACTTCTGGATAAAGATAGACTCTGTTACCGGCGAAGTTACACCGTGTGAGATCGGCTCACCTGAAGGTCAGTCGAGTATGGAGCCCACGAGCTTCGGCGGCATAGATTTTGCGGCTTATTGGGGACTTGGCGGTTGTAACTACACGAAAAATATGATACTCATTAACACCACAATGTCACGCTACGATGCTCACTGCGGTCTTTATGACGGCTTGATAGTCGATTCTTGTATCGGCGAGCTTTCTATGACCGGCGCAGGTGAATTGATTATTGAGAATACCGACATTTATCTGGACGGTGCGGGTGACGACGGTGTTATCGGACTTCGCACCGACTACGGTGCTACGTGGGAGGGAACTGTAACCCTTGATAACGTTACCGTTCATGTTAATCCAAGAAAGGATTTCGCACTCGTTCTTCAACTCTATAACAACTGGGACTTCGGATATGTTTGTGCATTCCCGAACCTTGTCATCAACGATATTAAAATTGTGTATGAGGATGATGATCCTCGACGCGGATCAAACGTTATAAATCTCGCGATCCTTACAGAGGGGGAGCGTGCAACTCACCTTTCCGAAACGCAGAACATAGCGCCTAGATACGCATATCTCGATCTTAATAATGACGGATTTGTTGACGGCACTGATGTTCCGTACGTCGCGTCGGAGCTTTCGCAAAATTATTACGGAGTTTCTGTTGAAGCCAGCAGAGCAAACCTTAATCCTATAAAGCCGCCCGAATTCATAAAGATCGTAAGCAATAAATACGGCTACGTTCTTTCGGTTGCAAAAACGGATGGCTACGGTATTAGCGACGGCAACTATTATGATGATGACGAAAAATACGGCGGCTTCTTCGGTGATACTAAATTCTACTATAATGAAGAAAACTACTTCGTCGGCACCGCTAACGAGGGCAACGAAACGGTTACGTTCAATTAAACTTTATCCCCACGGCGCACCCGTGGGGAATTTTAAAAAAACCGTAAAAAAACTTCTAAAAAACTTTCAAAAACCCCTTGACAACCAAAAAATAATGTTGTATAATAGACAAGCTGACTGCGAGCAGTCGGCACTTGCTCATTGAAAATTGAACAACAAGAAAATTTCTAAGCACTGAAAAGTGCGAAGGAATCTCGT
>JAGCJI010000102.1 GCA_017648085.1 Clostridia bacterium | reverse complement strand
TATTACGGGCAAAATGCAGGTAACCGTTATCAAAGAGGAGCACCCCGAAATGTGCGAGCTTCTTGATAAGCTTACTATACATTCCGTCGTTACCTTTGAGGGTGAGGTCGTAGCAAGCGAATACGTAAAGCTTGGCGGCATTGAAATGTACCCCGAAAGCATGAAAATCGAGTCGATTGCAGAGGCACTTCCGATAAAGGACGACTCCGACATCGACGTAAAGATGGATTACAGATGGATCGACCTTCGCCGCGATGCAAATAGGCTTATGATAAGCATGCAAACTACTCTTACCGCGGCAATGCGCGAGTTTCTTCTTAAAAACAACTTTGTTGAAATTCACACACCCAAGCTTATCGCTGCGGCAAGTGAGTCGGGCTCTGACGTTTTCGAGGTAAAGTATTTTGACGGAAACGCATACCTTGCGCAGTCGCCCCAGTTCTATAAGCAGATGGCTATGGCGGCAGGTCTTGAGCGCATATTTGAAACCGGCCCCGTTTTCAGAGCCGAAAAGTCCTACACCAATAAGCATGCGACCGAGTTCACCGGCTTCGACCTTGAGTTTTCCTATATTGATAGCTTTGAGGACGTTATGAAGCTTGAGGAGGAACTCGTTACCTATGCAATAGCTCGCGTTAAGGAAAAACACGGTGCGGAAATTGAGGCACTTACGGGTGAGGAGCTTGTTGTTCCTACGCTTCCTTTCCCGAGAATGAAGCTTCGTGACGTATACGCCGAGCTTGAAGCGAGATACGGATACACCGTTCCCGATGAGCTTAAGGGCGACCTCACCACCGAGGCAGAGAGAATGACCCGCAAGCTCTGTCGTGATATGTATGACCACGAATTCCTCTTCATCACCGATTACGATGCAAAGGAAAGAGCGTTCTATCATATGCGTGACGAGGCAGGCGTGCCCCAGGGCTACGACCTTATCTGGCGCGGCGTTGAGATAACCACCGGTGCACAGAGAGAGCACAGATACGAAGTTCTTCAAAAGCAGGCGGAGGAAAAGGGACTTCTCGAGGACGTTAAGTTCTATCTTGAATTCTTCAAGTACGGCTGTCCTCCTCACGGCGGTTTCGGTATCGGTATCGACCGTCTTACAATGCTGTTCCTCGGTCTTTCTATAAAAGAGGTTCAGTTCCTCTTCCGCGGACCTAACAGACTTACTCCGTAATTTTAAGTAAATAAAAACCGAAAGGATGGAAAATATAATGAAAATAGCACTTATCAATGAAAACAGCCAGGCGGCTAAAAATGCGCTTATTTGCGAAACTCTTGAAAAGGTAGTAAAGCCCCTTGGACACGAGGTATTCAACTACGGAATGTACTCGGCAGAGGACAAGGAGCAGCTTACTTACGTTCAGATAGGAATTCTTGCGGCAACTCTTCTTAATTCCGGCGCGTGCGACCTTGTAATTACGGGATGCGGCACGGGTGAGGGCGCGATGCTCGCGTGCAACAGCTTCCCCGGCGTTCTTTGCGGACACGTAGTTGACCCCACCGACGCGTATCAGTTCACGCAGGTAAACAACGGCAACGCCATCGCGATGCCCTTTGCAAAGGGCTGGGGCTGGAGTTGCGAGCTTAACCTTCAGTACGTATTTGAAAAGCTCTTCGTTTCCGAATGGGGACTTGGTTATCCCCGCGAGAGAGCAGTTCCCGAGCAGAGAAACAAGAAGATTCTTGACGAGGTTAAGAAGGTTACTCATACCGATATGGTTTACATACTTGAAAACCTTGACCGCGAGCTTGTACTTGGCGCACTCGGCGGACCTAAGTTCCGCGAGTACTTCTTCGCGAACTGCAAGGATGAAAAAATCGCAGCCTGCGTAAAATCGCTCATCGGCTAATACGGACAATGTAATTTAACACGGGCATAACCTGCCCGTGTTTTTAAGGTGAACAAATGGATATTCAAAAACTGATATATACCGTGGCGATCTTCTTCGTTATGATGCTGCCGGGTGTAATAATGAAAAAATGCAAGCTCTCGACCGACGGACTCGGAAAAGGGCTTTCAAATCTCGTCCTCTATATAGCACAGCCGGCACTGATACTACGCTCGTATCTTCGTGAATACAATTCAAAGATCCTACTTAATATGCTCTGGGTATTTATCTTTTCAATAGTCGCCCACGGCATTTTTACAGTCGCGGCGATGCTTCTTTTCAAAAACTCGCCCGACGGCAAAAAGCGTATGCTGCGCTTTGCTCTGATATTCTCCAATGCGGCGTTTATGGGTATGCCGCTTATTGAGTCGGTGCTCGGCTCGGAGCAACTGATATATGCGTCGATATATAACATTACGTTCAACGCTTGGCTCTGGACGCTCGGCGTATATATCTGTACGTCAAATCGCGATATTGACGGAGACGGTGTTGACGACGGAGCGCATATGCGCAAAAACGACGGCGTTGATCTCGTTCACGTTCTGACTCACCCGACCATGATCGCCGCGGCACTCGGACTTATATGCTTCTTCTTCTCGCTTGATGCATCAAGCACCAAAGATCTTCCGATATATGCAAGATTTGCGGTGGAGGTTCTTGACGGACTCAAATCCCTAGTCGCACCTCTTTCGATGGTCGTGCTCGGACTTCGCCTTGCGGAAATCGATTTGCGCGGCTTCTTCAAGGATATTAACCTATATATTTGCCTCGCACTTCGTCATCTTCTGCTTCCCGCGGTGGTTTTTGGGGTTATGTTTGCATGCACGATCTTCTTTGAGATCCACAGCGACGTCATTATCTCCGTCTTGATCATGGCAAGTGCACCCGTTGCAACCAGCGCAACTATGTTCGCGGAAAAATACGATTGTGACTCTGCATACGTCAGTAAGGTGGTCGCGGTATCGACCATACTCTCGATAGCCACGATGCCGCTCGTCGCAATGCTTACGTTGATTTAAAATATGGAAATTAAAGAGATTAAGAGAAAATACAAAACCGAAAAGCGCACGATCAAGCGCGAATACCGCCTAGAAAAAAAGAAACGCAAGCTTGAATATAAAAAGAAGCTTGTTTTTGCGGCGGATGAGCGAATAGCCGAGGTGGCAGAGTGCGCGAGAGAACGCGGCAAACGCCCTCCCGTAAACCCGCCCCGTCGGCCTGTTCTTGAGGAAATAGGTAACGCCGTATCTCACGGCGTCGGAGCGCTTTTTGGCGTTGTAGCCTTTATTCTAATGCTGCTTAACTCTGACGGATGGGTGGAGCGCGTAGGCGCATCGGTATATTTCTTTGGTCTTTTCGTAATGTTTTCCATGAGTTGCCTATACCACGCCTTTGCGCACGGCTCTGCTGTAAAGCGGCTTTTCAGACGCTTCGATTACTCCGGCATATATCTGCTTATCGGTGCTACATTTGCACCTATACTGCTCTCATACGTCGGAGGCACGTTTGGACTTGTGTTCTTCATAGTTCAATGGGTCATAATCGTTACCGGTATCACCTTCATTGCGATCTTTGGACCTACAAGGCTCAAATTTCTTCACACGCCCCTATACCTTTTGCTCAGATGGTGCGGCGTGATATTTATTCCCGACATGCTGGCAGCTGACCCGTGGTTTATCTTTTATATCCTCGGCGGCGGCGTTATATATTCACTTGGACTCATCCCCTTTGCAATGAAAACCAAGGTCGCGCATTTCATATGGCACTTTTTCGTCCTTGCGGGCGCGGTTTTGCAATGGGTGGGCGTATTTAAATTTATCTATCTTAAATAGGAGTCTGTATGCAGTTCCTGTATTTGCTTGAAAAAATCAGAAATCCCGTTCTTGATACCTTTTTCTCCCTTATCACCCATCTCGGCGAGGAAACTGTTTTTCTTGCTATGGCACTGGTGGTATTCTGGTGCGTCAACAAAAGGGAAGGATACTTCCTATTGATAACCGGCCTTGTCGGTACGGTAATCAATCAGGCACTTAAGCTTATATGCAAAATTCCACGCCCTTGGGTGAAAGATCCAAGCTTTACGATAGTTGAAAGCGCCAGAGCGGAGGCAACTGGATATTCCTTCCCGTCGGGACACACACAGAACGCTTCCACAACCTTCGGAGCTATCGGAATATACGCAAAGCGCACCCCCGTGCGAATTATTTCGCTGGTAATCATACTTCTCGTGGCATTTTCCAGGATGTATCTCGGCGTGCATACGCCCTATGACGTCGGAGTGTCGCTCGTCATAGGCGCTCTCCTTATTTTCGGCCTTTATCCCGTTTTTCGCGATGACCGAAAATTTGAAAGATGTATGCCTATCATCATAGCCGCGTCGGTTTTTCTCTCTATTGGGCTCGTTTTATACGTTAGTCTTATGTCGGGCGAGGGCGTCGATCCGCATAATCTCGCAAGCGGTAGGGAAAACGCCGCAACCCTCCTCGGATGCACACTGGCGTTCGCTCCGGTATACTACGCCGACAAAAAGCTCATCCGATTCGATACTAAGGCAAAATGGTATGCGCAAATAATTAAGCTTGTACTTGGAATTGCCATCGTTCTCGGGATAAAGGCGGGACTTAAAGCCCCCCTCAATCTTCTTTTCGGAAATGAATACGTCGGCAGGGCGGTGCGCTATTTCCTGATCGTGATCTTTGCCGGCATCGTCTGGCCCCTCACCTTCAAGCTTTTTGCCAATATGAAGATAAAGGCTCTTGACGGCAAAAAGTCCCGATAATTTGACACGCTATGCGGCTTCGCGGCAAAAAAACAGAAAAATTCTGTTTTTTGCCCCGACCGCATTTTTTATTTTGCCGTATTTTCCATTTTTTTCTCAAACCACTTTACTTTTAAATCTTTTCGTGCTATAATATTATATAATATTTTTAAGGGCTAGGTCTTTGTTTTATGAAATGTCCCGCGTGTAATTCCCAAGATTCAAGAGTTCTTGATTCCCGACCGGTTGACGACGGCTCAAGCATCAAGCGCCGCCGCGAATGTCCCGTCTGCGGAAAAAGATTCAATACCTACGAGGTCGTCGATACCGTACCCATCGCGGTCGTAAAGCGAAACGGTATGCGCGAGTTTTTTGATAAGCACAAGCTGACGCTTGGCATAGAGCGCGCTTGCCAGAAGCGTCCGGTCGACCCATCACAGATAGCAAACGCAATTGAGGCAGAGCTTCAGAATTCAATAGTTACCGAGATCACCTCCACGCAGCTCGGTGAGATAGTTCTCGCTCATCTTCGTGAGGTAGATATAGTTTCTTATATCCGCTTTGCTTCAGTTTATCGGGAATTTCAGGACGTAGATTCATTTATGGAGGAGATTAAGTATCTCAACCGACTTTCCCGCAGAAAATCCGTAAGAAAGGTAGAGGAGCATGATTAAAAGCATGACCGCCTTCGGCAGAGCAAAGCGCGAGGGCGAGGATAAGGATATAACCATCGAGATCAAAAGCGTGAATTCCCGCTTCTTCGATTGCAACGTTAAAATTCCCCGTGCATATACCTTCCTCGAAGAGCGTGTAAAGGCGTACGTTCAGAAAAACGCCGTGTCGCGTGCAAAGGTTGACGTTTACGTTACGGTTGACCGCCACACCTCCGAGGTTGGCGCGGTCAGAGTTGACACCGCCTTTGCCGAAAGCTATATAGCCGCTCTCCGTGAGCTTCGTGACAGCTACGGATTGTCCGACGACATCAGCGTCATGAACGTGGCAAGAAATTCCGATGTATTCACCTACGATAAGCCGGATGCCGACCTTGAGGGCGAATGGGAGATCATCCGACCCGTGCTTGACGAGGCAATAGCAGGCTATCGCGCTATGCGTGAAGCGGAGGGCGCGAAAATAGAAGCCGACATAAAGGAAAAAATAGAAAAAGTACGCGCCTATTCCGAGGAGGTTAAGAAAATCTCTGCCGAGGATACCGTCGGATACCGCGACAAGCTTGAGGCTCGCCTCCGTCAGATACTTGGCGAAAGCGGTGTCATTGTCGATGAAAACAGACTTCTTACCGAGTGCGCCGTGTGGGCGGATAAAATTGCGATCGACGAGGAACTTGTGCGCCTCAATTCGCACTTCGGCGCGTTTTACGACATCGCCGCAATGGGTGAGCCGTCGGGAAGAAAGCTCGATTTTCTTATGCAGGAATTAAACAGGGAAACCAACACCATCGGCTCGAAGGCAAACAACGCCCGTATCGCAAAGATAGTCGTTAATATGAAGGGCGAGCTTGAAAAGATACGCGAGCAGGTGCAGAACATAGAATAAGGCGGTGAGGAAATGAAATTTATCAACATCGGATTTGGAAATATGGTATCGGCGGGCAGAATAGTTGCTATCGCAGGACCTGATTCCGCACCCATTAAGCGACTCGTTCAGGATGCAAAGGACGATAACCGAGTTATAGACGTATCCTGCGGCCGCCGCACGAGAGCGGTAATAATCACCGACTCGGAGCACGTAATACTTTCCGCAATACAGGCGGAAACCATAACCAACCGACTCATCGGAGCGGATGCTGCCGACGATGAGGACGAAACCGAAGAATAATAAGAAACGGAGATATAAAATGATTTACCCTACTATTGAACAGCTTACGGGCAACAACCTTAACCGCTACGAGCTCGTTGTCGGAGTCGCAAAATGCGCTCGCATCGTAACCGACGAATACGTGGAGATGAAAAACAAGGCGCAGAAGATGGTTGAAAATCACGAAACGGACAAGTCGGTTGCTGCACTTATCGATCCCGAGTATAAGGATCAGAAGGCGGTTAAAATAGCAATCGCAAAGATTATTGACGGAAGATTCAAGATGGTCCGTCCCGAAGAAAACGACTAAAAATTATTTAAAAGAGAGGTGATACGGAATGATTGCTAAAATATATATTTTAGACGCTCCGTATCATATTGATTCCCCTTTTGATTACGTCGCACACGAAGGCGTATTTCGCGGAGCGATAGTCAAAGTGCCCTTCGGCCGCCATAACAAGCTGCGCTATGGCGTGGTAGCGGCACTCGAGGATATGCCTGCGGGGGAGAATATCAAGCCCGTGCTTTTGGTTGTAAACGACCGGTTTTCCTTTACGGAGGAGATGCTCGGGCTATGTCTGTTTTTAAAGGAGCATACGCTTTGTACGTTCGGCGAGGCGGCGCGGACCGTCCTTCCTCCCGGAGCGCTCTCCGACAGATTGAATATAAGGTATGAAAAGAGCTACCGCCTCGCTATTACGGCAGAGGATGCGGAGGGCTTGCTTGCGGTCAGCGGTCGCGGCGGTATTCGGAGTCCGGGACAGCGCGCGACCGTTGAATATCTGCTTTCAGTACCACTCGCGGCACGTGAGGAGCTTCTCGCAATCGAGGGCGTCACGGCTGCAAACATAAGCAGCCTGCGCGAGCGCGGCTTAATAGAGGAGATGTCCTCGGAATCCTTCCGCAACCCGTACGAGAAATACTCGCGGGTGCGAGATACCTCTCCTATAATGCTCACACGTGCGCAAGGGGCAGCGTATTCCGAAATTGAGGAGCTCTATAAAGACTCCGCCGCGCGTGCCGCGCTTCTTTACGGAGTCACGGGCTCTGGAAAAACCAAGGTGATAATGAAGGCTATAGATAAGGTGATCGCGGACGGAAAGAGCGTTATAATGCTCGTCCCCGAAATATCTCTCACCCCCCAAACGCTTTCCATCTTTTGCAAAAGATACGGCGAGCGTGTGGCTGTCATACATTCCTCACTTTCTCAAGGGGAGCGACTTGATGCCTGGCGGCGCATACG
>JAGCJI010000101.1 GCA_017648085.1 Clostridia bacterium | reverse complement strand
GGCACGGCAACGCCGTGACGGAGGGGTTGTAAAAAGATAGTTTTTAGTAAGGACAATCCCTCACCGCCTCCGGCGGAGCTCCCTTTACACAAAGGAGCCTCTCACACAAGGACATTCTTCGCTGATTTTTTTGTTTGTTTTATATTCATCGGCAAAGCCTTTTTTTTGAACCACGCGACTATCGCGTGGTTTTCGTTATACAAAAAGCGAGGCCGTCACACGGTAAGGTGACAGCCTCGCTATATTTTTATTTTTAGGTGACGCGAGAGCGCCTGCCTCACGACTCCGCTCGACTAGGCAAACGTCGCAAACGCTACGACCGTGTCAAGCGCGAATTCGTAATACGCCATTCTCTCAAAGTATTCCTCGCCGTAGTATTCCATCATCTCCGCCTTTATTTCGGCAATTTTCTTCGCCTTCTCGTCGGGATCGGTGATCTTGTCAAGCTCCGGCTTGTTGATATCGTTATTTAAGGCGTAGTCAAGATGCATCTCTACCGCTTCATCGTAAACTCTCTGATATTCCTCTGCGGTCGGAACTATACCTTCCTTCCTTATTATATAGAAGAATATTATATCGCTGAGAATAACGTCCTTGGCTCTCTCCGTAAGATAATCCTGCCAGCTCTCCCCCTTATTAAGACCGAGATATGCCTCCGCAAACGCATTAAGGGAGGGGTAGACGTACGCGTTGTATCCGTTCATATATTCGGTTTGAAGCTGTACGTAATACTCGCGGTAAAGCTCCTCTATTTCCAGCTTTGGCAGCTTTTTGATCTTTACCTTCTCAAGAAAATGACTCTGCACCGCCTCTATCTTAAGCGTGCGGTTGCTCTCCTCTATTTCCTCGCGCTCGGCAGAAAGAAGCATTGCGCGGTGCTTTTCAACAACCGTGTCACCCTCAAATTTATCAAGCTCCTCGCTTGAAATTTTAAGCACGTCGGTTATAAACGCCTCGTTATACTCCGGCACGTCGTAGGCGACCACGTCCTTGAAATATATATCAAAATATGCAGTCTTGCCGCGAAGCGCGGGATCGTCGTAGGACGCGGGGAATCTACCGCTTACTGTAAGGGACGCGCTCTCGCAGTTAGTGGCGTAATCCACGTTGAGATCGAAATAAACGGCCTCCTTGCCGTCATAGGGCAGGCTGATCGGATTTTTTTCGGTCTCTCCGATACGGAGTCCGACGATCTTACCCGCAAATCCTATTCCGTAAATCGAATCAAGGTCGGTGCGTGAGAGATCCACGCGCTCTGTCTTAACCTCTCTTGACGTGCCGTCAGGATACATCGCCTTGTAGGAGATGTATACCACGTCGCCCTCCTCAACTATTCCACCCGGGGTCTTTTTGGTGAAGATAGGGTAGGACGAGGGAATTTTACCGATAAGAGCCTCCTCCATTCCGACGGGGAACGCGGCGTTAAGCGAGCCTATTCCAAGCGAGTAGGCAGAGCCCTCAAAGAAATTGATCGCGCCGTCAATATCCACCTCTTTACCGTTTTCGTCAAGGGTGTATCCGCGATAATATATCTTCACCGAATCGCCAAGACCGATCGGCAGACCGAGATTTATAACACCGCTGCCGTTGTTTTTCTGGGTGCGCTTCAAATAGCGAAGCTGCATTATTTTTCTTTCCACGGAGGCGTCGTTTGCCTCGTCGAGCGGTATATTAAGGGTGTATCCCTTGTAGTCGCCCTCGGAAAGCTTGATATATTTTGAAAGATCGCTCTTAAGATAATCTATCGGGCGGGGCGTGAGGGCCCATACGAGAACTCCGACGATGATCGAAACGAGGAGGAGTGCCGATACCGCTACTGCCAAAGCCTTTTTGTTTACGGGCTTTTTCGGGGGAGGTGCGATCGGCTTTTTCTGTTGCTTCATAGCGGCTCTTGCGGCCGCCTTTCTTTTACTTTTCTTGCTCATTTTTCTCTATGCTTTCAAATGAATCGGCAAATTCGGTGGCAAGCTTATCGCACCGCTCGTTGTAGTCGTGGCCGTTATGCCCCTTTACCCACACGAAGGTGATTTCGTGCTGCACCGACAGCTCGTAGATTTTTTCCCACAGATCGGGGTTTTTAAGCTCATCCTTACCGCGCCGCCATCCTGCCTTGCGCCAGGAGTATATCCATCCCTCAAGAAAGGCGTCAACGAGATATTTGGAGTCGGAATATAGCGTTACCTTGCACGGCTCTTTCAGGGCTGAAAGTCCCGATATAGCCGCCATAAGCTCCATTCTGTTGTTGGTCGTAACCGGCTCGCCACCGGAAAGAGCCTTCTCGTATTTTCCGTACACGAGAATAGCTCCCCAACCGCCCCGACCGGGGTTGCCGCGGCAAGCGCCGTCGGTATATAAGGAAACTTCTTTCATTATTTCTTCCCTTTATAACGAAATCCGGCAGGATAACTGTCGGATTTCGTCTGGATTTATATTAGTCGTTTTCGGTGGACTCGGGTTCCTTTTCGGACTCGGGCTCGCCAAACTCATAGCCAACCTTCGCATATTCGTAAGAATTAGCGAAATATCCGTTAGCATCAGCTGCATCCGCCTTCTTCTCCTCGTATTCAAGGAAGAAGTTCATAAGCTTGTCGAACTGATATGCGTAAAGCACGCTGTTCTTGCCGTAAGAATACTCGTTGTAGGAGTAGTTGTTGTCGGGATCGTTCTTGTACTCCTTGTACTCCTTATCGGTAGCAACCACATCAAACGCTTTAGATGCAACGTAGATGCGAACTACGGGCTCAACGTATTCTGCAGCCTTTTCCTTAATTGCCGCAAGAGCCTCCTTATAGGTCTTAACGGTCTTTATATCCTTGGTAACCTTCTTAACGAGGAACTTCTTGAACGAACCGTCGTTGTCGGAATAGTACGACTTCTTCGTGTCGGGATCCTGCTCGTTGTAGAAGGTGTGCTTGTAGTTCTGGATAAGCTGATCGTAGGTCTCCTTAACGGCATCCTCGGGAGTGCCGGTAACCTTGATCGTTTCGGTGAGGAAGAAGTAAACCTCTTTTGCGAGATTCATTCTGATCTCCTCGTTATACTGCTCCTCAAGGTAGGTGTAGGTAATGGTCTTGTAGCCTGCCTCAACTCTTTCAGCAAAGCCCTTGTTGTCAACGGTAACGGCAAAGAGCTTCTCAAGCTTTTCTTCCTTTGCCTTCTTCTTGTCGTCAAGGAGCTTCTGTGC
>JAGCJI010000100.1 GCA_017648085.1 Clostridia bacterium | reverse complement strand
GAACGTATTGGGTTGCAAACAATTTTATTTGGGGCTGGCTTCTTCTGCCCGTGCTTCAGCTCGGTGAATTGATCAAGCAAGAGGTCGCAGCAGACAAAGAAAACATCCGCAGAAACACTCTTGGATATTTCAGCATTACCGCAATCATTTCGGTGTTATGGTTTGCGAGCATTCCCGTGTGGAAACCGTTTATGACTCACGTACTTGGATTCACCGACGTGGATAAGCTCTTCGGATTGGTAATGCTCCTTGTTGGCTTCTATGTCCTCTACGCAATTCAAAATGTGTTCGACTCCACGTTCTATGGACTCGGAAAAACGAACTACATGCTCTTCGAATCTGTTGCCACAAACACGATTTATTATGGCATCGCATTCATTCTATATGCAACAGGCATCTGGACTCCTAAGCTCACAGGCATTGCTCTGCTGTTTGGAATTGGAAACGCATTCGATAGCGTAGTTTCACTTGTGGCGTATGCGTTCTTACTCAGGAAAGAGAAGATCAATATACTTAAACTCTAAAAAATCGATAATCAAAAGACCTCTACCACGCGAAAGATCAAAAATGGTAGAGGTCTTATATGTAAAAAATATTGAATTATAAGGCTTTTTAGGGATAACTTGAAGTTTCAGTACATACTCATTCGTGAAAGTACATACTAGAAGGTATGTACTTGGGTATGTACTAAACGGGGAAAATGAGTACAAAAATCCCAGATAATATCAAAAATGCACAAAATCAAATAAACCGCAAGAATTTGTACAATTCCTACGGATTTTTGGTCTGATGTGACTTGCGTTGGCGATGCCAACGCCACTTGAACTTGCTTGGTCGCATCATATCCCCATAACCCCAAGGTAGCGCGCTACCAACCGTTCTACGCCTTAAAATGTATTTTTTCAAATATTTGAAAACAGGGAGAATGACAAATTTTTAGAAGGTCGTATTTTTATGCGAGTGGATAAAAATGGTACGGAAATACGAAAATAATAAGCTTTTTCTATTGCCAAAAGCGCTGTAACGTGGTAGTATTTATGTAGGTGCGATAGTAATACTCGCACTGAATGAGGGTAATTAATTACATTTTGGAGATTATCTATGAAAAAGAAATTTATATGCGCTACCAGAGAGCTTTCTGAATTTGACCGACAGATTCCCGCTCCGTATTTTAGAAAAGCCTTCACACTTTCGGCTGTTCCCGAGACTGCTACCGTATCTATATGCGGACTCGGATTTTATATGCTCTATGTGAACGGACAGAATATCACTAAGGGTCAGATAGCTCCCTACGTCTCCAATCCCGATGACGTTTGCTACTATGATACGTATGACGTCGCAAAGCTTTTGCAGGCGGGAGAAAACGTTATAGGCGTAATTCTCGGAAACGGAATGAATAACTGTCCCGGAGGTGCGATCTGGGATTTTGATAAGGCGGATTTTAGATCTGCTCCGCGCGTAGCTTTGGAGTTTTCGGCAACGGTTGGAGAGGAAAATGTTTCCTTTAATGCGACGGAAGGATTTTTGACGCACCCATCGCCGATTTTGTTCGACGACCTTCGAGGCGGTGAGATTTATGATTCGCGCCTCGAGATTCCGGGCTGGAATCTTCCCGGCTTTTTGCCGCATGGGTGGACCGCTCCACTTATGGCAGAAACTCCGCGTGGTATAATGAAGGAATGCTTGGCAGAGCCGATAAGGACTATACGCGAGCTTGCACCGGTCGATATAAGAAAGATGGACGGTTATTACCTTTACGACTTCGGCGTGAACTCTGCGGGTGTACCCGTGTTAAAAATCAAGGGCGAAAGAGGGCAGCTCGTAACCCTGATGCACGGCGAAAGACTTAATAGCGACGGAAGCTTTAACAATTTAAATATCGCCTTTGATTTACAGAGAGCGCCGTATTACGCAGAATATAATCAAGCCGACAGATTTTATTGCTCCGGCGAGGATGACGTTTATTCTCCAAGCTTCTGCTATCACGGCTTCCGCTATATAAAGGTCGAAGGAATAACCGAGGAGCAGGCAACAAAGGAGCTCCTTACCTATCGCGTTATGAGCTCCGATCTTAAAGGTATAGGTCACTTCAGCTGCTCGGATGAGCGCTTGAACACTCTTTACCGTATGGTAGACAATGCAAACCGCTCTAATTTCTTCTATTTTCCGACTGATTGTCCGCACAGAGAAAAGAACGGATGGACGGGTGATGCGGCTATTTCCGCAGAGCAGATGACTTTGCAATACGATACCGAGCACTCCTACCGTGAGTGGCTCACCTCTATAAGACTTGCGCAGAATGAGCGCGGTGCACTCCCCGGAATCGTTCCTACGGGAGGCTGGGGATTTGATTGGGGCAACGGTCCTACCTGGGATCAGGTGCTTTTCCGTTTACCTTACGTGCTCTATAAATTCCGTGGCTGTACCGACGTTATTCGCGAGAACGCACACGCGATGGTGCGATATCTTGAGTATGCTCTCACAAGAAGGTCGGAGGACGGCACTATTGCTATCGGCCTTGGCGACTGGGTTCCTGTGGATAAGAACAGCCATGATTACGATGCACCGCTTGCGCTCACGGACTCTGTTGCCGTGATGGAAATGGCAAGGGCGGCGGCAGAAATGTTCACTGCCGTAGGATATACCCACAGGGCGGCGTTTGCCGAAGGGATATATAAGGATATGAGAGAAACTATCCGCCGTGAGCTTGTGGATTTTGAAACGATGCAGGTCAGCGGGTGCTGTCAGTCCTCGCAGGCTATCGCGCTTTATTACGGAGTGTTCGAGGACTCCGAGCGAGAGGCGGCGGTTAAAAATCTTGTGAAATATATTCACGCAAAGGATGATACGTTTGATTGCGGATTTATAGGAATGCACTGCATATTCCACGTGCTGTCCGATGCAGGTGAGGCGGAGCTCGCTTATAAGATGATAACCCGTGATAAATTTCCTTCTTATACCTGGCTTATTG
>JAGCJI010000099.1 GCA_017648085.1 Clostridia bacterium | reverse complement strand
ATCTCGGGCAGATCCAGACGTGATGCGGCACTTGCCGTTTTCAAAGATTACGCCGATCTTGTAGCTATAGGAACGGTTGCGGACGTTATGCCCATCAAGGGTGAAAACCGCATAATCGTGAGCTACGGTCTTAAAATGATTGAAAACACGACGCGTCCCGGTTTGCTTGCGCTGATAGAAGCCTCGGTCGCAAAGGAATCACAGCGTAACGACCGCCATGCCAAGCGTTCGAAGATCACTTCGGGATATATCGGCTATACGCTCGCACCCCGTATCAACGCTGCGGGCCGTATCAAGAGTGCGACGATGGCAGTCGAGCTATTTTTGTCGGAAAACCTTGTGGATGCAAAAAGAATTGCAGAGGAGCTTTGTGCCGCGAACCGCGAGCGCCAGGCTGAAGAAAATACCATTATGAAGCAAGCGTACGAGAAGATTGAGGGGATGGACATGGATAACACTCCCGTTATTGTTCTTGACGCGGACACTTGGCATCATGGCGTTATAGGAATAGTTGCATCCCGAATTACCGAAAAATATTCACGCCCATCTATCCTCGTTTCCTTTGAAGGAAATGAATCCCCCACACCAACGCCGGACGACGTAGGCAAGGGCTCGGGCAGAAGCGTTAAGGGAATGAATCTTGTCGATGCGCTTTGCTATTGCTCGGATAAGCTTTTGAAATTCGGCGGTCACGAGCTTGCGGCGGGACTTTCGGTCAAAAGAAGCGAGCTTGATGCCTTCAGAGCAAAGATAAACGCATATGCGAGGGAAAATCTCACGGATGAGGATATGATCCCCACGGTTGAGGCGGATTGCGTAATAAGCTTTGAGGATGCCAACATACGCCTTGCCCACGAATTACAGAAGCTTGAGCCCTACGGGGTCGGAAACCCAATTCCCACCTTCATTATTCGCGGACTTTGGATAAACGAAATGACCGGTATCAGTGACGGTAAGCATACGCGCTTTGTTCTCGGCGACGGCACTAAAAACATTACCGGTATGTATTTTTCAAATTCACCGGAG
Source organism: Clostridia bacterium (assembly GCA_017648085.1). Taxonomy (GTDB): domain Bacteria; phylum Bacillota; class Clostridia; order Oscillospirales; family CAG-272; genus UBA1740. Next base: position 12,923 of record JAGCJI010000099.1, on the reverse strand, counting down.
TCAACCGGTCTCTATAGCGGTGACAAGGTGGACGTGCTGTTTAATCTTGATATAAACGAGTGGCTCGGCAGAAAAAATATTCAGCTTATCATCAAGGATATAAAGCCGTGCCGGGAGGTTGCTGAAGCGGCAGAGCAGGAGAAAGCACGATTTAACGATATATGGAACGGTGCTTCGTTTAGTGCGGAGGAGAACGTTTTACCCACCAGAGACGATTTCGTAGCGGTATATCAGTTTATCAGCTCGGCATGCCGTGCAGGACTTACCGACTTTTCGCACCGTGACCTCCTCGCAAGGCTCGCAAGAGCAGTACCGCGACGCGACATCGGGTATATCAAACTTAAAATTATTATCAAGGTCATGCAGGAATTGAACATCGTCGGTATCGATGAAACCGAGGAGGAGGTATACAGATTCTACCTTCGCTATTCCGCAAAAACCAATCTTGAAAAATCCAATCTTTTAAGACGACTCAAAAACCAACAAAATAAAAGCTGACATATCCTGTGGGGGCAAAAGTCCTTGCAGAGATAACGTGAAAAGAAATGAATCCGGAATTTAAACCATTATTTGATGTAATAAGTAAAAGCGAAAAGAACTACGACGTTGATAAAATAGTCAATGCATTCGAATACTCGGCAAAGCTGCACGAGGGACAGTTCCGTTTAAGTGGCGAGCCGTATATCAGCCATCCTGTTTCGGTTGCTGTTATCGTAGCCGAGCTTGGACTCGATACGGACTCAATTTGTGCGGCACTGCTTCACGATACCGTGGAGGATTGTTCTGAAAGGACAAATCTTGAAATACTTGCAAAAATGTTTGGCAAGGACGTAGCAAATCTCGTTGACGGACTGACCAAAATTATTCAGGTGCAGGTTGCCGATAAGGAGGAGGCGCATATAGAAAATATCCGCAAAATGCTTCTTGCGATGAACAAGGACATTCGCGTGATATTCATAAAGCTTTGTGACCGACTTCACAATATGCGCACGCTCGGTGCGAAAAAAGAGGATCGCCAGCGTGCCATCGCACTTGAAACCATGTATATCTATGCGCCTCTTGCACACAGACTGGGTATTCAAAAAATCAAGCAGGAGCTTGAGAATATAAGCCTTTATTATCTTGACCGCATCGGTTACGACGAGGTGCAGGAATCAATAAAGAAAAAATACGGAATGAACGTAGGCTTTATCGAGGATGCCAAAAAGATAATTTCAGATAAATTATCCGAAAACCATATAAACTTCTATATGGAGGGCAGGATAAAGTCCGTATACAGCCTTTATCGCAAGATGTATTCACAGAATAGGGCGTTTGATGAAATATACGATTTTTACGCTGTAAGAATTATCGTTGACACCGAGCTTGAATGCTACACCTCACTCGGCTTGGTCCACGAGCTTTTCAAATCAGTTCCCGGAAGATTCAAGGACTATATTTCAACTCCGAAGCCCAACCTTTACCGTTCACTTCATACCGCAGTTATTGGTAGAAGCGGTATCCCGTTTGAAATACAGATACGCACCAAGCAAATGCACGAGGAGGCTGAATACGGTATCGCGGCGCATTGGAAGTATAAATCGGGTGAAGAATCCGACTCAAATATGGACGAAAAGCTTCGCTGGATCGCCAAAATACTTGAATCGGATGAAAATACGCGCGATCCCGACGAATTTATGCGCTCCTTCAAAACGGATATTTTCCACGACGAAACTTTCGTTTTCACTCCAAAGGGCGACGTAATCTCTCTGCCTCTCGGTGCTACCGTTATCGACTTTGCTTATGCCATTCATTCTGCGGTCGGTAACAAAATGATGGGCGCGAAAATCAACGGCGTGATCGTTCCCATCGACCGCGTTCCCAAAAACGGAGATATCATTGAAATTTTAACCTCGCAGTCTACGAAAGGGCCAAGCCGTGATTGGCTTAAGATAGTCAAAACTGGCGAAGCACGCAGTAAAATAAGGCAATGGTTTAAAAAAGAGCGCCGTGCCGAAAACATCGTAGTCGGAAAAGCGGAGGTTGACAAAGAAATAAAGCGTCTTGGCAAGACTTGCACCGAAACACAGCTCAATGATATCATATCAACAGTCGCCAAGCGTATCGGAATTAACAACGCGGAAGATTTCTACAATACTCTCGGATTTGGCGGTCTGTCACTTCAAAGATTCCTGCCCAAAATTAAGGAAGAACTTGAAAAGCTTGAGGTCGACAACGAAAAGCCGTTGACTGCAGCAGAAGAAATTTCCAAAATAAAAACCGTAACGCCTCCCCGTCACTCAAGGGGACACGGCGGAATAATTATAGACGGCGAGGCAGGTTGTCAGGTCAAGTTCGCTAAATGCTGTAACCCGCTTCCCGGGGACAAAATTGTGGGATTTGTAACGCGCGGCTTCGGTATCTCAATTCACAAAACCGATTGCCCAAATATCATCGCTTCCCGTCGAAACGAAGAGAATCTTTCAAGATGGGTGGTTGCAGAATGGGAGAAGACGGATGGCGGCGCGCAGGAAACCTATGAAGCTATGCTTCAAATTACCGCTACGGACGGCATAGGCGTATTAGCGTCCATTTCCGTGGCACTTGCGGATATGAAGGTGTCCATCTCGCAAATTAACACCCAGGCACTTAAAAACGGCGATATGGTGATAAATATTATCGTAGGCTGTAAAAGCACCTCGCATTACGAGGCTATCGTTTCCAAGCTACGCTCCATTCCGTCCGTTTTATCAGTTACAAGAGGATTTATAAGCTAAAGGAATTTTTATTATGATTGCGGTATTGCAACGAGTTAACAATGCAACGGTCTATGCTGACGGCGAGCTTTCGGGCGAAATCGCTCACGGCCTTTATATTCTGCTTGGAGTAGACACGGGCGACACCGAGACAGAGGCGTTGCTTTTAGCTGAAAAAATATCTAAATGTCGAATATTTTGCGATAGCAACGGTAAAATGAATCTTTCTGTCACAGACGTAGACGGCGAGGTTATGGTGGTATCCAATTTCACTCTTGCAGCAAACTATTCACACGGTAACAGACCGGATTATTTTTCTGCGGCAGCACCCGACATCGCACAAGGACTCTACGATTATTTCATTTCCCTTATGTCAGATAGGGTTCGCAAGACGGCAAGCGGCCGCTTCGGAGCAGATATGCGCACCGAGATGTCCACTAGCGGCCCCGTTACCATCGTTATGCACTCCGACGTATTAAAGGGGGGCAAAAAATGATTTTAAATATAGACGGCGATATTAACAGATACTATGTGCAATCGCTGTGTATGATATTTTTCCCCGGCTCTACCTTCGCCGCCGACGAAAAGAAGGGGGAGGACGTGCCGGAGGTTACCGTGCGCATTTATCCCGACGGAGAGCATGCCGTTACGGCATACGTTTCTATGCGCCTTAACGATAAGGTATCAGAGGCTACGGAAACGGTTTCACTTGATGAGGATATCGCAATAGCTACCCATTCATCGATAGCGGTCGGGCGTGCACTCTTTGCGGCAGGGCAGGATCTGCTCGGATATATTCCACCTTGGGGCATACTCACCGGCATCCGTCCGGCAAAGGTAGCAGCATCACTTCTTCATCTTGGTAAAGGCAAGATCAAGACAAGAAAAATTATGCGCGACGAGTATTTTCTCAATCCGCAAAAGGCGGCACTTGCGGTTTCAATAGCTTCAACTGAAATGAAGCTTTTAAAAAAACTGCCCGAAAATACCTGCTCAATTTACATATCTATACCTTTCTGCCCATCAAGATGTGCATATTGCAGCTTTGTGTCTTACAGCACGGCGCGCCTATTTTCTCTTTTAGACGATTATCTCGACGCTCTGCTAATCGAGCTTGAGGAAACCTTCAGGACCATAAAGCGTATCGGGCTTAATGTCGTTACAGTTTACATCGGCGGCGGAACACCGACCACTCTAACGCCACAGCAGCTTGAGCGTATTTTTAAGAAGCTGTGCGAGCATATCGATACCCACGCGCTTATGGAATTCACGCTTGAGGCGGGCAGACCGGATACGATAACCGAAGAAAAGCTCGCCTTGGCTTATAAATACGGTGTCAGCCGAGTCAGCGTGAATCCGCAAACGTTAAGCGATGATATACTTCGCGAAATCGGCAGAAAGCACACGGTAGCTGATTTTTACCGTGCATTTGAGCTTGCTCAAAACAGCGGCATACGAGATATAAACGTCGATCTTATTGCGGGACTTCCAAACGATGATTTTGATAATTTCTCTCGCACCGTTGATAAGATCCTCGAGCTTCACCCGACAAACCTCACCGTTCATACCTTCAGCGTGAAAAAGGCGGCAGACGTTTTGCGAGACAACTCTTCAATATACAATATAAGCGGTGTTGATGCAACGAAGGGCGTGGCTTACTCACAGCTTAAGGCTAAATTTGCAGGATACAAGCCGTATTACATCTATCGTCAGAAAAACACCGTCAACAATCTTGAAAACGTAGGCTTTTCCGTCGAGGGACACGAGGGAATGTATAATATATTTATGATGGAAGAGGTGCAAACGATTTTCGCCGTCGGCGCGGGGGCGGTCACAAAGCTGGTCGACTATAAGCGCCCCGGAAAGGGAGAATCGAGAATTCAAAGAATTTTTAATCCGAAATATCCCTATGAGTATTTGAAGCTCTCCAACAGTAAAAGACTCGGAGAAAAGCTTGACACCAGAACCAAGCAAGAGAAAATATTTGAATTTTACGGAATCACCGATTTTTAATACTTTAAAAGATTCGCTAATATAATGTGTTAGCGAATTTTTTATTTTGGAGGGTTCGATGGATAAAAAGCTGAAGGATGGAAGTATTTTGAGCGGCGCATTGTCGCTCACGGTTTCCGGATTGATAGTTAAGCTTTTAGGACTTATATACAAAGTACCCTTGTCCTATGTTTTAAGCGACGTCGGTATGGGGTATTTTAACTCGGCGTACACGGTCTACACGTTATTTTATATTGTATGTACCGCGGGAGTACCCAAAGCAATATCAATACTCACAGCCGAAGCGGAGGGCGAAGGTGACAGGGCTCTGGTTAATGATATATACCGGACCTCGTTTTCAATATTTTTTTGCGGCGGCTTGCTTTTTAGCGGAATATTTCTGTTCGGCGCAGGCTTTATCTCGGATGTAATAGGGAATAGGGGCTCATATCTTACCATGCTAGCTATTGCGCCCTCAATAGTGTTCGTGTGCGCCTCGGGTGTTTTGCGAGGATATTTCAGCGGTACTTTGAACTTTGTTCCAATAGCGGTTTCAGAGCTGATATCCGGGTGCTTCAGGGCGTTTTTGGGACTCGGTCTTGCGTATATCGCTGCTCATTTCAGAGCGGGCTATGCCGTAATTTCCGCAGTGACGATTCTAGGAACTACACTCGGATCGTTTTTCGGCTTTCTATACCTAGTGTTTAATAAAAAAAGGCATAATAACGTTGTTATATCGCGGCAGAAAGTTAAAAACAGATTTGCCGCAAAGCAAATTATGAAGCGCGTTTTGAGAATTGCTATACCTCTTACGCTAACTTCCGCCATAGCAAGCCTTGCAAGCATCGTCGATCTTGCGATAATAATGCGCCGCCTTGGCGGACTTGGTTACGGAGAGTATTTATCCGGGGTCTTATACGGAAACTATACCACACTTGCAATACCGATTCTTAATTTGATAGTCACAGTTATCTCCCCGTTATCAGCGGTAATGCTTCCTATCGTATCAAAAACAGAGGTTAAGGCAAATAAAAAACGTCTTTCCGACGTTGTATCCGCAGTTATGGAGGTCGTATCAATTATAGCAATTCCGGCGTCAATGTTTTTGCTTTTTGAATCAAGAGAGGTACTTGCTGTGATTTTTGAAGATTCATCGGCTTCGCTCGCAGCTCCTATGTTGCAGCTTCTTGCACCCGGTATGGTTTTTATGTGTGTGGCGACCGTTCTCAATACGGCGCTGGAAGGAATGGGGAAGCCGAAAGTGCCGCTCATCTCTCTAATTATCGGGTTGGCAGTTAAGCTCACCGTAAGCTACGTGTTGATTGGCAATGAAAGCTATGGCGTTCTCGGCGCACCGATAGGTAGCAGCATATCCTATTTTGTCAGCGCAACGGTTGTAGCACTATACCTGACATTTCATGACGGTGTTAAACTAAAAGGGGGCGGAAAAGTAATATTGATAATGATATCATCATCGCTCGCCATGGCAGTATATTTGTTTTTACGAGAACGCTTAATAACCACACAAAACCCCTTAATTTCATTGACCTTTATGGTATTTTTCGGCTTGGTATATATTGCGTTTCTGTTTTCCTTCGGCATTTTACGGGCAAAAAACTTGAAAAAAATGGCAAAATACACAAAATCATCAGCTTGAAATTATCTATATAGCCGAATTTGCATAAAAGGAGATTGCAAATAGATGAATAATACTTGCAAATGCGGCTAATTATTGTTATAATAGTGGTATCATTACCAGAAAGGAATTTTAAAGTATGAATAAGACAGATCTCGTAAACGTAGTAGCAAGCGAAACTCAGCTCTCCAAGAAGGATGTTGAGGCAGTTGTATCTGCTACTATCGGCGCTATCACAACCGCACTTAAGTCAGGCGATAAAGTTCAGCTTATCGGCCTCGGTACCTTTGAAGTAAAGGCTACTGCTGAAAGAGAAGGACGCAATCCCGCTACCGGCGAGGCTATCAAGATTGCAGCTTCCAAGAAGCCCGCTTTCTCCGCTTCCAAGGTTCTCAAGGACGAAGTTAACGCATAATAATGCGACTTGACAAATTCTTAAAGGTTTCCCGCCTTATTAAAAGGCGTACAGTTGCGAACGAGGCGTGCGACGGAGCAAGAGTGTCGGTTAACGGCCGCTCCGCAAAGGCATCGTATGACGTAAAGCTTGGTGATGAAATTACTGTTGCTTTTGGTACTAAGAACGTAACCGTTAGAGTGCTTGACATCAGAGAAACCACCAAAAAGTCGGAGTCGCAAGGTATGTACGAGGTAATTTCGGAAACAAATGCATAATGCAAAAAGCATCGCATATTCTTTAACTAGGATATGCGGTGTTTTTTTGTTATGGAGGGTAATTATGCAGGAAAACGAGCTTCAGACGTTAAAACTTGAAGGAAGAAAAAGACTCACACTTGACGGTGTTCTAAACGTCGAGAGCTTTAGCGAGGAATATCTTGAGCTATCCACCAAGCTCGGTACGCTTGAGGTGGAGGGGAGTGAACTGAAAATAGTGGAGCTGCGCCAGAGCGACGGGGAAATACTAATATGCGGTACGGTTAACGGTGTGTTTTACAGGGATACAAAAATTTCAAAGAGCTTGCTTAAGAAAATATTTAAATGAAATTCTTTACCGGTATAGAATTTTTACGCTCTATTATAATAACTTCAACAGCCGCCTTCGCTTTAGGGTGTATTTACAAAATGGCACACGCGTTGCTTCTTGCCGTCTGCCGTACCGTGTTGATTCTTTATCACGTATGCGTGGCGATACGCAATCGAAAAACAAGGAAGCTTCACGAGAGCATTAAGGAGCTTGAGAGCTTTAATATCAGTATAAAAGGCCTTTCGCTAAACGTTTTCGAGGGAGTTCTTTTTACACTTTTCGGAATCGTTTTTATCATTTTGCTTTATGTTGCGCTGGACGGTGTCTTTCGCTTTTATGTGTTTGTGCTGTTTGCGTCGTTTTTTATTCTTGCCGCCAACACACTCGGAGAAGGCGCTGCAACGCTTTTTAACATGATTTTTCAAAAGGTATACGCGCTCTTTTTCATACTGGTATATGTCACGGTCTTGCCGCTCTATCTTTTGATTGAGAAAGCCTTAAAGCTTATTTCAAAAATGCTTTTGCCCTTAAAAAAGCGTCGCTTAAATACCGTGTCTTTGAAAGTGAGAGATCGGAAAATTAAAGAAATAGAGAAGACTTTTAACAAAATTTCCAAAGAATGCTTTCCCCCCGAAATATGAACTATTATTTTCTTGACAACTGAAATAATAAATGGTACAATATATCTGTAAAAATATTTTGAAGGGAGGAATTGTGATGTCTAAAACCGACGGTACGGCTCAATACTATTTTCACCAGGGCACTAACTTTTCCTCCTTTGACTATTTGGGATGCCAGGAGTCGCGGGAGGGCGAAAAATACGTTTACCGTTTTAGAACCTGGGCACCAAACGCCGACTTCGTAGGCTTGGTTTCGGATTTTATCGGCTGGGACATGCCATACGAAATGCATAAAATATCCGAAAAGGGCGTTTGGGAGTGCGAATACCGTTCCGATATCTCCCTTTTCGGTAACGCTTATAAATTTATGATAAGACGCGGCGATAAAACCGTGCTTAAGGGCGACCCGTATGCCAAATTTTCGCGTGGCGGCGCCGACGGTGCATCGTTGATATATAAAGATAACTACAAGTGGTCTGATAAAGCATGGCTTACGTGGCGCAAAAAAAGCATACGCCTAGATAAATGCGGATACTTGAATACCCCAATCAATATTTACGAGATGCATTTTTCAAGTTTTATCAGGCACGGGCAGGATAACAGCTATTACACGTATAGGGAGATGGCAGATATTCTCCCGTCATACCTCAAATATATGGGATATACGCACGTGGAATTTTTGCCTCTGACAGAATACCCGTACGACGGCTCGTGGGGTTATCAGGTGTGTGGATTCTTCGCACCCACCTCGCGTTTTGGCACTCCTGAAGACTTAAAACACCTTATCGACAAGCTTCACAACGCGGGCATCGGCGTAATAATGGACTGGGTTCCCGCGCATTTTCCAAAGGACGAATGGGGACTTTACGAGTTTGACGGAGGCCCGCTCTATGAGTATCAGGGTATTGACCGGCAAAATTCCAGGAGTTGGGGGACGAGGTTTTTCGATTTGGGACGGGAAGAGGTCCAATCCTTCCTGATATCATCGGCTATTTATTTCCTTCGCGAGTTTCATATAGACGGACTTCGCGTTGATGCCGTCGCATCAATGATATATCTTGATTATGATAAAGAGCCGGGGGAATGGATTCCTAATTCTGACGGCGGCAGGGAAAATAAGGAGGGAATAGCCTTTCTGCAAAAGCTGAACGCGGCGATATTCAAGGAGTTTGCCGATGTTCTTATGATCGCGGAGGAATCGGGCTCGTTTGCCGGAATTACACAACCCGTTTCATTGGGCGGTCTTGGCTTCAGCCTTAAATGGAATATGGGCTGGGCAAATGATTTTTACGATTATCTCTCGACCGATCCGTATTATAGAAAATATAAGCATAAAGCGTTAAATTTTCCAATTATGTATGCCTTTGATGAAAATTACGTTATGCCGATCTCGCACGACGAGGTGGTGCACGGCAAGCTTTCGCTTATAGACAAAATGTACGGTTCGTATGAGGACAAGTTTTCCCAAATGCGCGCGGCGATGCTGCTTATGATGAGCTATCCCGGCAAAAAGCTTACGTTTATGGGCTGCGAATTCGCACAGTTCCGTGAATGGGACTATGAAAATTCACTGGAATGGTTTATGCTTGATTACCCGAATCACCGCGCGATGCGTGAATACGTAGCGGCGCTTAACAGATTTTACCTTGAAAATCCTCCGATGTGGTCGCTCGACTTTGACCGCGCGGGCTTTTCTTGGATTCTCGCTGACGAGGCGGATAAAAATACGGTCCTCTTTAAGCGGTTTGATTCAATCGGTAACAGTCTTACGTTTTGCATAAATCTCTCGGGAGAGGCGCAAACGATGACCTTTGGAGGCGGTGCAAGGCTTGAGCGTGTATTCGACACCGGCAACGTCGGTGACGGATTTAAAATCCTTTACGACGAAATGACACAAAACACCGAGCTAACCGTCCCTTCGTTTTCGGGTGTTGTTTTAAAAGAAATTAAAGCGAAAATTAAAATTAAAATTTGAGGAGAGTAGGGCAATGTATTGTAAAAAAGAATGTATAGCTATGCTTCTGGCGGGCGGTCAAGGCTCGCGACTTTACGATCTTACCAAGCAAACCGCAAAGCCGGCGGTTTCCTTCGGCGGTAAGTACAAAATCATCGATTTTCCTCTTTCTAACTGCATTAATTCAGGCATTGATACCGTGGGCGTGCTTACTCAGTATCAGCCGCTTGCGCTCAACGAATACATCGGCAACGGTGCACCGTGGGATCTTGACCGTACACGCGGCGGACTTTCGGTCTTGCCGCCGTATCAGGGTGCAAAAGGCTCTGATTGGTACAAGGGCACGGCAAATGCGATCTATCAGAATATTAATTTCATCAAGCAGTACAGCCCCGAATACGTATTGATCCTTTCCGGCGACCATATTTACCGTATGGATTACTCTGAAATGCTGAAGCAGCACAAAAAAAACGGTGCCGTATGCACCGTTGCAACAATAACCGTTCCGATAGAGGAGGCTTACAGATTCGGTATCTGTAACACCAACGCCGACGGCAGCATTTATGAGTTTGAAGAAAAGCCTAAAAATCCCAAAAACAACCAAGCATCCATGGGTATCTATATTTTTAATACCGACGTTTTGATCGATTATCTTGAGGTCGACGAGGCGGATGAAAATTCAAGCAACGACTTCGGTAAAAACATAATCCCCAATCTTCTCCATAACGGTGAAAAGCTCTTCGCATATAAATTTAACGGATATTGGAAGGATGTCGGAACAATATCTTCGCTTTGGGAATCAAATATGGATCTCATAGGCGATGATCCCAAGCTTAACTTTAACGACGTTTCGGGACGTATCTTCTCCCGCAACTTTGCACGCCCTCCGCAGTATCTCGGTGCAAGCTCAAAGATTAAAAATTCACTTATTTCGGAAGGCTGCCGCATCTACGGCACGGTTGAAAACTCCGTGCTTTCCGGAGGGGTTATAGTTAAAGAGGGGGCGATTGTTCGCGACTCGGTAATTATGGATGACGTCGTCGTTGAGGAAGGCGCAAGAGTGTATATGTCTATCATAGACGCTGAAAGCTTAATATCCCGTAACGCCACCGTAGGATGCGAAAACGCTACCAAGGACCAAATCGTTGTTATTGCAAAGGGAACGACTATCGCTCCCGGACAAGAAATTAAAGAATAAGAGAGGAAATGGCTATGGCAATAAGTGCAGCAGGTATAATTTTTTCAAGTCTAAATAACAACACGCTATCCAGGCTTACCGCGGACAGAACGGTAGCAGCTATTCCTTTTGCTTGCAGATATAGGCTAATAGACTTCTGTCTATCGAATATGGTCAATGCAAACATCTCCAATATAAACATAGTGGCAAATTACAATTACCGCTCCCTTCTTGAGCATATCGGCAGCGGTAAGGACTGGGATCTGGCGCGTCGCTCGGGCGGTATAAACATAATTTCCCCATATCAGACGGCGATCTCCTCCTCTGTAAACGTGTTTTCCAATCATATGGAAGCTCTCAAAAATATGAGAGAGTATATCGATGAGTTTAAAGAGGACTACGTGGTTCTTACAGACTCGGACAACGTTCTCAACATAAATCTTGCCGACGTAATCAATTCCCACGAGAATAGCGGCGCTGACGTCACATTCGTTACCAAGGCTGTAGACGAGAGCTATACCTCAAAAACTCCGCGTATGCTTCTTTCTTCAACCAACGGAAGAATTACCGATATAAGCATGGGATCGGCGTATAATGTTAAAAACAACGAGCTTGCGCTTAACATTTTCGTTATGAAAACGAATTATCTGCGCAAGATAATATCAGAGGCAAGCGCGCATTCGATCGATAGTCTTACCTCGATGCTTCTTCGGAACGTGCACGAGGAAAATTATCAGAGCTACAGCTACGACGGCTACGTTGCATCGGTATCAAGCTTTCTTGATTACTACAAATGCTCCATTGAGCTTGCAAAGAACAACGATGCTCGTGAATCTTTGCTTTGGAAAAAGGATTTTCCGATATATACCAAGGTGCACAACTCCTATCCCGTATCTCATAGAAGCACCGCGAGGGTTGAAAATTCTCTTATTGCCGACGAGTGCGTGATAGAGGGAACGGTTATTAACTCCGTTCTTTTCAGAGGCGTACACGTAGGAAAGGGTGCTGTAATTAAGAATTCGGTGCTTTTCCACGGCACGTATATCGAAGATAACGCCGAGCTTAACTCGATAGTAACGGATAAGGACGTGCACGTAACTGCCGGCGTAAAGCTTTCGGGTAACGAAAACATGCCCTTCTACGTGCAAAAGAAAAGAAAGGTCTAAACCGTAAATATGAAAATTCTTTACGTTACAAGCGAAGCCAATCCATACTGTGCAAGCGGAGGACTTGGTGACGTTATGGGAGCGCTTCCCACGGCAATTTCCGAAGCTGACTCGGAAAGCAGTATATCGGTTATAATGCCGCTTTACGACACGATGGGTGAGCAATACAAAAGCTCTCTTGAAAAGGTTATGGACGTAAGCTTCAAGCTCTCCTGGCGTTCTACCGGTACTACGGTATATAAGCTCGAAAAGGGAAGAGTAACCTATTATTTCCTTGAAAATCATTACTATTTTGACCGCGGACGTCTTTACGGCGAGTGGGACGACGGAGAGCGCTTTGCATTCTTCTCCACAGCTGTAATAGAGTTTATTTTGGCATCGGGTGAAATCCCGGACGTGCTTCATGCTAACGATTGGCAAGCCGCTCTTTCGGTGATCTACCTCAAAACAAAATACGCCGCTGTACCGATGCTTTCCTCGATCCGTACTCTCTATACCATCCACAATATTGAATATCAGGGTAAATACGATATGGCTATACTCGGCGATATCTTTGCGCTTGATAAGAAATATGCCGGGGTCGTTGAGTATGACGGATGTATCAATCTTATGAAGGGGGCTATAACCGTTTCGGATTACGTATCAACCGTAAGTCCCAACT
>JAGCJI010000098.1 GCA_017648085.1 Clostridia bacterium | reverse complement strand
GCATACGCTCTATCACCACCTCGGCGTCAAGTCCGAGAATTCCGCCCGATTCGCCGCACATTCCGACGTCGCTTATATATCCCGTGCCGCGCGGCAAAATTTGCTCGTCAGCAGTGGGAACGTGGGTATGCGTGCCGAAAATTACGTTGATTTTGCCGTCAAAAGCATGAGCTATTGCGAGCTTTTCCCCTGTTGCCTCGGCGTGTATATCCAAAACGGCAATATCGTATCTGCCCTCCTCCGCCCGAAGCGCGTCCTCAATATAGCGGAAGGGCGAATCAAGCGTGGGATCTATATTTATCGTGCCCATCGCGTTGATTACAAGCACGCGGTATCCCGCAACGTCCACGATAGTATATCCGTGCCCCGGCACGCCCCCGCCGAAGTTTATCGGACGAAGTATCTCCCTTTTATCGTCAAGATAGGTATATGCCGAGCGGTTGCGCAGGGTGTGGTTTCCCCCGGTTATAACGTCTGCCCCCGAGGAGATAAGCTCCTCTGCCAGCGTGGGAGAAATACCGGTTATAAATGCGGCGTTTTCACCGTTTACGATGCACATATCCGCACCTACCTCGCGGCGCACCCGCCAAAGATTTTTCTTAAGATGTTCAATTCCGCCGGGACTGGTTACGTCACCGATGATGAGCAAGTTCACGTCAAAATTACACTTTCTACATTATAATTAATAAAAGGAGCAATGCCTCGCACTGCCCCTTTTTAGTTGCCAAAGTTTCGGCATCGTTTTATTATTTTGCGTAGTCAACCGTTCTGTTTTCGCGAATAACGCTGACCTTGATCTGTCCGGGATACTCAAGCTCGTTTTCGATCTTACGCGCGATATCGCGTGCAAGTATCTTCATCTTGTCGTCGTCAACAAGCTCTGGCTTGACCATTATGCGCACCTCACGGCCCGCCTGGATAGCAAAGGTCTTTTCAATTCCGTCGAAGCTGCCGGCAACCTCCTCAAGCTTCTGAAGTCGCTTGATATAGTTCTCAACGTCCTCTCTGCGCGCGCCGGGTCTTGCCGCGCTGATGGCGTCTGCCGCCTGAACGATAAATGCGAGCGTCGTCTTGGGCTCAACGTCGTTGTGGTGAGCCTCGATCGCGTGGATGATCTCCTTGTTTTCGCGATACTTGGTTGCGATGTCAACGCCGAGCTGGATGTGAGAGCCCTCTGCTTCAGCGGTAACAGCCTTACCGATATCGTGAAGAAGTCCCGCGCGCTTTGCCATAGTAACGTCAATTCCCATCTCGTCAGCCATAACGCCTGCGAGCATAGAAACCTCAATAGAATGGCGAAGTGCGTTCTGACCGTAAGAGGTACGGTACTTCATACGTCCGAGCAGCTTTATAAGCTCGGGGTGCAGTCCGTGCACGCCGGTTTCAAATACCGCCTTTTCACCCGCCTGCTTGATTGCAACGTCAACGTCGCGGCGAGCCTTTTCAACCATCTCCTCAATTCTTGCGGGATGGATTCTACCGTCGGCAACGAGCTTTTCAAGCGCAATTCTTGCAATCTCGCGTCTTACGGGATCAAAACCGGATACGGTAATAACGTCGGGCGTGTCGTCTATTATAAGCTCAACACCCGTCAGGTTTTCGATGGTGCGGATATTTCTTCCCTCACGGCCGATGATTCTTCCCTTCATCTCATCGCTTGGGATCTGTACTACGGATATAGCGACCTCGCTGACGTGATCAGCCGCGAAGCGCTGAATTGCAAGGGAAAGGATGTCGCGTGCGCGAGTATCAGCCTCGTCCTTAAATTTCTCCTCGTACTCTGCAATCTTAAGTGCGGTTTCGTGCGCCATTTCGCTGTCAAGCTTGGCAACCAGCTCCGCCTTTGCATCCTCACGGGTAAGTCCCGCGGTTTTTTCAAGCACGACCATCTGTGCTTCAAGTGCTTCCTTAACTCTCTCTTTTAAAGAATCCGCCTCCGCATGCTTTTCTGCAAGGGCAGCCTCCTTCTTTTCCATAGCATCGAGCTTTGCATCAAGAGTTTCTTCCTTTTGTGCAACGCGGCGCTCAAGTCTTGATACCTCCTTGCGACGCTCCTTGATGTCAAAATCAGTTTCGCGTTTCAGTTGGAATATTTCTTCCTTGGCGGCAATTATGGATTCCTTTTTTGCGCTCTCTGCGCCCTTTATAGCATCCTCAAGAATATGGCGCGCCTGCTCCTCGGCAGACCCGATCTTCTTTTCAGCTACGGATTTGCGTATCAAAAAACCTGCGAGTCCGCCAACTGCGATTCCCGCGGCTGCTCCGATAATAGAAGATATTATAGGATTCATTTACACCTCCTTCTGATTACTTTTGTAATCTATGTGAAAAACAACATTTTTTAAGTATGTTATGACAAAATTTTTCGCGAAGAACCCACCTCCGCAATAAAAAAGCCTACTCATACAGATATATTATATATTATTTAAATGGTAAAGTCAAGACTTAAGAGTAAACTTATTGGTTGAATTGTAATTTAAAATTTGACAAAATTAGCCGACCGGGCACGCAAGTGCTAAATATTAACAAAAAATTCATAGTTTTTTGCGGTTAAAGTATTGACACGGGGGTAAAAAAATATTATATTATAGGTGTCCTTGTTAGCACTTGTACCGTTTGAGTGCTAAAAAACGAACGAAAGAGGTGAGATTTTGGAGGATTCCAGACTTTCAGCCCGAAAAAAACAGATATTAAAAGCAATAGTAGACGCGCATATCAACCACGGTGAGCCCGTCGGCTCAAAATATCTGTCGACGGAAGCGATGATTTCCTGCTCCCCCGCCACGATAAGAAACGAAATGGCGGAGCTTGAGGAGATGGGATACCTCGTCCAACCGCACACCTCCGCCGGTCGCGTGCCCTCGGAGCTTGGCTACCGCTACTACGTTGACGCACTCGTGCGCCAATACAGCGAAACTAAAACCGAGATCGACGAGATAAACGAGAAATTGCGCTATAAGCTTACCGAAATGGATGAGATCCTTGCCGAAGCATCGCGCCTTGCCTCATCCTTCACCGACTATACGGGTATAGCCTTTAAGGCAGGGGCGGGCAACGTGCGTATCTCAAAATTCGACAGCGTGTACCTTTCACCGCGCGACTTTCTCCTTGTAATGCTCTTTGCGGGTGATACGGTAAAGGCAAAGCCGATACACCTCTCCTTTTCTATATCCGAGGACGATTTAAGAAGATTCACAGAGGCGGCGAATATGTACCTCGTCAACACCGCGAGCGACAGTATAAGCATGCAGGTGGTCCTAAAACTCGAGGCACTGATGGGCGCATCGGGCGCGATGGTGCATCCCGCTGTCAAGGTCATTCTTGAAACGATGAGCGAGCTTGACACGGCTGACGTAAAGCTTGACGGTATAAACCGCCTGTTGCAGTATCCCGAGTATTCAAACACCGAAAAGCTTCGGGGACTGCTCGGAATGCTTGAGGAAAAGGATAAATTGCTTGACGTTATTTCGTCGCATACCACAAGCGATGACGGCATCAACGTCTATATTGGCACGGAAAACGACTCTGACGTTATGAGCAACACCGCCCTGATATTCAAGAGCGTGAACGTAGGTGGCAAAAAGCTTGCGGTAGGCGTTATAGGACCGCGCCGAATGAATTACACGAAGGTTATAGGAATGATAAATCAGCTGGCATCCGGCATCGACCGTATTTTCGGAGATGAGGGACGTCTGC
Organism: Clostridia bacterium; assembly: GCA_017648085.1. GTDB lineage: Bacteria > Bacillota > Clostridia > Oscillospirales > CAG-272 > UBA1740. The sequence continues at coordinate 23,621 of JAGCJI010000098.1, read as the reverse complement.
TAGATGACGGAAAGGGAGATAAATTCTGATGGAAGAAATAAAAAATCAGCCCGAGGCGACAGCCGAGAGCGAGACAGAGGCAAAAAAGAAAAAGCCTTCGAAGAAGGACGTTGAGCGCGAGCTTCGCGAGAAAATTGAGGCTCTTGAAGCCGAGATAGCCGAAAAAGACGATAAATATCTTCGTATGGCGGCAGAATACGACAACTTCAGACGCCGCTCACGCGAAGAAAAGGACGCTACCTATGAAATAGCAATGGCGGATACCGTGTCGGAAATTCTGCCGATAATCGACAACCTTGAGCGCGCGGCGTATTACGACGACGGCGAAAAGGTTAAGGAAGGACTCGTTATGATCGCAAAGTCGGTCGAGGGAGTCTTTGCAAAGCTCGGTGTTGAGGCGGTAGGCGCAAAGGGCGATACCTTTAATCCAAATCTTCACAACGCCGTTATGCATATAGACGACGAGTCGCTCGGCGAGGGCGAGATAGTCGAGGTATTCCAGAAGGGATACAAAAAGGGCGGAAGAATAATCCGCTTCGCAATGGTAAAAACCGCAAATTAAGTTATTAAAATTTTCTATATATAAAGGAGAAAAACACAATGGGAAAAATTATAGGAATTGACCTTGGCACGACCAACTCCTGCGTTGCAGTATTTGAGGGTGGCGAGCCCATCGTTATAACCAACCCCGAGGGAGCGAGAACGACCCCCTCCGTAGTAGCCTTCACCAAGGACGGTGAAAGACTTGTAGGCCAGGTAGCAAAGCGCCAGGCTGTAACCAACCCCGACAAAACCATCAGCTCTATCAAGAGAGATATGGGCTCTGACACAAAGGTTTCCATCGACGGTAAAAAGTATACCCCACAGGAAATATCGGCAATGATCCTGCAGAAGCTTAAGGCGGATGCAGAGGCGTATCTCGGCACAGCAGTTACCGACGCCGTAATCACCGTTCCCGCATATTTCACCGACGCACAGCGTCAGGCAACCAAGGACGCAGGTAAGATTGCAGGCCTTGAGGTAAAGAGAATCATCAACGAGCCCACCGCGGCAGCTCTTGCTTACGGTATGGACAAAGAGGACTCGCAGAAGATAATGGTATTTGACCTTGGCGGCGGTACGTTCGACGTTTCCGTGCTTGACATTTCCGACGGAGTTTTCGAGGTTCTTGCAACCGCAGGTAACAACCGTCTTGGCGGTGACGACTTTGACGCGAGAATCGTAAACTGGATGGCAGACACCTTCGCAAAGGAAAACGGCGGAATCGATCTTCGCAAGGATAAGATGGCTCACCAGCGTCTTAAGGATGCGGCTGAAAAGGCAAAAATCGAGCTTTCCGGCGTTATGTCCTCCAACATTTCCCTTCCCTTCATCACCGCAGATGCGACCGGCCCCAAGCACTTTGAGGCTACCCTCACAAGAGCAAAGTTCAACGAGCTTACGAGCGACCTTGTAGAAGCAACCATCGTTCCTACAAAGAAGGCACTTTCCGACGCGGGACTTTCCACCTCCGAAATTTCCAAGGTTCTTCTCGTCGGCGGATCTACCAGAATCCCCGCAGTTCAGGAGGCGGTTAAGAAGTTTATGGGCAAAGAGCCCTTCAAGGGCATCAACCCCGACGAGTGCGTTGCTATCGGCGCAGCTATTCAAGGCGGCGTTCTCGGCGGTGACGTAAAGGACGTTCTTCTTCTTGACGTTACTCCCCTTTCTCTCGGTATTGAAACTCTCGGCGGAGTATTCAACAAGATCATTGAGCGCAACACCACTATTCCCGTTAAAAAGAGCCAGGTATATTCCACCGCGGCAGACGGTCAGACCTCCGTTGAAATTCACGTTCTCCAGGGCGAGCGCGAGATGGCGGCAGGCAACGCAACTCTCGGCAGATTTATCCTTGACGGTATTCCCGCAGCACCCCGCGGAGTTCCGCAGATCGAGGTTACCTTTGATATAGACGCAAACGGTATCGTAAACGTTACCGCATGCGACAAGGGAACGGGCAAGGAGCAGCACATCACCATCACCTCCTCCACCAATATGTCCAAGGAGGATATTGAAAAGGCGGTTCGCGAGGCTGAAAAGTTTGCAGAGGAAGATAAGAAGCAGAAGGAGGCCGTTGAGGTTAAGAACCAGGCTGAAAACACAATCTTCCAGATCGAAAAGAGCATGAGCGAGCTTGGCGAGAAGATCACCGATGCCGACAAAGCTCCCGTAAACGAGGCTATTGAAAAGCTTAAGAAAACCGTTGAGGGCGGAAACGTTGACGCCATTAAGGCTGACACCGAGTCGCTTCAGAAGGCGTTCTAACCCCTCGCAGAGAAGATCTACAAGGAAGAGGCTGCAAAGCAGCAGGGCGCAGGCGCAGACACCCAGGGCACAGATGCTGACGGTAACTACTACGGCGCGGATTTTGAGGATAAGACCTAATCTCGCGACGGATCAAATAACCGCAAAATAACCCATAAATAACAAAATCCCGAGGGATTGGTTGGCTAAATAAAGCTACACGCCCTCGGGTATACTATGTATTTGACTTGAAGGTATAATTATGGCAGATAAACGCGATTACTACGAGGTGCTTGGCGTGTCCAAGTCCGCCTCGGAGGACGAAATTAAAAAGGCTTACAGAGTCCTCGCAAAGAAGTATCACCCGGATATGAACCCCGGAGATAAAGAAGCCGAGGCAAAATTCAAGGAGGCTAACGAGGCGTATGCCGTGCTTTCGGATTCCGAAAAGCGTGCAAAGTACGATCAGTTCGGTCACGCCGCGTTTGACCCCGCGTCGGGCGGTGGCAGTGGCTTCGGCGGTTTCGGCGGCTTTGGCGGAATGGATTTCGACTTTGGCGACATATTCTCCTCCTTCTTTGGCGGTGGCGGCTCTTCACGCTCATCGAGAAACGTTCCCATTGACGGTGACGACGTTTTGGCAAGGGTGACCATCACCTTTGAGGAAGCGGTATTCGGCTGCAAAAAGGAAATAAGCTTTGGACGCGTTGAGGCGTGTGGCGAATGCGGCTCTACGGGCGCAGCAAAGGGCACGAGCCCCGAAACCTGTCAAACCTGTCACGGCACGGGTAGAGTTACGGTGCAGCAGCAGACGATGCTCGGCTATATGCAAACCCAGCGCGCCTGCTCGAATTGTCGCGGCACGGGTAAGATAATCAAGACCCCGTGTAAAAATTGCAACGGTAAGGGCTTTATCAAGATAAACAAAAAGCTTGACGTAACTATCCCCGCAGGTATTGATAATATGCAGCGAATCGTTCTTCGCGGTCAGGGCTCTGCCGGCAGAAACGGCGGCTCAGCAGGCGACCTTGTAATTGAGGTGAGAGTCAAGGAGCATAAGTTCTTTACCCGCGAACGCAATAACGTATATTGCGAAATTCCTATTTCATTTGCAGATGCGGCTCTGGGCGCAGAAATAGACATCCCCACCCTTGGCGACAAGACCGAAAAGTACCAGATTCCCGAGGGCACGCAAACCGGAACGTCCTTTACCCTTAAGGGCAAGGGAATCGCGGACATCAACACCAAGCGTAAGGGCGACCTTATTCTGACAGTAACCGTCGAAACCCCGAAAAATCTGACAAGCGAGCAGAAAAAGCTGCTCCAGGAGTTCTCAAAATCCCTCGGAGAAAGTAACACGGGTAAGCGCGACGGCTTCTTTAAGAAGCTTTTTAATAAATAAAAAATGACAGAGGCACAAAACTTAAAGTGCCTCTGTTTTCAATTTAAACTTACTTATTATAGAAAATCGCATATATTCACAATCGTCTTTTGCTTGCGCTTTGCATATTTAAAAGCCAAATATGCGCCGCCACTATTTTTGTTTATATACGCTATCACAAGGTCTGCGGTTATCATCCTCCATTCGTTTCTCTTTACTATCGCATATTTTAACGGTGCTCGTTCTATTGGCGGATATACGGAACCGTCATACAGCTTGAGATTGTGCATTTCTTTGATTTTTTGCTGCCAACGCAAATCGATATAAGGCGTCACATAAAATAACTCCACGCCTTCTCGCTCTTTTTTCAATTCTCTGCACGCGCACGCGCAAATTTCATCAAAATCTCCATATCCCCCAAGATAACACGTAACGTCTTTAACACAGTATGCATATTTTCGTATCTACTCTTTGACTATTTCTTTTATTCTGCCGTTTGAAGGAACAAACGAGTGACCAATAAAGCTAATTATCATATAGTCTCTTTTTTGTTTTCGTGGAATTTCACGATTATATAATTTTATTATAGTTATTCCAAAGAAGTTTGTCAATATCGTGGAGTTCCACGAGATAATTCAATAGTATTTACCTATAATAATTGTGGAATTCCACAAAACAATGGGGGATATTATGAAACTTAACGATGCAATTGTTATGCGAATAGAAGAAATTTGCCACGAGAAAAACAGCAACGTATGCGATATATGCTTAAAGGGCGGAATGTCCCCCTCGGCAATTTATGATATTTTTAATGGAAGAACAAAATCCTCAAAGGTCGTTACTATCAAGCGTTTTTGTGAGGGCGCAGGTATAACCTTGTCAGAGTTTTTTGATAAAGATTATTTCAATGATATTGAAGATAACTGATTTAAATGAAAAATAAAAAGCTCCTTTTTGCAAAAAGGAGCTTTTTTGCTCTATATTATTTGCTTTCACTCTTTATTGCCACTGCAGACAGCAAAAAGGTGTTACCATTATGCTTAAACGCTGTAATATAGCTATCCGTGTCGAGCTTTTCACTGTCGCGATAGGCGGACATACCCTCTCCCATTGCCTTAACGGTTGCTTCAAGAAGCGTCCATTTCGTAAGAAATTCAAGCTCGGCGGTATCATCACCGGATATAATCTCAATATCCGTCATATCCCGCATCTTTTCCGCGGCATATCCGTCCGCCGTTTGTTTTACCGAGAAAAACTCGGGCAAGACGGGGTGAGTGTTGATTTTTTTAGTGTTTTTGTCATTTTTTCCCGATAGATAGTCAAGCGGAGCGAAAAAGCGCTCCCTTATTCTTTCAAGGCGTATTTTGCGGTCGGGCATTGATTGAATATCTACCCCAACCTCGCACTCCCCGTCCGAGAGGATAACAGCCGCAAAGCAGCGGTCATGCGAGATATTGAAACGCAACTCAGAGCTGTCTTTAAAATACGGCTTACCAAAAGACGTGTAATATATTTCGGGTAATAAGTCAGCACCCATATGCTCGCGCACAAGGTAAGACAGTAGATAGTATGCGCCAAGCTTTTGGCGCACCTCATCAGTATTCTGTGCCGCCTTTGCCCTTAAAAAGAGTTGATTTTGTGACACGTCCCCTACTCTCTCGGGCTCGATTTGGCGGACGTCTATTATTCCGAGTACTATCATCAGGTGTCCATTATTATGGGAAGTATCATAGGGCGGCGCTTGGTTTCCTTATAAATAAAGCGCGAAAGCTCCTCACGGATAAATGCCTTAAGCTGCACGCGATCCTGCGAGCGACGCGAAAGCGCGCGCATAAGTGCGCCCTCGGCAACCCGTCTTGCGTTTTCGACAAGTGCCTCCGATTCCTTTACGTAAACGAAGCCGCGTGATATGATATCAGGACCGGAAATCAGCTCGCCCGAAACGGTATCCACCGTTGCGACGACCACCACGAGTCCCTCCTCGGCAAGAATTTTTCTGTCGCGCAGTACCACGCTGCCTATATCGCCGATGCCAGCACCGTCAACAAGCACTCGTCCCGCAGGGACAGTTCCGTTAAATCTTGCGCCCTTGCGGTCGATTTCAAGCACCCTGCCGATTTCCGAGATGAAGATACGGTTTGAGGGAATTCCCATAAACTCGGCATTTTCCTTATTGGCGTAGAGGTGTCGCTCTTCGCCGTGTATCGGCATAAAGTACTTTGGCTTAAGAAGAGCCATGAGCAGCTTTATTTCCTCCGCACAGGCGTGTCCCGAAACGTGTACGTCCTCAACCGAGTCGTTCACGACCTTAACGCCGTTTTTAATAAGGGCATTTACTATCTTACCTACGAGCTTTTCGTTGCCGGGAATCGCGCTTGACGAAAGTACTACTACGTCGTTTGGCGTAAGCTTTACCCTATCGTGCTCCGAAAATGCAATTCTGTAAAGTGCGGACATAGGCTCGCCCTGGCTACCCGTCGTTATGAGCGTCAACTCTTCGGGCTTAAACCTTTTAATTTCGGATACGTCAATCAGAACTCCGTCGGGCAAGTCTATATATCCAAGCTCCGCCGCCGCTCCTATAACGTTTACCATACTTCTGCCAAGCACAGCAACCCTTCTTCCGTGGCGTGCGCTTGCATTGATTATCTGCTGAACGCGATGCACGTTTGAGGAGAAGGTGGCAATTATAAGGCGTTTGTCCTCGTACTGTCCGAATATGCGTTCAAGCGAGCTTCCGACCGTGCGCTCCGAGGGAGTATATCCCGGGCGCGAGGCGTTGGTGGATTCACATAGCAGAAGCTCAACGCCGCCCCTGCCGATCTCACCTATTCTCGTAAGATCCATCATAAATCCGTCTATTGGCGACACGTCAAGCTTAAAATCTCCCGAATGAAAAACCGTGCCCACCGGGGTTTTAAGCGCAATTGCACAGGCATCGGCAATAGAGTGATTTACGTGTATAAATTCAGCCTTGAATACGCCAAGGCTTACGGTATCCCCCGCCTCCACGGTATAAAGGTCGGGCTCACAGGCCGGCTTTATCTCGTCAAGCTTGCCCTCAATGATACCGAGTGAGAGTCTGGTGCCGTATATCGGCACGTTTATTTCCTTCAAAAGATAAGGCACTGCGCCTATATGGTCCTCGTGACCGTGCGTTATAAGTATTCCTCTGATCTTGTCAGCGTTTTTTACAAGATAAGATATATCGGGAATAACCAGGTCTATACCCAGCATATCCTCGTCGGGAAATCCCATTCCCACATCAATTACTACTATATCGTCGCCATATTCAAATACGGTTATATTCTTTCCTATTTCGCCAAGGCCGCCAAGTGCCATGACACGAAGCTTTCCGTTTTTTTGTACTCTTTTATTTTCTCTAGTCATTTCATTCCTTTCTCGGAATTTTTTCCGTTTTTTATAGATGCCGTTACCTTACGATAAAATACACCGCAACCGATGCGGCGAGCGTAAGAAGAGAGCCGCAAATGAAGGCTAAAATATGCCCACGTCTTATCTGCGGCTTGGCGGTACGGCTGCCGAAATTTTCCTCTATTATTTTGTTTGCCTCGTCAATCATAAGCTGTGGCGAGGGTAACGGCGCGGTGTCGGAGCGGAGGACGAAATACGCCCCCTCAAAGCTCTGACTGCCGGTGTTTTTCAAATATATAACTCTTTTCTGGTAACCCCTCATAATCCCCTCAATAAGTTTTTGTGTTGTGCCGCACGGAAAAGAGAATGGCTCAAAGGTGGTCTGAATTTTAGGTCTTGCGGTCAAGGCAAGGAAACCGACACGCAAATGAAGTATATCGGGTATCAGACTCGTTTTTCTGCGGCTCGTGGGAATTGTTGACTTAAAGGGGTGCGCTTATTCAAACAGCACTTATTTTCTTCCGAAAAGCTTACTGAAGAATCCGACGTGACGCTGCTCCTCCGGCTTTTCGGGCTCTTGCGCCTCTCTGCCGTTTTGCGCGGGAGCGGGCTCGCTTACAACCGTAGCGGCTACGGTTACGGGCTCGGAATTTACCGTATTTTCCGACACGGGTGCTTCCTCTTTTACCTCGGGGGTTACGGTGACACTCGTTTCTGCCGCGGCATTGACGGTCGGCTTTATAAAGAAGCTGCCCTCCGAAATCTCTGACTCAATCTTGTTTTTAAGATTTTTGGAAAGCCTTTTTCTCTTTTTCTTTTCAGGCAATACGACGTCATAGCTTTCGTCGAGCAGATCGTCTATTGAAATATTAAAAATAAGCTTCAGTTCAATAAGCTTCGGTGCTTCGGGATAGGATTGACCGGATTCCCACTTATAAACTGCCTGACGGGATACGCCGACGGCACTCGCAAGCTCATCCTGCGTGAGCCCCTTCAGCTTGCGAAGCTTCACAATCTTTTCCTTGAACGTCATTTGATTTTCCTCTCTTTATTTAATATCCTCGTCATCTTGATAGGTCATATAGGTGGGCGTGTTGATTTTCCAGCCACCGTTTTCGTAAACGAAGCCTATTTTTATATCCCTCGTCTGCGTAGCCTCATCCCGCGTTACCGTTGCAGAAACCGTAACGTAGACCATACGGCTGTCCGCGCCGACGATCTTGATCGTATCAGTAAGGTATTCCACCTCGTCGGATAGCAATATCTTTGCAAGGGAGTAAACCATAACCGTATACGAGCCCTGATAATATCTTGTATAGCCTGCTATAACGTCCTCGTCACCAGCCGCGGAGAGGACACTTGAAAAGATGCTTTCGCAATAGGCAAAGGAAAATACCTCCCGTGCCATCTCTCGCATATCCTCAACCGTGCGGACGCCGTATTTTATCAAGGAGAGGGGATTTGCCGGATAGTAATATCCGTTTTTATAAAGGTCGTCCTCCATATACTCAATTCCATTACCCCAGAAAAGAGTATTAAGCTCACCGGATTTTACGATAAGCTCCTCTGCGGCAGCGAGAACCTCGCCCTCGTCGTACTTTATAGACTCCTCCGTGCAGGACGTCACGGAAAGAATAATTACGACGGATAAAATAAGACTGACTATTTTTTTCATTAAATAGTATCCTCGTCGGCAATGCTGTCAGTCGCCGCGTTCTTTGTTTCTTTTGGCATGCTTGCTATTTCCTTATCAATAGCCTCGCTTGCCTCCTCAATTTCCTCGGCGCGCTCCAGGCGTGCAACGTTATTTATGTAAGAGCCGCCTGCAAGGCGCATTACGATAACACCGGTTGCGGTTCTGGAATATACGTTGATTCCCGAAACGGAGGTTCTTATAATAGTTCCCTCGTTGGTAATAAGCATAATGTCGTCATCCTCGGCAACCGTGATAATTGCGGCAAGCTTACCTGTTTTTTCGGTAATATTCTGACACGTTACGCCCTTACCGCCCCTGTTCTTCATCTGGCGGAAATCGGAGAATTCCGTTCTCTTACCCATACCGTTATCGGTAATCGTAAGCAGAGTTTTCGTATCGTCAACTACGGCAACGCCGACGACGTAGTCCTCACCCGTAAGGGTTATACCGCGTACACCGTGCGCTCCTCTGCCCATACATCTGACGTTATTTTCGTCAAATCTTACTGCAAGTCCGCCCCGTGTCGCAATAATAAGGCTCTCGTTACCCGTAGTATGTCTTACGAAGATAAGCTCGTCATCCTCGTCAAGACTGATTGCAATCTTACCGGCGCGTCTTTGATATTCAAATTCGGAGAGAAGCGTTCTCTTAATGACACCGCGCTTGGTTACCATGGTAAGATACTCGCCCTCGACGAACTCGGAGATGGAAATTATAGCGGTAACGTACTCACCCTCCGTAAGATCGATGATGTTAACGAGGTTCGTACCCTTTGCTGTTCTGCCCGCCTCGGGAATTCTGTACGCCTTTTTAGCATACACGCGTCCCTTGTTGGTGAAGAAGAGAAGGTGGGAGTGGCTGTTTACAACGATAACGTCCTCAACGTAGTCGTCCTCCTTGGTGGTCATACCGATAATGCCCTTACCGCCTCTGTTCTGCGCGGAGTATACGTCTGCACGCTGACGTTTGATATATCCGGTATGGCTGACGGTAATAACGCAGGTATGTCTTTCAATGAGGTCCTCAAGGTCAATTTCCTCGGTTGCTTCGGTAAGCTCGGAGCGTCTTGCATCGCCAAACTTATTTTTAGCCTCGGTAAGCTCTGCTTTAAGTATTTCCTTGATCTTGTATTCGTCGGCAAGGATTGCCTCAAGCTCACTGATAGTAGCTTCAAGCTTCGCGATTCTGTCCTCTACCTTTTGTCTTTCAAGGCCCGAAAGCTTACCGAGAGTCATATCAACGATAGCCTGCGCCTGCGCCTCGGAAAGACCGAATCTTTGAGTAAGTCTCTCCTTTGCGGCGGGGATAGACTCGCTCTTTTTAATGATAGAGATAACCTCATCAATATTTTCGGTTGCTATCCTGTAGCCCTCAAGTATATGCTTTTCGCGAAGTGCTTTATCAAGATCAAACTCGCATCTTTTCTTGATAACGCTCTCCTGGAACTTGATATATTCGTCAAGCACCTGACCGAGAGAGAGGGTTTTAGGCTCGCCGTTTACTATAACGAGCATATTTACAGAGCAGGTATCCTGAAGCTGCGTGTACTTATAAAGCTGGTTGAGAATAACCTCGCCGTTTGCATCGCGGCGATATTCAACGACTATTCTCATTCCTCCGCGTCCGGACTCGTCGCGCAGAGCAGTAATGCCCTCAATCTTCTTATCCTTAACGAGATTTGCCATGCTTTCAATAAGCATAGACTTATTAACCATATATGGAATTTCGGTGAAAATTATTCTCTTATGCTCGTCGTCAACGGTAGCGCGTGCGCGCACGTATATCTTACCCTTACCGGTTTCGTAAGCATCGCGGATTCCGCGCGAGCCGTATATAACTGCGGCGGTGGGAAAATCGGGACCCTTTATGTACTGCATAAGCTCGTCAACCGAGCAATCGGGGTTATCGATTCTATATATCGTGCCGTCAACTACCTCGGAGAGATTGTGAGGGGGGATATTGGTAGCCATACCTACCGCAATACCGACAGAGCCGTTTACGAGAAGATTCGGGAATCTTGAAGGCAAAACGACGGGCTCGTCGCGAGTGTTATCAAAGTTTCTGGTCATTGGAACGACCTTCTTTTCGATATCACTCATCATAAGGTCGGCAATTTTACTCATTCTTGCCTCGGTGTAACGGTATGCTGCCGCACCGTCGCCGTCAACGTTACCGAAGTTACCGTGTCCCTCTACAAGAGGATAGCGCAGAGAGAAGTTCTGTGCCATTCTTACCATCGCCTGATAAACGGCGGAGTCGCCGTGCGGATGGTATCTACCAAGCACGTTACCGACGGTCGTAGCAGACTTACGGAAGGGCTTGTCGTATGTAAGATGGTCCTCGTACATAGCGTAAAGTATTCTTCTCTGACCGGGCTTCATACCGTCGCGTACGTCGGGGAGAGCACGCGCTGTGATAACGCTCATAGAATACTCTATAAACGAGGTCTTTACCTCTTTTTCCATATCCCTTTCAACTATTTTCTGTAAAGGAAATTCTATATCTGAAGATTTATAATTATGCTCCATTTTTACTATCCTTAAATATCAAGATTTTCTACGAACTTTGCATTTTGAGATATAAACTCACGCCTTGGCTCAACCATATCGCCCATAAGCACCGAGAAGGTTTCGTCGCAGGCGATGGCATCGTTTATGCTGACCTTAAGAAGCGTTCTGGTTTCGGGGTCCATAGTGGTTTCCCAAAGCTGCTCGGGGTCCATTTCACCAAGACCCTTGTATCTTTCAGCCTCAACGCCGTGGCCGCCGAGCTCCTCGATATATTTATCTCTTTCAGCATCGGAGAATGCGTAGCGAAGCTGTTTACCCTTATGCACCTTGTAAAGCGGAGGCTGTGCGAGATAAACGTGACCGTTTTCGATAAGCGGACGCATATGACGGAAGAAGAATGTCAGAAGAAGTATTCTGATGTGCGAGCCGTCGACGTCGGCATCGGCCATAATTATTATCTTACCGTAGCGGAGCTTAGTTATATCAAAATCCTCTCCGATACCGCATCCGAGTGCCTGAATAATGGGAATAAGCGAGGTGTTTGCATAGACCTTGTCAAGCCTTGCCTTTTCAACGTTAAGCACCTTACCGCGCAGGGGAAGTATAGCTTGATAACGGCTGTCGCGTCCATCCTTTGCCGAGCCGCCTGCGGAATCTCCCTCTACGAGATAGACCTCGGTAAGACGGGCTTCCTTTTCGTTACAGTCGGCAAGCTTGCCGGGCAGGGTTGAAATTCCGTCAAGCACGTTCTTTCTTCTCGCAAGTGCTCTTGCCTTTCTTGCCGCCTCGCGAGCTCTGTTTGCTTCAAGAGCCTTTTCAATTATAAGCTTTGCTTCCTGGGGATTTTCCTCGAGATATTCCTCAAGCTTGGTGGTTACTATCGAATCAACAAGAGTTCTTATTTCGCTGTTACCAAGCTTTGCTTTAGTCTGGCTCTCAAACTGCGCGTCGGTGAGCTTTACGGAGATTATTGCAACAAGTCCCTCTCTTACGTCCTCGCCCGAAAGGGTATCGTCACCCTTAAGAATACCCGTTCTGCGCGCGTAGTTATTAAATGCTCTCGTAAGTGCGGTCTTGAATCCGGTTTCGTGAGTACCGCCCTCAATAGTAGACATATTATTCGCAAAGGATACGATAGTTTCGTTATAGCTATCGTTATACTGCATTGCAACCTCAGCGATGGAGTTACCCTTTTCGCCCTTCATATAAATTACGTTCTTATGAATGGGAGTGCCGCGCTTCTGGCTGTTAAGAAATTCAACAAAGGACACTATACCGCCCTCGTAATGAAGAACCTCTTCTCTTTCCTGTCCCTCACGCTTATCGGTGAGAATTATCTTGACGCCCGCGTTAAGAAATGACTGTTCCCTCATTCTCGTCAGAATGGTTTCATAGTCAAAAACGGTTTCTTCAAATATCGTGGGGTCGGGCTTGAATCGCACGTAAAGACCGTGCTTGTCACCGCAATCACCCTCACATCTGAAGGGACGCCTTACCATACCTCTTTCAAATCTTTCGGTATATTTCTTTCCGTCTCTGTGGTTTGCGACCTCTACCCACTCCGAAAGCGCGTTTACGACCGACGCACCAACTCCGTGCAGACCGCCTGCAATTTTATATCCGTCACCGCCGAACTTACCGCCCGCGTGCAGAACCGTATAAACGACCTCAAGAGTAGGAAGCCCGAGCTTTTCGTTCATACCCGAGGGAATACCGCGTCCGTTATCCTCTACGGATACGCTGTTATCCTCCCATATAGTGATATTTATAGATTCACACTCGCCTGCAAGAGCCTCGTCAATAGAGTTATCAACTATCTCGTACACGAGATGGTGAAGTCCCTTTACAGAGGTCGTACCTATGTACATACCCGGCCTTTTTCTTACAGCCTCAAGTCCTTCAAGAACCTGTATTTGACTATCGTCATAGCCCTTTTTCTCAAGGTTCTCTCTCTCTAAATTTTCCATTTTTATTTCCTTTCTACTCTGTGTCTACCTTAATTTCGTTTTCTATTCTCTGTCTGAGACCGACAGAGGAAATTCTTGAGAGCTTTATTTGTGCTCCGTCTGCATCCGAGGAAAGTATAAACGCGCGCGGCAGGTCGTAATCGGTATATTCCACTCGCCCTTCCTTTTCCTTTGCGGATATATATTTTTTCGTAATTTTAGACACCGTTGCGGTATCAAGGTCAAATATCCCTATAATACTGTCGGTTTTTATGCTTTTTCCGTTTCCTATATGAAGATACATTTCAGTTTTTATAAGAGCCGAGGCTCACCTCAATTTTATTTGCGTCGGATATGCCGAAGCTATCCCTCTCACACGAGGTAATTATTATCTGTCGCTCGCCGATGCCGCCGATAAGATATTTACGCCGCTCCTCATCAAGCTCGGAGAGAACGTCATCAAAAAGGAACACGGGATATTCGCCGCATATATCCTTATTGACCTCACCCTCCGCAAGCTTCATTGCAAGGACTATTGACCGCTGCTGCCCTTGAGATGCAAAGTGACGCGCGCTTTTGCCGTTCAGGTCTATCAGAAGGTCGTCGCGATGCACACCGTAAAGGGATGAGCCGACTATTTTTTCCTTTTCGATATTTTCGGTGAATATTTTTCTGTATTCAGCCTCAACATCCTCTCTTTTTGAAAGATTTTCCTCAACGTCGCTCTTGTAGCTTATATTGACCTCCTCCTTGCCGCCCGAGATCTCCTTTATTATGCCGTTTGCATATTCGGAAAGCCGCGCGGTATATTCCTTTCTCATAAGGTGAATATAAGAAGCGTATTCCGCCATATAATACGACCAGGATATAAGCTCGTTACCGTCTACTGCCATCCCTTTTGAAGCGAGCTTTAAAAGGCAATTTCTGTTTTCAAGAGCCTTTTTATAATTCGCGTAGTAGCTTATGTAAACGTCGTAGCACTGACCGATGGCAACGTTCAAAAACGCGCGTCTTTCCTCCGGACTTGCCTTAACCAAAAGCAGATCGTCGGGATAGAAAAGCACCGCCTTGAAGCTACCTATCATTTCTTTTATTTTATCTATTTTATAGCCGTTTTTTTTACGTCTTCTCTCTCTGCCGAAAAAGGCGTATTCAAGAGTGTTTATTCCATCCTTCGTTTCATATTCCACAAGGATACGGAATCCGTCAGAGCCGAACCTCACAAGCTCCTTATCGTCGGCGAGGCGAAAGGATTTGCCGCGTGCAAACACGTATATTCCCTCGACCGCGTTGGTCTTGCCCTGCGCGTTGTTTCCGTAAAGCAGATTTACGCCGGGAGAAAAGGTAATATCACAGCCTTCAATATTTCTGAAATTTTCAGCCTTGAACCTTCTTAAAATCATTGCTTGTCATTCATTCTTACGGGAAGAACCATATAGAAGTAGTTGAACTTTTCATCAACCTTCGCCGGCTCGATGGTGATAGCTTGAGTGGGGGATTTGAGAGAAATTACGATATTCTCCCCCTCTGCTGCCTTAATGCTGTTGATGAGGTAACGGCAGTTGAAGCCGATTTCTATATCGTCACCCTCATGCACGCAGTCCATCTCGTCAAAAACTCTGCCGTTTACGGAGGAAGAGGAGAGGAACATATATCTGTCCTCCGCCTTAAGCTTAACGTAGCTTCTGCCGCTGCCCTGGATCTTTTCCTCTGCGATAATGTTCGCACGCTCAAGAGCGGAGAGCATTCTTTCTCTGTTAAGGGTTACAAATATATCGTTTTCCTTTGGAATGATCCTGCTGTAATCTATATATTCAGAATCAATGGTTCTCGTAAAGAAGGTAATATTATCACATCTTACGATGGCGTGCTTTCTTGAAAGATACAGGGTGCATTTAAACTCCTCGTCATCGGGGAGTATCTTCGTAAGCTCGGCGATAGCGTGACCGGGAATGATAAAGGTGGAGTTGACCGCAGCGTTTTCGCTGTCAACGGAGCTTACCTCGCACTTAATATTGCACTTTGAGAGGGTGTAGCTGTCGCAGGAAACGACCTCCATTCCCTCGTTATTGATTTTAAAGTACGCGCCCATAAGCATTGCTCTGTTATCCTGTACCGCAATAGAGTGGGAAACCTTGCCTATTATCTTTTTAAAGGTTGCGCTCGAAAGTTCAAATCCCCTGTCGGACACAAGTTCGGGGAGGTTAGGAAAGTCCGCGCCGTGTGCGGCGAAAATTGAGAAGCTCGCCTTGCCGCAGGATATCTCACAGTTAAGCTTTTCGTTAATGTCAATTGTAAGCTCGTCGTCAGGAAGCACTCTGACCGTTTGATAGAGTCTTTGAGCGTTTATGATATATTTTCCCTCTCTTTCAATTGAGGTGGGCTCAAAGGTAGCTCTGACACCCTTATTCATATCGTAAGTTGAGATGCGGATATTACCGTCGTCAAGCGTTTCTATAAGCACGCCCTCGATAGCGGTTATGGTATTTTTATTTGAAACCGTGCCCATTGCAGGAGTAAGAACGTTCATAAATGTTGACTTATGTACTGTAAATTTCATTTTTTATTCCTTTCGTGGCTCTCCCGGAGGGAGCAATACATTTAATGTTATTTGTAGTAATTGCAGTAGTAGGGGCTGTTAGAATGTTGAAAAGTGTGCTGATGCATTGAAAATACTGGGTTTTTAGAGATTTTTTATCAACAATTTGTGTAAAAAAGCGGTTGTAAAAAAATAAGGAAGTCCAAACAAAATTTTCCACCGCTTTTCAACCGAATTGTTTCAACATTTCAACACCGAAATGTTGATAAAGCAGTTTATTTTTTAGTATTTAAATTGATTATTGCCCTTTTATTTCTTTTATAAGCTTTTTAATTTCCGCGCCGGTCTTGTTTTTTGTTTTTATATCAAGGTCGCGCTTGTTCACCGAGGCAAGCACCGTTGCGTGATCCCTGTTAAATATAGCTCCTATTTCCTTTAACGAAAGAGTAGTGATATTTCTGATAAGGTAAATTGCCGTGTGGCGCGCGTTGGCAATATTTTCGGTTTTCTTTTTAGACTTCATATCGTCGGTCGGCACGTCGTAATGCTTGCTTACTACTGCAAGGATGCGCTCAACCATTGCGCCGGTGGGAATATTACCGGGATCTATATAAGATATAGCCTGATCGATGGATTCCTTCGTTACCGGGGTTGAGGAGAGGGAGTAAAGCGCGTAAAGTCGCTTCAGTACTCCTTCAATCTGTCTTATATTGCGCTGAAGCCTTTCAGCCATATAATCGACAAGCTCGTTTGAAATAAGAAGATTCATAGATGAGGCTTTTTTCTTTATAATAGCCGTTCTTAATTCAAAGCTCGGTGGAGAAACCTCTGCAATAAGTCCGCCCTCAAATCTTGAGCGGAGTCTGTCCTCAAGGGGACGGATATCCTTCGGTGGACGGTCGCTCGTAAGAATTATTTGCTTGTCCGCCTCGTAGAGCGCGGAGAAGGTGTGGAAGAATTCCTCTTGTGTGGAAACCTTACCTGCAATAAATTGAATATCGTCTATAAGCAGTACGTCTGCGGTGCGGTATTTATCCTTGAAGGACGCCGTTTCAGCCTTTGAGATAGACTCAATAAGCTCGTTCATAAAGTCCTCGCACTTTTTGTAAACTATCTTAAGCTCCGGGTGGTTCTGCCTTAAATCGTTTATTACCGCGTAAAGCAGGTGGGTTTTTCCAAGTCCCGACTGACCGTGTATGAAAAGCGGGTTGTAGTAGGTAAGGTCCTTAGCAACCGCGAGGCAGGCAGCCTTTACAAATTTATTTGATTCACCCTCAATAAAGTTTTCAAAGGTGTATTCCTGTAAAAGACTTTTATTCGGGGGATTTCCCTCGTCGCCGAGAAAATAATTTATTTCTCTCTTACGCTTTTCTGATTCACGGCGAAGATTTTCCGTATCGTCAGGCTCGGTGGAAAAATCGCTTGCGGTAATTACCGTTTCATTCTCCTTTTCGGGATAATCGAGCTCAACCTTCACCCTGAAGCCAATAATCTCCTCAAGCGTGTTTTCAAGAATATCCATATATTTAGTTGAAATGATATTTTTTCGAAGCTTCGTGGTGGTCATAAAAACCGCCTTCTCATCGGAGAGGGACACGAGCTCAAGATTTTCAAACCAAAGATTAAAAATGGTTTTTGACGTTATCTTGTCCTCAATATTTGAGAGGAGCAGAGCTGTTATTTCCTTGAGTTCACTCATAGTGTTATCCTTTCTGTAAAACTTAAAAAAAGGCGCAATTATAGCTTTTTTATATAATAGTATAACTATTATATCATATATATAAATAAATTGCAACAAAAAAATGCCGAAATTATATAAAAACGGCATTTTATTTTATATCTTTTATTTTAAAGGCGTTTCGGCTTTCCCTTAAAGAAAAGAGATGCGATAAAGCCGAGAAGGAGTGAGGCTGTGCAGCCTATCGCGGCGGCGGAAAACGCGCCGCTTAAAATACCCATAGCCCCCATCTCACTTATTGCACGGCGTACGCCCTTTGCAACGTTTGCGCCAAATCCGACGAGAGGGAGAGATGCACCGCAGCCCGAAAGCTCAAACAAAGGCTCAAAGAGTCCAAAGCCGCCGATAACCACACCCCCCACGACGTAGAAAACCAAAATTTTTGCAGGGGTGAGAGCGGTTTTATCGATCAGTATCTGTGCTATCACGCAGAAAAGACCGCCGACGAGAAAGGCAAAAAGAGATTTTATTAACATACGTCCTCCGTACTGATATGAATTACAGGAGCTATTCCGAGAATATTTTCCCCCTGCATAACGCTTGTCGGGCTCATAAGCGCACCGGTAGACAAAAACAGAATATTTTTCATTCTGCCAGCCTCAAGCTCGGGTAAAAAGTGAGCTGCAAGCACAGATGCCGAGCATCCGCACCCCGATGCACCCGCGTGTATATCCGCATTTTCGGAGCTGTAAAGCAGATTTCCGCAGTCTATATGCCGTCCGCGTGCATCGGGCATGTCGCGTTCGATCATTTCCTCAAGTATTTTTGAGCCGACCTTTCCAAGATCCCCGGTGATAATATAGTCAAAATCGCGCACGGGTACTTCCGAAAGTGTAAAATAATTATAAATTGAGTCAAATGCGGCACGCGCCATTGCCGCGCCCATATTGCTTGCATCGGCGGTCAATCCGTCAACTATCTTGCCCACCATTCCGTCTAATATTTTAACACGCCCCCCGTGTCCAAGCACGAATGCGCCCGAAGCGGTCGCCGTCCACTGTGCCGTTGGAGTGCGCTGACCGCCGTATTCTATCGGCGTGCGGAACTGTCGTTCGGCGGCGGAATTGTGTGAAGTCGTGACTGTGCCCCCAAGCTCTATTTCGGTATGCGAGATAAGAGTTGATAAAAGCAGGAGTGCCTCGGTACAGGTGGAGCAGGCGGAATAAAGTCCAATATAAGGAATACCGAATGAATAAAGTCCGCCAGACGATGCGACACATTGATTTTCAAGGTCGCCCGCAAGCAGCACGTCAAGCGCGTCGGGAGAAAGGTGAGCTTTATTCATAGCCACGTTGAGCGAAATCCGTCCCATTTCCCCCTCTGCAAGCTCCCAGGTGTCCATTCCAAATCGGTCGGTGGGGTCACACAGGTCAAATTTTTCACCGAGAGGTCCGCGGCGCTCCTCATATCCACCGACAGCTGCGTAGGATATAAACGAGGGAGGATTATTACGAAAGTTTATGATTTTTCTCACGTACCCATCCCCCATAAATAGTAAATTAAGCCGTAAAGCGTTCCTGCAACCGTCGAATAAAGTATCACGGGTCCTGCCACAGTGAAAATTTTTGCCCCTACGCCGCTTATAAATCCTTCGCTTCTGTTATCTATGGCGGCGGAGGTGACGGAGTTTGAAAATCCGGTTACCGGCACGAGAGTGCCCGCCC
Source organism: Clostridia bacterium (assembly GCA_017648085.1). Classification (GTDB taxonomy): domain Bacteria; phylum Bacillota; class Clostridia; order Oscillospirales; family CAG-272; genus UBA1740. The sequence goes on along the minus strand of JAGCJI010000098.1, from coordinate 4,489 downwards.
CCGCAAAGCGCGCGACCTTGTCAAAAAATCCAAACGCCGTCGACACCGAGCCGATAAGTATAAAGGTGGCGGTGACGAGAATATACGCACTTTCCTCTTTTATACCTAAATAAATAAAAAGATAGGCGAGCCATTGCCCGAGAAAGCACAAAAATCCCCCGACTAAAAACGCAAGAATGCAGTTTTTAAATACGGGAGATTTAGGCGAGTGCTTCTTTATAAGCTTTTTGTATTCCTTGTTTTCTTCAATTCTCATATAAATCCCCGTTTAATAGTTTGGAGATATTATATGGAAAAAGGACTATTTTATTCAAAAAAAATACACGGTTTTTTACGGAGGAGGCGGTATAATGTCCCCAAGCGTGTCAATTTTAAAGACAAAAAGCAGGACGTTTCTTATTACAAATGTCAGAATAATTACGATGGGAATTAATATAAAGGAATAAAATTTTCGCTCCTCGGTATAGGAGGTATCCTTCTTAATAAGAGTTATTACCAGCTGAACGTCGTATGTCAAAACCAAAATGGCAGCCACAGGGATCGCAGGATAGTAAAAGAGGGATTTATAAAAATCAAGATGCATAAAGGCATTCAGCGAGCGGCTACCGCCACAGCCGGGACAGTAGATACCAAATTTTTCTTGCGTTATGCATTTTATCTCATGCTCCGTGCCCTTTGTATAATTAAAATAAAGGGTGTATACTATCGCAAATAAAATCAGCGCAAGGTTCATAAATATTAATATGTAGAGATTTTTGCGCAATCCCCTTTTATCCATACGGCACACCCCTTTTTTATTACAGTTTAACACATATTTAAAAATATTTCAACTAATTGCGCTAAACTCTTGCAACTTCACTTTATTTGTGCTAAAATAAATAAAAAAACAGGAGAATAAAATGAGCGAACAAAACGGTTACGAAAACTATAATGAAGATTACGCATATCAGACCGTTATGAGAAACGGCAGACCAAAAACACGCGTATGGTCGGTTTTTTCAATGGTTTTTGGAATACTGTCGGTGGTGTGCTGCTGTCTTACATACGTAGCACTTGTCTTTGGAATACTTGCGTTAGTATTTGCGGTAGTATCCCGTACCAGACTCGGTTATTTTGACGGTATGGCTATTGCCGGACTCGTGCTTGGTGTATTTGGCACGGTTATCGGATTCTCCTTTGCAATACTTCCCTTCCTTATTCCCGATGAGGCGTTGACGAAATATCTTCAAGATTTCCTTGATGGATATTACCAGAGCCTTGAGGGCGTCGAGGGCATGCAGTAATCCATACGTAGAATTCACGAACAAGTAAATCAAAAATGATCATCAAGCCGATGCGATAAATCCGCATCGGCTTTTCTCGTTAACCTACAAGAAAGCGTTTGTGCAAAATAAATTTTTATAGTTTACTTAAGGTTATGAAATAAGCAAATAGTTTAATTTAATTTTTTATTTTGATATAGTTTTATATAACACCGGAAAGGAGCAAAAAAACTAAACGTTCTCTGTGCTGTTATTTACAAATTATAATATCATAAGGCTTTCCTATTTTTTTTGCATATTTAATAACCGATAGTGTACCTTTTGAACTTCCGTTCCAAAAAACGAGGATTTTATCCGCGTAATTCACTATTTCTTGATTTCTTAATATTGGAGCGGCTCTGCCGTAACGTTTATATTCAGGTAAAAATTCAATTAGTTTAATTCCCATTTGTTTTGCATATTTTGCGGCGCAGGAATCAACACCGACAGTGCCCCCCGAAATTATTTCGGTCGTATTTGCAGGAACGTAATCATCAAGTGATATATCTGCTATATTTCTTGAACCTATAATTGCAACCTTCATTTTAACCTCAAAATAAATTTATTTTAAACACATTATATGTTTATATTCAACATTTTAACACAAAATAAGTGTAAAGTAAACATATAATAAAATTAAATTGAGGTTAATATGGCTACAAAAAGTTTATCAATAAGAATTGAAGAAGAAATGCTTGACAAACTGCACGTAATTGCGGATTACGAGGGCAGAAGCGCAAACGGTCAGATACTCGTTCTTATCCGCGACCTTATCGAATCCTACGAGCAAAAGCACGGTGAGATAAAAACCGGTAAAAGACAGTAAAAACCCAATACAAATAAAAGGCGAAGAAGTCACACGGGTGACGTCTTCGCCTTTTTTATTTTAGCTTAATTAAATAAAAGCCAAATTTATTTAAGATATGAGATTTAAGTTTTTTATGGTTTATTTACCGAGAAGAATCTCTTCAACTTTTGCGAGAGCTTCGTCGATTTTGTCAAGGTCGCGTCCGCCGCTCATTGCGCTGTCGGGTCTGCCGCCGCCCTTACCGCCGCAGATGGCGGAAATTTCGCGGAGAATGTTGCCGGCGTGTGCGCCGAGCTTAACGGCATCAGCACCTGCGCTTGCCGCAAAATTAAGCTTGTCACCGCTTACAGCCGCAAATACGGCAACGCCGTTTGCAAATTTAGACTTAACCTGGTCGCAAAGTGCTCTTGCCTCGTCTGCACGGGCTTCAATTTTTGCCGTAACGAGCTTATAGCCACCCACGTCCTTGGCGTTTTCGATAAGTGCCTTGGATTTCATTTCGGAGATGCGGGCATTAAGTGAGTCAAGCTCCTTTTTGGTGTCCTTGATCTCGCTCTGCAGAGCCGCCGCCTTCTTGGCGATGGTAGCGGGATTCTGCGCCTTAAGCTCACGCGCGGTGTCGTTTATAAGAGAATCCTTTTCCGCGAGGAGCGCAAGCACGCCAAGACCGGTCGTGCCCTCAATTCTTCTTACACCTGCCGCAACGGATGATTCTGAAATTACCTTAAAGAGTCCGATTTCGCCGGTGGAGGAAACGTGTGTGCCGCCGCAAAGCTCAACCGAGGAGCTTCCGATGCTTACGACTCTTACCTTGTCGCCGTACTTTTCGCCAAACAGAGCCATTGCGCCCTTCTTGCGCGCGCTCTCAATATCCGATACCTCGGTCGAGCAGGATTCTGCAAGGAGAATATTAGAGTTTACGATAGCCTCAACTGCCAAAATTTCCTCACGCGTCATAGGTGCAAGGTGGCTGAAGTCAAAGCGAACTCTATGCTCGTCAACGTACGAGCCTGCCTGCGCCACGTGATTGCCAAGCACCGCGCGGAGTGCCGCCTGGAGAAGATGGCAGGCAGAGTGATTTCTCTTTATTGCAAGGCGTCTTTGGACATCGATCTTAAGAGTAAGCGCATCACCCTTTTTGATGCTGCCCGCCTCGATCTTAACCTCGTGAATATATACGCCGTTCACCTTTTTGGTGTCAAGCACGGTAAGCGTCGCGCCGGTTGAGGTGATACTACCCGTGTCACCTACCTGACCGCCGCCCTCGCCGTAAAATACGGTTTTGTCAAATACGAGGGAGCATTCGCCCTCGTTTACGGAGTCAACCTCACCGCCGTCGGAAATGATAGCAAGGAGCTTGCCCTCACACTCAACCTCGTCGTAGCCAAGAAACTCGGTCGCGGGAAGTGCGGAAAGCACGTCACGTGAGGAATCCGACCAGCCCGAAACGTTACCTCTTGCGGCTCTTGCTCTCTCCTTCTGCTCGTTCATAAGAGCCGTGAAGGCGTCGTTATCTACCGTGAGAGATGCCTCCTCCGCTATCTCACGGGTGAGGTCGATCGGGAATCCAAAGGTATCGTAAAGCTTGAACGCGTCAGCACCGGAAATAACTTTGCTGCCGCTTGCCTTTGCATCGTTTATAATGCCGGCGAGAATTCCAAGTCCCGCATCAATGGTAGCGTTAAAACGCTCCTCTTCAAGAATAACTACACGTAAAACGTAGTCGCGCTTCTCGCGAAGCTCGGGATATGCGTTATCGTTCTGACCGATAACGACCTCACAAAGCTCGCGCAGGAACATTCTGTTAATACCAAGCAGCTTTCCGTGGCGGCATGCACGGCGCAGAATTCTGCGAAGCACGTAGCCGCGACCCTCGTTTGAGGGGATAACGCCGTCGGCGATCATAAAGGTTGCGCTTCTTATATGGTCGGTGACAACGCGGATGGAAACGTCATCCTTTGCCTCCTCACCGTATTTTTTGCCCGCGATAGAGCATACCGTGTCAAGAATTTTGCGCACGGTATCAACCTCAAAGAGATTGTCCACGCCCTGCATAACGCAGGCAAGACGCTCAAGTCCCATACCGGTATCAATATTTTTCTGAACGAGCTCGGTGTAGTTACCTGCACCGTCGTTATTGAACTGGGAGAATACGTTGTTCCATATCTCCATAAATCTGTCGCAGTCACATCCGGGCTTACAGTCAGGGCTGCCGCAGCCGTACTTGATGCCGCGGTCGAAATAGATCTCCGAGCAGGGACCGCAAGGACCCGAGCCGTGCTCCCAGAAGTTATCCGCCTTGCCGAAGCGGAAGATGCGCTCGGCGGGGATGCCGATCTCTTTGTTCCAAATGTCAAACGCTTCGTCGTCGTCCTGATAG
>JAGCJI010000097.1 GCA_017648085.1 Clostridia bacterium | reverse complement strand
CGGGGGAAAGAGAGTCGGCAATGCCGTAGAGCAAGGGCCAGCACAAGTCGCTTGAATACATAAGCACCGCGTAGACCGCCACGGCGGTGGTTCCGCCACCCTCACCGAGAGTGCGCGCGCCAAGGGTCATTAAGGCTATATTCATAAGAATAGAAGTGACACGCCCCGACACGTTGTTTAAAAATACGGGCGAGCCGCATGCTCCTATCTGCTTTAACATACCAAAGGAAAAATGGGGACGCACGAAGCGAAGCAGCGCCTTGCCGCGAAGGAAAGGAATAAGCGCTACAAAGGAGCAGGCGCACATTGAAAGCGACGTTGCAAGCGCCGCGCCGACCACGTCCATTCCAAAAACGAGCAAAAACAGAGCAAGAAGTCCGATAGTGCCGAAATTCGAGCAAACGTATATTATCATGCTCGTCTTGACGTAGCCGCTGATTCGAAGATAGTTGTCCATCGCAAAAAACACCGTGGTAATCGGACCGGTCAAGGCAAAGGTGCGCAAATACCTTACGGAGGTTTCGAGCAATTCACCGCTTGCCCCCATCATGCGAGAGAGGGGTGCGGCTGCAAAAAACATTATGCCGCCCATCAGAGCCGAGGTAAAGAAAATCAGAAGCGTTGACGCCGTAAATACGTTATTTGCCGTATCGTGGTCGCCCTTTCCGAGCGCGATGGATATGGGCACCGACGCGCCGACACCGATAAGGTCGGCAAGAGAAAAGTTTATCATAACGAGGGGCATCGCGATATTAACCGCGGCAAACGCCCCCTCGCCAAGCGTATGTCCTATAAATATTCCCTCAAAAATGCTGTATATAGACATGGCAAACATACTGACCATGCTTGGAAGCGCAACTATAAAAAACAGCCGCCACGGCTTTTCGGTGGCGTACATCAATTCGGTTTTGGTTTTGGCCTGCATTTTGCCCTCCTTGTCTTCGGCTTCGTTTTACCTTTAATATATTAAACTATTTCTTTTATAATGTCAAGCGTGTTTCTCTCGACAGCGTCGGATTTTATCATAAAAAGCGGGCGAGCGCAAATGCGCCTCGCCCGAAAATCTATTCGTTTTACTCACCCTCGCGGTATTCGTATGCGGAAAATCCGTCGGTGGTTATAATATCACCGCTTGTCATAACCCACATAACCTCAACGTCAGAGAGCTTTTCAAGGATAGCCTTACCCTCCTCAACGCTCATACAAAAGAGCGCGGTTGAAAGAGCGTCGCCAAGACCGGAATCCTTACAAAGTATTGAAACCGAGACGTATCCCTCCGCCGGCATAAGCGTTTTGGGGTCGATAATGTGGTGGTAGCTTTTATCGCCAACCACGTAAAAGCGCTGATACGATCCGCTCGTGACTACCGCCGCAGAATTAAGCTCAACGAGCTTAAGATACGGGTTTTGTGGGTCCTGCCAAGGATTTTCAATGCCCGCAACCCAGCTCTCACCGTCACCCTTTTTGCCAAGGGTGCGAACGTTTCCGCCCACGTTAAGCACGTATCCGGTTATTCCGTCCGCCTCAAGCTCACGCGCAACCCGCTCAACCGTCCAGCCCTTTGCGATGGCGCCAACGTCGAGCTTCACGCTCGGGTCGGTTATAGTTACGGTAGACGCCGCCACGTCAATCACGACGGAATCAATACTTGTGTGCTGTGATGCCGCAATAAGCTCGGACATGGGCGGCAGCGTTGCCGTAGTCGGATCATCCATTCCCCACTCACGGTAATTATGCCATATAGAAAGCACGCTGCCCATCGCAACGTTTACCACGCCCCCCGTTAGCTCGTACATTTCCTTTGCGTAAAGGAGCATATCTATGACGTCGCGATGTACGGTGACCGTGCGGTGCTCGCCGTTCACGAGCTCGTTGACGGTGCAGAGGTTTTCTATTCCGTTATATCTGTGATATATATCAAAAAGCAGGTGGTAATGCCTCAACCGCTCAAAAATCCGATTGCTGACCGCATCAAACTCCTCGCGGTTTGTCGCATAGCCGACCACGGTCGTAGCGGTGTCAAAGCTGTCAAAGGAATACGCCGTATACTTATTAAGCTTTTGACAAGAGGTAAGCGCAACGAGCTGCAGCAACACGGTCGCGACTAAAAGGGTCGCGCATACGCTTTTTTTCAACATTTTCATCTCCGGGTTTAAAAAACGGGAGGTGTCCCTCCCGTTTTATCGTTTTTCGAAATTAGCCGATTTTAGCAGCGGCTGCTACGAATCCGCTAACGTAAATGGTGCATCCTGCGCTCTGAACGTCAGTTACGCCCTTGTAGTCGCTACCCATGAGAGAAGCAACCTCTGCGCCGGTCTTGCCAACGCACTTTGCTGCGAAAGCGTCTGCCTGTGCATACCACTCTGCAACAGCACCGCCCTAAGTTACCATGTTGTAGTCGTCGCCAAGCTCATACTTGGTCTTTACCTCTGCGGTTGTGTCGAACGTGGACTTACCTGTGGTATCAAAGGTGAAATCAACCTGTGCGCAGTCGATGGTGCAGTTTGCGATCTTGCCGTTTGCATCAACTGCTGCGGCGAAGATGGTGGTTTCAACCTTGTTTGAGCCGTTCTTGTCTACGGTTGCGTTCGCGGTTTCCTGGCTTGTATACATACCAAGCTTAACGTCGGTTGCCTTTGTATCCTTTGCGGAAGCAACAGCCTTCTCAATAGCCTTAACGAACTCAACGATAGTGATGGTGCAGCCTGCGCTGATAACAGCGTCAGTGCCCTTATCTCCGTCTACTACGAGAGCCTTAACCTCATCGAGGGTCTTGCCAACTACGAGATTCTCGAAAACAGCGACCTGCTCAAACCACTCTGCAACAGCACCGCCATAAGTTACCATGTTGTAGTCGTCGCCAAGCTCCTTCTTGGTCTTGAAGGACTCGTTTGCAACAGCAACACCGGCATTGGTGTACTGAACCTTGTTCTGCATGCAGTCGATAACGCACTTAACGATTTTGCCGTTGCCGTCAATGAGAACCGCTGCAGCGGTAACGGATGCTTCAGCAGCGCCTGCTTTATCAGCAGTTGCATTGGAAGCGCTAACGGTGGTGTAAGAGCCTGCGCCGAACTTAAGAGTCTTCGTTTCGCCGCAACCAACGATTGCGAGTGCGGAAACGAGCATTACAGCGCAAAGAATAAAGCTTACTATTCTTTTCATGTTTTTTCTCCTGTTTATTTTATTTTTAGTTTTTACCGTACCTATAATAACATAAGTGTTACGCTTTGTCAACACCATTGTTATTTTTTTATCATTTTTCAAAATTTACCCAAAGGAATACGCTTGACAAGGTAACCTCCCGCGAGTCCGACGAGTATTCCCGACACCGTGCCGCTGACGGCAAGAGCTATCATATAATAGCCTATTTCCATAGTTTCAAGCAGCACCATGGCAACGCCAATCTGACCGAGATTGTGCGTGATACCGCCCACAACGCTGACTCCGACGGAGGAAAATTTACCCGTCGCACGAAGAAGCGCCATTACGGTAAGGCTTAAAATTGCGCCCGCCACGCTATACGCAAAGGTCATGGGATTTCCGAAAAGAATCGCCACCAAAACGACACGGACGGCAGAAACCGCCGCCGCATACCATACGCCGTAGCGATACAAAACGAAAAGTATCGCAACGTTGGCAAGTCCTATTTTTATTCCCGGAACCGCCGCAAATATCGGCGGCAAAAGCAGCTCCATATATGACAGCACCATGGCAACCGAGGTGCAAACCGCCAAAAACACAAGTCGTCTTACACTTTTGCTTCTCATTTTTTCACCTACGATATTACGTCGGGGCCGTCGTTATCCGTTTTCTTAACGGAGATGACCACCTTGTTCGGAAGACATATTATACTCTCACCGCCACGGGATACCGGTCGGTGCTCGGCGCATATTCCGTCGGGACAGGAGGCCGACTCGACGTGCGCCCTGCCATCCTTGATTACAAGGATATTATACCCTTGCTCCGTCACTATCTCAATCCTTGCGTCCTCTCCAAGCGAATAGGTGCCGTACAGCTTTCCGTCCACCGTTACGCTGACGGTGTCGCCCACCGGGCGAAAAAGCATAAGCCCCGCGCCGAGAGCTGCAAGAAGCGCGAGCACGGCGGCTATTAATATAATATCGTTTCTGATTTTCTTGTTTTCCGTCGCCATACCCATCACCTCCCAAGAATTGTTTTAGAAGAAATTGTTTTTAGAAGAAATATTCACCGCGTATTTGACACGGGGTGCTTTTTACGAAAGGAAAGAGGCGTGGAAATCCAGCCTCTTTTTTATATTAGTCTTCCTCGGGGAGGTCAGGCAAAAATACCGCCTTAATGCATCCCGTGGGGCACTCGTCAACACAGAGTCTGCATCCCGTGCACTTGTCATAATCTATCGTTGCAAGGTTATCCGTAACGGTTATTGCGCCGCTCGGGCACTTACGCTCACACTTTTTACAGCCGATACAAGCGTTCTTACATACCTTGCGCGCCTCCGCGCCCTTATCGCGGCTGGAGCACATAACGACGGTGTTCGTTTCCTGGGGCACGAGAGTTATAATACTCTTGGGGCAGATAGAAACGCAGAGTCCGCATCCGAGGCAACGGCTCGAGTCAACGTGCGCTATACCGTCAAGTATGCATATAGCGTCGGCGGGACAAGCCGCGGCACAGTCGCCGTATCCCATACATCCGAACCGACACGCCTCGGGGCCGCCGTAGAGCATAGAAGCCGCCTGGCAGGTGGCAACGCCCTCGTAGGTTGATTTTTTATGAGTAGCCTCACAGTTTCCGTTACAGTGTACGAAGGCAACTACGTCCTTCGGCTTTTCAGCCTCAACACCGAGAAGCGCGGCAAGCTCGCGAGCGCAAGCGTCAGCGCCGGGAACGCAAAGGTTGGGCTTCGCCCTGCCCTCTGCAAGCGCGACGGCATAGTCGTCACAGCCCTTGTATCCGCAGGCACCGCAGTTGATGCCGGGCAGGCAGGCGCGAACGGCTTTAACCGTGCCGTCCTCCTCGACCCCGAAAAAGTGGGAAATTACAGCGAGCAGCACGCCGAGTATCAGACCGACAGCCGCAACTACGCCAAGCGCAACTAAAACATCAATCCACATACCGATACCTCCTTACGCAAATATCGAATCAACGATACCCGAAAGTCCCATAAACGCAAGGGATATGAAGGACGCGGCGATAAGCGTGATTGCGATTCCGCGGAAGTGCTTCGGAATGCCGGACTCGTCAATGCGGGAGCGAAGTCCCGAGAAGAGAACCATGGCAAGAAGGAATCCAAGACCGCAGCCAAGCGAGCTGACGATGGACTCGATGAAGTTGTATCCGTCGGTAATATTGTTGATAGCTACACCAAGCACTGCACAGTTCGTGGTAAT
>JAGCJI010000096.1 GCA_017648085.1 Clostridia bacterium | reverse complement strand
ATCATGGTATTCGATACCGAGGTTTACTCTAACACCGGTGGACAGGCTTCCAAGGCTTCCAACATCGGTCAGGTTGCTCAGTTCGCTGCTGCAGGTAAGGCAATCGGCAAGAAGAACCTTGCAGAAATCGCAATGTCCTACGGCTACGTTTACGTTGCACAGGTTGCAATGGGCGCTGATATGAACCAGACTCTTAAGGCTATCGCCGAGGCTGAAGCTTATCCCGGACCCTCTCTCATCATCTGCTACGCTCCTTGTGAGATGCACTCCATCAAGGGCGGTATGGCTAACTGCCAGGCAGAAATGACGAAGGCTGTTGAGGCAGGCTACTGGCAGATGTTCAGATACAATCCTTCCCTCATCGCAGAGTGCAAGAATCCCTTCTCCCTTGACTCCAAGGAGCCTACCGGTGACTACCAGGCATTCCTTGGCGGCGAAGCTCGTTACACACGTCTTGCTCAGGCATTCCCTGAGAGAGCACAGGAGCTCTTCGCAAAGGCAGAGGCTGCTGCAAAGGCTAAGTACGAAAGACTTAAGAAGCTCGTTGAGTTCTACAACAACTAATAATTGCAACAATTAAAAACTCCCCCTTGGGCAACCGAGGGGGAGCTTTGTATGCGCCTGAGCGCTCAGGCGGTCTCGCTCTCGTTTTTCTTTCTGTCGATATGTCAACTTTGTTGACTCGATATGTTCTCGCTTTTCTCGAACTCGATATATTGTCGCTTTGCGACAATTCGATATGAGATAAATCCCTCGTTTGCACAGCAAACATATCGAGCCGCAGGCATATCGAGTTGCGTCAGCAACATATCGAAAATCCCGCAAGGGATTTATCTCGATGCGTGATTTGTCCGTTAAGGACATCACGCTAAATCGGGGGAGTTTTTTCGCCTTCGCGCTCAGGCAGTCTCGCCTGCGGGCTCGGTCACATTTTGGCTCTGACAGTCCACCGGACTGTCATTCACTACCAAAATGCCGTTCGCAGAAAATCTGCTCACTACCCCGAGAGAGCACAGGAGCTCTTCGCAAAGGCAGAGGCTGCTGCAAAGGCGTGGCCAAAACGACCCGAAATCGAATCCGCCTAAAACGCGAAAAATCCGCGCTATTTCTTGAAAGCTCGCTTGCAAAGTTTTTACTTTGCTTCGCTCCCCTTCAAAAAATATCATCTGATTTTTCACCGCTTTATGTAAATTTTAAGAGGCGTGCGGGGGGTTAATTATAACTGAAAAATGCAAAATTGCCTCTTAAAACGGCTTTGATTTCGGGTCGTCTTGACCGTACGAAAGACTTAAGAAGCTTGTTGAGTTCTATAACGTTTAATTCGTAAATTAAATAAAGCAAAAGCTCCCCTTCAAGAAATTGAGGGGGAGTTTTTGCTATCGCAAAAGTGATGTTATTCGCTTCGCTCATAATGATGTTTCTCGCAAATGCTCGCAGTGATGTGATGCTTGCCCACTGTGCCAAGGGCACAACATCATTCACGCAGTGAACATCACTGCCGAAGGCAACATCACTTGCCCTGGGGGCAAACATCGTTTGGCGTGAATACTCCGTTAAGAGTATCACGCTAAATTGAGGGGGAGTTTTGTATGCGCCTGAGCGCTCAGGCGGTCTTTAATGTAATATAAAAATTCAATTAACCTTCTGACACGGGGCGGACTTGAATGCGCGCTTCAAGACGGAAGCAACGAAAATTATGCACAGCGTGCAGCCGACAAGCTCGGAGATGGGGAACGCCCACCAAACCGCGCTGACCTTGCCCGTGAGGGAGAGCAGATACGCCGAGGGGATAAGCATTACGAGCTGGCGCACCATGCTTACGATAAGGCTGTAGATGCTTTTGCCCATCGCCTGACAGGTAGATATGCTGACGATTGAAAAGCCTGCCATTATGAAGCTTATGCTGATCGTGCGAAGCGCGGGCTTGCCGAGCAATACCATATCCGCCGAGGCGTTGAAGAATCCGAGCAATACCTCGGGGATAAGCTGAAAGGCGAGAAACCCGAGCAGCATATATATAAACGCGGAAAGGGCAGAGAGTTTCATCGTAGCGAATATTCTCTCCTTTTTCTTTGCGCCGTAGTTGTAGGCGATTATAGGAACCATGCCGTTATTAAGACCAAACACCGGCATAAAAACGAAGCTTTGAAGCTTAAAGTATACGCCGAATACGTTTTCTGCCTCTTGACTGAAGCCGCCAAGGATATTGTTCATTGAAAAAGTCATGAGAGAGCCAATCGCCTGCATAAGAACGGAGGGAATACCGATGGCGAGCATCTCGCCGAGAATCTCGGGGCGTGGGAGAAAGTTTTTAAGGCGAATCCTGATATCCGTGTTAAATTTAAGGTTTAAAAAGATACCAATTGCCGCCGCCACCAGCTGACCTATTACGGTTGCTATCGCTGCTCCTGCAACGCCCATTTTCGGCGCGCCGGCAAGACCAAAAATAAGTATTGGGTCAAGAATGATATTCGTTATCGCTCCGGAGAGCTGTACGATCATACTTAAGACGGATTTTCCGGTCGACTGTAGTAGCCTTTCGGTTACCACCTGTATGAATACGCCGATAGAACCGATGCTGATAATAGAAACGTAATCTACGCTGAAGCCGTAGACGTCGGTGCCAACCTCCTTTTGCATAGCCACGAACGGCTCTACAAGGAAAAGTCCGAATATTAAAAACAAGAGATATCCGCACAGAGTCAGAAAAAATCCCTGACCTGCTACGACGTTTGCTTTTTCAAAATTCTTCTGCCCGAGAGAACGGGAGAGCAGGGCACTCATTCCTATTGCCAGACCTACCGAGACCGCGATCATAAGGTTTTGCACGGGGAATGCAAGCGTCAGCGCGCCCGTGCCGGCTATAGGATCAAGCCGCGCAACGAAGATAGAGTCTACCACGTTGTACAGTGCCTGTACGAGCATTGATATTATGATCGGTACCGAAACGGAAAACAGCAGCTTTGGAATCCGCATAGTACCCATTTTGTTTTCGTTTTCTGTTCTTTCCATTTTATTTTCCTTTATTTTGTCAATCCATATAACTTTATCATAAAGTAAGCAATATGTCAATAGAAAATTCTTCTGCTTTGAGTGGAAGCGAGATTTTAGCGGCGCGAAAAAGAAAAGCCCCGAAAAAATGGGGCTATTCTGCGAAAATATAAATTTTGTGTGCGGTTAAATCTTCTCTCCGACGAATCCTGATGCGCTTAAGTGGTATACCGTGTCAAATCCCGCAGCTTTTATATACTCTTTCGCTTCTTTGAAGTGGCAATCGATAAACGCGGGATCGTGACAGTCGGAGCTGATTATCAGCTTGCAGTTCAGCGCGCGCATCTCGGAAAGCAGAAAGGGGGCGGGGTACGGAGTGCTTCTGTGACCGCGTGCCACGGCACCCGTGTTAATTTCAAAGACCTCCATCCGCTCTCTGACGGCGTGCAGTGCCTCAAGCGCTGCGGTGCGATATCTTTTGCCGTTGGCGTTGAAAAGGTCGGGGCGCTTTTCCGAAAATTTTGATACTAAATCAAAGTGTGCAACTACGTCAGCCGATATTTTGTTCGGCATGTCAGCCATGGTACGATAGTAAAGCTCGGCAAACCTCTCGCCGTCGCCGCGCAGGGCACGGGTAATATATTCCTCGCTCATTTTTGCGCTGTGGTCGAATTCAACGAACTCTCCCTCGTCGGTAAGTGCCATATGTACGCCGCCCAGCGTATAATCGAAGCTGTATTTTTTTGCAAATTCCGCGGAAAAGTAATCAAGCTCTGCACCGAGAAAGATCTCAAGACGCCCTGCGTAAAGCTCCTTCAGCCGCATGATTTCCGCAACGTAGGCGTCGGAGTCGCGCATCTCGCAACTTGTCCCGAAAGGCGTTGGCGCGTGCGAAGAAAATCCGAGCGAGTCAAATCCGCGCTCTATGGCTATACGCACTATTTCCTCGGGTGTGCTGTTACCGTCGCAGAACGCAGAGTGCATATGTAAATTTTGAAGCATTTTAGACCTCTTCTATTTTTTTGCTTTTATAAAAACATTATATAGCAGGACTCGACAAAATGCAACAAGTATGAACAAACTTTTTCTGACTCGTACAACAAAATGGTCACATTACACAAAAACGGGGCGGAGGTATTGTAAAAAATACAGAAAATATATTATTAATATTATTAAACTTGACTTGGTTTAATTTTTATGTTATTATATTAAAAGTAAAAGCAAAAATTTATCGGTCGGGTTTTCGACCAAATAAAAGAAGGAGAAAAACATGAAAAAAAGAATTCTGTGCCTTGTTCTTGCAGTCATAATGATATTCGGCTCGTGTTTTGCGCTTGCTTCCTGTGGGGAAAAAGAATGCACGCACGTTGATGAAAACAATGACCGCAAGTGCGACCTCTGTAAAGAGCGCGTTGGTAAGATCCATAAGCACAAGGACGAAGACGAAAATGACAAGTGCGACGGTTGCGGTAAGGATATGAGTTCCGCAGGCGACGAGGATGAAGCTTCTTATCCTTGGGATTCCGGCGCTCCCGTACAACTTCTGTTCCAGATGACCGACAACTCGGCAAGCCGTGAGCTTCCCAGTGGATGTAACAGATATCTCGCGGGCGGCGATAAGGCCGAGGACGATACTCTCGACGATATGATCTACGATAGAAACACCGCTGCGTATAATTCGACTAACGTTTACATCACTTACGAATATTATCCTGATGAAGACGGTTTCGGTCACTCTTCTACCGCAGAGAGGATGATAAACGACTCGCTCTCGCAGTCTTCCGGCACACGTCCCGATATGTACTGTAACTTTACGTACGATATGGGTGCTGCTTCGGTTAAGGGTGCGTTTGCAAACCTTAAGTCCACGCTTCATAACTACAACGGCGCAAACTACTTTGAGTTTGACGACGAGGATTATGATGAAACCGTTGACAACCGCGGATACATGCACGACTTTATGACGTCTACAACCCTTAACCAGGATAAGATGTACATACTTGCATCCGACTATTTCACCGACCTTGTACGTGCATTCTTCATCGTACCTGTTAACAAGGCGATGCTCGAGTCTGTTATCAACACTCCCGAGGCTACTCAGGGCGATATTCCTATGATCGAGGAGAAGGACAACGTTCCCGGCTATTCTATCAGCGACTTCTACGGAATGGTTCGTGAGAAGAAGTGGACCTATAACTTGGTTAAGAGATATAGCGCTGCTATATATCAGGACGACAAGTCGGGTAACCAGCTCAAGGACCTCAACGATGAGAAGATCGGATTTGCTATCGGAGCAGGCGGTATGCCCGGTTCCGGCGCTATCTACACCACTAACGTCACCGTTATCAGAAGAGAAGTTGACGAATACGGTGATTGGAAATATACTTATCCTGAAGAATCCGAATCCCTTGCAGCTGTTTTTGATGCAATTAAGGACCTTGTACAGTCCAAGGGCGTAATGGTCGTTACCCACGATGATGCGAAGAAAAACAACTACGGCAAGACCAACACTCTCGGTATCCGTAAGAGATTCTGTGAGTCCCACATTCTCTTCGGAGATATCATGATGGTTGGTGCTCTTGAAGAGCCCGAGTATCAGAGACTCAAGGAGAAGCACGGATTCGGTATTCTTCCCGTTCCGCTTTATCACGAGATCCCCGAGGATAGCGATGAGAACTACCTTACCACTATCCACAACGTAGGACGCTCCGGTGCGATCGCGGCGAACACCAAGAACTTTGCAGAGTGCACCGCATTCCTTAACTATCAGTCTACTCATTCTACCGAAATACTTGACGAGTACTACGAGGTTAACCTTCAGTACGGTGTAGCAGACGGTTCTTCAGATACCGTTGAAATTCTTCAGTACATCCGTTCTAACGTTCGTTCGGTATTTGATAAGTTCTATGAGGACATTATCGGTTACCGTACTAAGTTTGACAATAGCAACAGCGAAGGTACTAACACCGGTGCTGTTGTTTGGCACGGATTCCTTTCCAAGGACACTATGTGGGAGATAGATATCCGCGATAAGTATGACGAACTTCGTAAGGCAAAGCAGATAATGCTTGACGTTATTCGGAACGACTACATTGACAACACTCCCGCATAAATACTTCTATTAAAGTTATAAAAAGCAGCGGCACGGAAAACGTGCCGCTGTATCTTATTTTGGAAGATTTGTTATATATAAAAACCGCAGCACCGGCATAAATGCTCGAAGGAGTACGCCGACGTTGCGGTTTTTGTTTATCAGCTTTCTATTCTGGCGTCCGCGCCGCTGAATACGAGTATTTTCGAGTCACAGCCTACAAGGCGGGAGTAAATTCTGTCCTCGTACTTGCTGACGAGCTCGCGGGGCTTAAGATTGGTTGAGATCAAGGTTGCAAGCCCTTTGTTTTGCCTCGTATTGATGAGGTTGTATATGCAGGACACGGTGAACTGATTGACGAATTCCGTGCCGAGATCGTCCACGATCAATAGGTCGCATTCAAGATATTTATCGGCGCGTGGCTCGTAAGGGCCGTATCCGCTCTTGAATCGGTCTGCCTCAAAGTCGGAGATTATGTTTTGCACGCTGTCGTAAACCACCTCAAGCCCGCGCTCTATCACCGCCTTGGCGATTGCTGTGGAAAGGTGGGTTTTACCCGTGCCGGTATCTCCGATAAAGAGAAGGGTGGAATAAGGAGAGCCGGGGTTTTTTGCAAACTCCTTTGCAATCTCAAGATTTTCCTTCATTAATTCATAGCTTTTTTTGTCGGCGGCGTATCGCGAAAGCTCAAAGTTGTCAAACGATTGCTTCTCTATGAGTCTGCCGATGCCCGACGATTTGATGTTTTCCGTTATAAGCAGCTCACGGAAGCAACGGCACATTTTCGTGCCGACGAAGCCGGAGTCCGAGCAATCGGGACAGGTGTAATGCACCTCTGTATAGTCCTCGCTAAGTCCCATATTCTTAAGTGCACGGCGTTTTTCCGCGAAGAGAAATTGGTTTCTCTCTTTTATTGGGGTGATATCCTCGCCTGCACATGCAGCCTTGAAAAGACGGAGTCCGACGCCGCGCAATTCCGCGTCTATTATTCTGACGTCCTCCGAGCGCATAGCTACCTCAGCGCATCTCGCCTCGCTTTCAGCTATCGCGTTCAGTCTGCGCTCCTCGATAAGCGCCTTTACCTTTCGGTAATTTTCGTAAGCGTACATAACCTTCTCCTATTACTTTTTTCCATAGCTTCGGTCAAGTGCCTTTTGGAAGGCGTCCTCGACGTCAAAGCTTCCGTATCTTTCGGCGGGTGCTTTGGATTTTTTGCTCGACTTGCTTGCGGATTCCTTCTTTGCCTTTGCCTCTTCCTTGTCCGCCTCATGACGCGCTCTGCATTCGGCAAGCGTCTTACAGCCTGCGGCGTACCAGCCCGTCAAAACTTTATCCGCGTAGTTGACGTATCCGCGAGTGGTGGAGCTGACGGCTATATCGTAAGCCTCTCCGACTATATCCGTGAAGTATCCGAAGTCGTGACTCCACTTCTTGAATTTTTCCTTTTCGGTTTTTGAAAGGGCTCTGCCGTAGCAGCCGAATATTTTTCTGAATTCGCGTTCTGCTTCGCTTTCGCTCTCTCGCTCCACGATATACGCCTCAAGCGCACGGGGCGTGTCAATTTCTCGCTCCGTAAGGCTAATTGCTTTATTTATGAGTCTTGTTACGGTAAGTCTGCCGCGTTCCGCCAGGTATGCCGCCAGGGTTACTATGTATTCCTCTGAAAGCGCGTACTGCTCGTAAAGGGCGGTAAGGTCCTTTATCTCGGAGTTGTTAAGCATAGAGCGCTTCATAAGCGCGGCGCATTCCGCTATCATTGACGCAAGATTTTCGCGGCGTATGGTACTTGCCACGGCTACCGAATCGCGTTCGCTTATTTTGCCCTTGCAGAGCGAGTTCTCAAACTCCTCGGTAATGGTTGAACCCGTATGATCCTTCGGGGCGATAACGCCGGCTTCTTGCCAGAAAATGAGAGCCGCACTCGCCCTCGCAACCGACGTGCCCGCTACGGCGGCAATCGCTTCTCTTCCATCCGCAATTCCGTTAAGTTCTATCAAGGCAAGCAGGACGCGAAGCTCCTCGCGAGAAGCTTCCGAGAAAGCCTCTGTTTTTGACACGGATAGGGGTAAAACTGTGAAATTAAGCATATTCATCACCCCTCCGCGCTTGTTTTAAGCTCGTAGCATAGCTTCATCAGAGAATCGCCGAGATGTATGTTTTCTACAATAACGTCGGGTGATGGTGGCTTAAGCTCCATATTAGCGAAGTTCCATATTCCCTTAACGCCTGCCTCGACGAGGGTGGCAACTACCTCCTCCGCCGCCTCCTTCGGCACGGTAAGCACGCCGATGGATACGCCGTTTTTTTGACAGAAATCGCGAAGCTCGTCTACGTGGTAAACGTCAAGGTCGCATATCCTTGTTCCTACCACCGATTCGTCGACGTCAAACATCGCAATTCGCTCCACGCCCCGACGCTCAAACATATGCGTTGCCGCAAGCGCTTTTCCGAGATTACCTGCGCCTACGATGACCGCACGGAAGCCCTCGTTAACGCCGAGAAGCTCGCTTATTTTGCCGTAAAGGTATTTGACGTTATATCCGTAGCCCTGTTGACCGAAGCCACCAAAGCAGTTAAGGTCCTGCCTTATTTGCGATGCGGTAACGTTCATCAGCTTTGAAAGGGCAGCGGAGGATATTCGCAGTGTGCCCTCGCGCAAAAGATCTCCAAGATATCTGTGATATCTCGGCAGGCGTCTTATTACCGCCGCAGATACCGTTGTCTTTTGTGCATCGGTTATTCTTTTTTCAAAGGTGCCGTGCACCTTGTCTATTCTTTCCATGTCGTATCCTTCCTTAAAGTGAATCCAGAGCGCTTGCGTTAAGCGAGGAGTCGGCAAGCCGGCCTGCCGCATATTCGTAATATCCCGCCGCGGCTATCATAGCGGCGTTGTCACCGCAAAGCGAAATCGGCGGGATGAAAATCTTCACCTTGCGTTTAGATGCTATCTCCGCCAGCCGCGCGCGCAAATGCGAGTTAGCGGCAACGCCACCAGAGACGACGAGGTCACAGCCGGGATTTTTGTCCAGAGCAAGTGAAATTTTCTTTGCTACCGCTTCGACCGCCTCGTAGGTATATCTTGCCGCAAACAGCGCACGGTCGATAGGCTCTCCCCTTTGCTCATATTTATGGAGCAGATTTATCGCAGCCGTTTTTAAGCCGGAAAACGAGAGGTCAAACGTGTCGCCTGTGAGGGCGGGGGAGGGGAGCGTCATATCGGAGTCCTGATACGCCGCGCTTTTTTTATAATTTTTATAGAAATTGACCTCGTCCTCTGTTGCGCGGATAAAGCCCTCGCGCGACAGCTCGTCAAATCCGCGTCCGGCAGGGTACGGTATTCCGATCATTCTGCCGATCTTATCGAAGGATTCTCCTATCGCATCATCCCTGGTTGAGCCGATAACGGTGGGGGTCGTGTAATCTAAAACCTTATATATAGAGGTGTGTCCGCCGGATGCCGCAAGTGCGACGAAGGGCGGGGTTGGCTTGTCCCCTTCCAACAGATACGCCGCGGCTATATGGCCTTTTATATGATCCACAGCGACAAGCGGAATTTTGTTTGCCGCACTTATCGCCTTGGCAAAATTTACGCCCACGAGAAGTGCGCCGATAAGGCCCGGGTTTGCGGTTACCGCCACTAAATCTATTTCGGAAAGTGACACGCCTGCCACGCGAAGTGCCTCGTAGGTTATCTTTGATATAGCCTCAACGTGCGCACGGCTTGCTATTTCGGGTACTACGCCTCCGTAAAGGCGGTGTATATCTATTTGAGAGGCGACAATATTCGACTCTATTTTAAAGCCGTCGTGGGTCTTTGTAACGACGGCTGCGCTCGTTTCGTCACACGAGCTTTCAAATGCCAGAATTCTCATATCTTCCGTCTTTCTATATATCGCTTGAAAGCAGCATAATTATTGCATTGTCGGCAGGGTTTTTGTAGTAATTTTTTCTCTCTCCGATTTTTTTGAAGCCGTAGGATTCGTAAAGACGTCTTGCGGCAGAATTTTGCTCTCTGACTTCAAGAAACAGGCTCTCAAGTCCACGTCCTCTCTCACACTTCACGGCGTAATCAAGGAGTCGGTAGGCTATACCTCGCCTTCTATATTCGGGCAGGGTGGCGAGGCGGTAAATCTCGCCCTCGGGGGCTATTTGCCTGCCTATAACGTA
The DNA here is from genome assembly GCA_017648085.1 of Clostridia bacterium. Taxonomy (GTDB): domain Bacteria; phylum Bacillota; class Clostridia; order Oscillospirales; family CAG-272; genus UBA1740. The sequence goes on along the minus strand of JAGCJI010000096.1, from coordinate 5,868 downwards.
TGCCGAAATTTGTCCGTCGGAAAGTGCTACGTAGCACATACTGCCCTCGGTGGAGATCGTTGATATTATATCTGCCTCGCTCCATGGATCGGAAAAGATCTTCCTTTCCGCCTCGGCTATTATACTTGCATCATTCGGCAGAGCTCGTCGTATTTCCATATTTTCAGCCCACTTTACTGTGAGTCGGCAGAGCCGTCACCCATTACCTCGTCTAGCAGCTTCGATATTCTCGCGCCGTGCTCTATTGAGTCGTCCTTTACAAAGTTAAGCTCGGGTGTGATTCGGAGGTTAAGAGTGGTCGCCAGGTGATGTCGAAGCATACCCGTGCATTTCTTTAAGCCTTCCTTTGACTCCTTGCTATCTCCAATGCAGGAAAAATACACGGTTGCGTATTTGAGGTCGGGCGCTACGTCTGCGCGCGTTATGCTGACAAAGTTGTTTACCACCTTTGGCTCTCTCACCTCGGACAGTGCTATTGCAAGCTCTTCGGCTACCGCATCGTTAATTCTTCCACGTCTGTATTTTGCCATTTTAAATCTCCTGTTTTAATCTATATATACCGTTTCCCCGCGTCCGTGATGCGGGGTATCTTTTAACATTTCAAGTGCGCCCGAAAGTGATGAGGAAATAATCCTAACTCCCGGCAGGGAGCCGGCGATTATTTGCTTCAGTCTGCAAAAATGAGTGCAGCCCAAAACGAGCGTGTCTGCGCCCGACTCCCTTATCGGTGAAAGCAGACGTCTTATTTTGGCTCTTGTCACATCCGGTGCGCGTCCGTCAGAGATCCCCGATTCCACCATCTGCACGAGGATTTGTGCGGGCACTTCAAAGGTCTGCTTTACCGAGCCGTATCTTGAAAGTGCGGTGCTGAACGCGCCCGACGACACAGTTGCCTCGGTGGCTATCACGCCAACCTTACCGTTGACCGTCGCTGCGGCGGCAGCTTCGGCGGTTGGACTTATGATCGGAAGAGCTGCGCTACGCAGCCTTGAATCAAGCAGAGGATATACCGTGCTGGCGGTGCAGCACGCCATAAGAATTTTATTTGCGCCAATAAGCAAGAGCCTTTCTATATCACGGCTGACAAGCTCTACAAGCTCACTTTCGCTTTTCGTACCGTAGGGGGCGTTTTTTCTGTCCGCGAGAAAGCACACGTCTATCCACGGTGCTCGCTTTTTGATTTCGCGCAGGGCGTTTATGCCACCCTCACCGCTGTCAAATATGCCTATCACGCGCCGCCTCGATGAGAATATTGATAAATTCGCCCGTTTTAAGTCCCATTTGCTCTGTAAGCCTTGGATAGAGGCTTGATTCTGTCATTCCGGGAAGGACGTTTATTTCGTTAAAGTATACTTGGCCGCGGTCGGTCACAAAAAAATCAATTCGTCCGAGGTCGCGGATGCCTATGAAGTCAACCAGTCTTGCGGCATAATCCTTGGCAACCGATGCTATCTCTTTTTCAAGGTCGCCGTCTGCGCTGACGCCCACAGATCCCTTGCCGCAGTATTTTGCGCCGTAATCATAGAACGCGCCGCCCGACGTTATTTTTCCGTATGGAGCAATTCTTGTCTCGCCGCCCATATTAAGCATCGCGCATTCAAGCTCGTATTTTATCGGTATAAGCTCTTCAACAAGAACTCTGCCCCCAAGGGAATAGGCGTCGTTATACGCCTCGATAAAACTGTCGGAATTTGACACGGGATGCGCGCCGATGGACGAGCCCAGTCGCGCGGGCTTTATGAACATGGGAAAGAAGATCTTAGTTTTTGCTTCTTCGAGCGCAAAACGCGCGTCGGGCTCGGATAGCACCGTCCATTTTGCCGTAGGAATCCCGAGATGCTCCGCGACAAGCTTGGTGTAGGACTTATCCGAGGTCATGGCCGAGGCGTAAACATCCTGACCGACGTAGCTGATATGTGCGGCGCGCAACGCTCCCTGCACGGTGCCGTCCTCGCCGAAATCCCCGTGCAGACAGGGTATGGCGCAGGCGACGGGGATTGCTTTTCCATCGGCAAGAAAACCCGATCTGCCCCCGATCTTAACGGGAAATGTGGGGTGCAAGTTGGTTGTGTCCGTCAGCCACCTGCCACCACTCATATTTTCACGCGCGCCGCGGTAAAAATACCAATCGCCACTCGGGGAAATGCCTATTGGCATGACGTCATATACAGTGCCGTCTATCATTCGGCAGAGGTTTTCCGCACTTATCTCTGAAATGCTTCTTTCCGCGCCCTCGCCGCCGAAGATCAAAGCGATTTTTTCTTTCATAGCATCACCTCATCATAGAATATGACGGGTGAGCCGCGAGGGTTACAGTCGCCTCAATATTGCGACACGGTCCTTGCCGGAAAGGTCCTTCAGTATCTTTGTATCAAGACGATATTCACTTGCGATGCGGGTAATTGCCTTGCCCTGCTCGCAACCGATTTCAAAGGCGAAAAAACCGCCGGTGCATATTTTATTTATATAAAGCTCGAGGATGGTTTTGTAAAAACCGAGTCCGTCCTCTCCGCCTACAAACGCTATTTTCGGCTCGTGATAGATTTCGGGTTCAAGAATTTCGTATTCGCCGTCCGTAACGTACGGTGGGTTTGACAGAAGGGCGTAAAATTCTCCCTCTGCCGCCTCTCGCTTTGCATCTGAGCGTGTGAAGGATATTCTATCTGCCACGCCGTTTCGCTCGGCGTTTATTTTTGCGAGCTCCAATGCTTCGGGTGAGATGTCCACGGCAACTGCGTGCGTGTTTTTCGTGTTTTTAAGCGTTGATATCGCTATGCAACCGCTTCCGGTGCATACGTCTATAAAACGCGCGCCGTCCGGTATATTATTAACCGCAAAGTCAACAAGAATCTCCGTGTCCTCGCGCGGAATAAGGCAAGCCGGCGTAACCGTGTAGGATTCTCTGTAAAAATTCGCCTCGCCCAGTATGTATTGGAGCGGCTCCCGCTCGCACCGTCTTTTCACGGCATCAAGCAGGGCGGGGGAATGTGATTCCGCGTCGCAGAGAAGCAGGTCCTCTATGCGAAGTGCTTCAAAATGTATAAATAACTTTCGCGCGTCGTGCCGTGCGTTTTCTATTCCCGCGCCGGACAAAAGCGCAATCGCTTCGCTGATCCTCACCGTTACTCATTCTCCCTGTCGAAAGAATCCGACGCTGCATCCTTCGGCTCCGGTTGGGTAGCAGAGGTGGGTTCTGACGGCTGCTCGTGGGCGGATATGGGTTGGGCACTTGCTTCATCAGCCTGCTGTTCTGCGTTTGCCGACAAATTTGCTTCTTCGGAAGGCTCTGCGGTTGCAGTGCCTTCGCCTTCGGCGATGGGCTCGGGCTTCTTTTCCCACTCGCGATTTTTGTAAAACTCCATAAACTCGGGGAAACTGTCGCGCAGCGCGCATTTGATAGATATAATAGCTATCTCAAGCATGTCCTCCGTCGGTTCTTTCGTGGTGATCCTTTGCACCCAAAGTCCCGGGGCGGAGAAGAAACGGGTTATGAAGTTGTCGTGCTTTCCTGCGATCAAAATGAATTCGTATCCGAGTCCCACTACGACGGGCAGGATAAGTAATCTTATGCCGGTGTATGCCAAAGGATTGAGGTCGTCAAGGAAAAGCTTTATCAAAAGTCCTGCGACGACGCCAAGCGCTATCATAAAAAACATAAAGCTGGTGCCGCAACGGGGGTGGAAGCGCGTGTATTCCTTTGCACTTTCGGGGGTGAGCGGCGCGCCTGCTTCAAAGCAGGCGATGGATTTATGCTCTGCGCCGTGATACATAAAGGTGCGCTTTATGTCGGGAATCAGGGAAACCAGCCAAAGATATAGCAAAAATATAATGATTTTTACTCCGCCCTCGATAACTGCAACCCAAACGCCAAGTTTTCCGCCTGCCAGGTGCTTATCGATAAGTCCCGAAACGAGATTTGGAACAAACATAAATAGCGTAACGGCAAGAGCGAGACCCAGCACCGTACCGATAAGCATGATTATATCGGTAAGCCTAACACCAAGATGCTTTTTAAGCCACTTTTCGCACTTTCCCTCCTCATCCTCAATCTCAAGCGCGTCTGCGGAGGCTGTGAGGGTTTTCGTGCTGAGTATCATCATTTCCACAAAATTTACGACGCCGCGCAAAATGGGAATATTCAGAATTTTATGTTTTTTTCTTACGGAAACGAAGGTTGAGTCATCGACGTAGATCGATCCATCCTCTTTTCTGCAGGTGGTGACCGTTCGCTCGCCGGCCTTCATCATGACACCTTCAAGGACTGCCTGTCCGCCTACCTTGCCAAGCCGTTCGGGGACGGCGAGGCCTTTTTTATATTTATTTGCCATTAAATTTAACCTTTCGATAGCTGGGGATTATAATATTATATCATATATTTTTAAAAAAATAAATAGGTTTTATAAAAATAATGACTTCGCTCCGTTAAGGTGCATAAAACTTGAAAAAATGGAAAAAATTTTATTACCAACAAGAAAGGAGAAATAACAATGACGTTATCTCAAAAGGAGCATAGCCTCCTCACAGACCTTAAATCCCAGGAGCAGCTTTGTATTGAAAAGTACGGCAAGTATGAAAGCGAGGCAAAGGATCCCTGCCTTAAATCTCTTTTTTCAAGTATCAAAAGCACGGAGGAGGGACACCTTTCCACTATCTCCCGTATTATTTCCGGGGAGGAGGTCAGTATGCCAAGCGCCCCCAGCGCAGTTTCACAAAAGCTCGAGTGTCAAATGTCTCAGGTCTCCGAGGGAGACAAGAAGTCGGACGCCTTTCTTTGCAAGGATGCTTTGAGCATGGAAAAGCACGTATCCTCGGTTTACGATACGTGTATTTTTGAATTCAGAAGCCCCGTTTTGCGCGACACCCTTTCTCACATTCAAAAGGAAGAGCAAAACCACGGAGAGCAGCTCTACGAGTATATGTCGAAAAACAATATGTATTCTTAACAAAAAACAAATGCCACGAAAAAGCTCTGTGATCCTTATAAAAAAGTGACACGGATGCCAGTATAAAACTAAATCCGGCAATTTCTTGCCGGATTTACAATTATTACGGTGTAAACTAAAATTTACATCCGTTATTCTTCGTCTTGTTCCTCATCCATGGCTACCGCATCAAGCTCGTCGTTGAAAACCACGGAATCTCTGGAGTTTACGTAGTAAGAATTGCCGAGGGCGCTGGTAAAATGGAACTCCGAGCCGTCAGCATCGCAAAGCGTACCGTAAACGTCAAGCTTTTTTGCCGCCTTGCAGAACACCTCAAGGAATTCGTCTACGTCAAGCTCGTCGATTTCAATACCGTAGTCGTCGTTTGTAAAAATAAGCTCGGTTTCCGCGTTGTCGTCCGAGGTAGCATAGCCGTCGTCGTATATCAAAAAATCGTCGCTCACTTCAAAAAAGTCATCAAGCTCTCCCGACATAAGAAAGTTTGCAAACTTGCGAAGCTCGGATTTTGCACCGTGCAGCGTAATTTCAAAATACAGTTCATCCCACAACGTCATATAGCAGTGATCCTTTCACTTTGTTTTGTTATAAGAGTATATCATAGGTATATGCGCGATGTCAATACGGCGATACAAAAATGCCTGTCATTTTTTCGCGCGTGCAAATGCGGCGGAGCTAACACTTCCAAAATTTACGAAAGCACGCCCCTTTGCAAGTATTTTCATCATTATTATATTATATATACGGAGAAAAAGCATACGTCGTGGCTGTACGATAAAACTCTTAAAAAAAACTTTCAAAAACCCCTTGACAACCAAAAAATAATGTTGTATAATAGACAAGCTGACTGCGAGCAGTCGGCACTTGCTCATTGAAAATTGAACAACAAGAAAATTTCTAAGCACTGAAAAGTGCGAAGGAATCTCGT
>JAGCJI010000095.1 GCA_017648085.1 Clostridia bacterium | reverse complement strand
CGAAAAACCGACGTAATATACGCACCGAAGCTAAAGCCCGGAGCGGAGCTTTATCTTAAAACCGAAAATCTTCAGATCACCGGCTCATTTAAGGTGCGCGGCTCATATTACAAAATGTCCCGCCTTTCCGAGGAAGAAAAGGCGAGGGGAGTGGTAGCCTGCTCGGCGGGCAACCATGCGCAGGGAGTTGCTCTTTCTGCACAGAAAAGCGGAATAAAGGCGGTTATCTGTCTTCCCGACGGAGCTCCTATTTCTAAAATTCAGGCAACCAAGAGCTACGGAGCTGAGGTTTGTCTTGTAGAGGGCGTTTACGACGATGCGTATCAGAAGGCACTTTCTTTGCGTGACGAGTGCGGATATACCTTTATCCACCCGTTTGACGACGAGGACGTGATTGCGGGACAGGCGACTATCGCCCTTGAAATCGCAGACCAGTTACACGATCTTGATGCGGTTATCGTGCCTGTTGGCGGCGGTGGACTTATCGCAGGCGTTGCCTATACGATTAAAGCAATCAATCCAAACGTTAAGGTCTACGGCGTGCAGGCGGCGGGTGCTCCTTCTATGGCAAACTCGGTGCGCGACGGTAAAATAGAGGAGCTTTCCTCCGTATCTACCATCGCGGACGGCATTGCAGTTAAGAAGCCCGGCTCACTTACATACGAGCTTTGCTCGAAGTACGTCGATAAGATAGTTACCGTCAGCGACGACGAAATTTCCGCGGCAATTCTTGCTCTTATGGAGCAGCACAAGCTTGTAACCGAGGGCGCGGGCGCGGTAGCCGTTGCGGCGGCTATGTTTGGCAAGGTGGATATTGCCGGCAAAAAGACGGTTTGCTTACTTTCGGGTGGAAATATCGACGTTACCATACTTTCGCGTGTTATAAAGCGCGGACTTCTTATGTCGGGCAGAACCTGTCAGCTTATGATAGAGCTTGCGGATAAGCCCGGTCAGCTCAAAAACGTTTCCCGTATCATTGCCGACCTCGGCGGAAACGTTACCTCCGTCCATCACGAAAGGGCGAACGAGGGCTCGGACGTTACCGGCTGTTACCTCCGCCTCGTGCTTGAAACCCGTAACTACGAGCATATTGCCGAGATAAAAAAGGCACTCGTTGATTTTGGATTCAAGCTTATTTAAATCTAACAAAAAACATCAAGGAGAAAATAAAATGATAAACAAGATTTCAACAGATAAAGCACCGGCGGCAATAGGACCGTATTCACAGGCAATCGTACACGGGGGCATAGTTTTCACCTCCGGACAGATTCCGATCAATCCCGCATCGGGAGCTATTGAGGCGACCGATATCACCGCCCAAACCGAACAGGTTATGAAAAATCTCGGCGAGGTTCTTTGCGCGGCAGGCTCTTGCTTTGAGAAAGCGATCAAGACCACCTGTTTCCTTGCAAACATTTCGGACTTTGCCGCGTTCAACGAGGTTTATGCAAAATACTTCACCGAGAAGCCTGCGCGCAGCTGCGTTGCGGTAAAGGATCTGCCGAAGGGCGCGCTCGTTGAGGTCGAAGTTATAGCAGAAATAAATTAAGTATTACGTAAATATATAAAATAACACTTGACAAACGCTTCCAAAAGTATTATAATTTAGCTTGTTAAAGTGCTAAAGTGAGGATAAAATGAAAAAATTACACACCGAGGACGTAGATAATCTTTTTAAAGCAATACTCTCGCTCGAAACGCTTGACGAATGTTATGACTTTTTTGAGGATGCCTGCACGGCAAAGGAGATTTTGGAGATCGCACAAAGGCTTAAGGCGGCAAGAATGCTCCGCAACGGAAAGAATTACGTTGAGGTTTGTACTGAAACGGGTATGAGCTCCGCTACGGTGAGCCGTGTTTCCAGATGCCTTGAATACGGCGACGGCGGATACGAAATTGCAATTTCCAGACTTGAGGAAAGTGAAAAGTGAATAAGCTAAACAAAATGAACACCACGGAGAGCGCGGCATATACGCTCTCCTCGCTTTATAAGCAGCACGGATACCTGCCCTTTAAGATGAGCAGGTTTGAGGAATACGAGCTTTACGTAAGAAATAAGGAGTTCCTTGTAAGCGATAACGTTATCACCTTTAACGATACCGACGGCAGACTTCTTGCCTTAAAGCCCGACGTGACCCTCTCGATAATTAAAAACGCCGTAGCAGAGCCGGGGTGCAAGCAGCGGGTATATTATAGCGAGAACGTGTACCGCGTGTCGCATAAAACACACAATTTCAAGGAATTTATGCAGGTCGGTCTTGAATGCATAGGAGATACCGACATATACGATATTTACGAGGCAATATATCTTGGAGCAGAGAGCCTTTCTTTATTTCCGCGGCGCTTTGCTATGGATATCTCTCATCTTGGTATTCTCTCTCGCGTGCTTTCGTTTGCGTGCGATGACGTCTGCTTTATAAAGGAGGCGACGAAGCTTGTTTCCGAAAAGAACAAACACGGTCTTGCGTCCCTTACAGCCTCCTATGGCATAAGCGCGGAAAACGCGGCACGGGTCGCGGCATTTGCGGATATGTACGGTGATGCGGAAGGCATACTTGTGCGCCTTTTGCCGATATGCGAGGCGGTCGGTGCGCTTTCGGAATACGAAGAACTGAAGCAGCTTTGCTATCTTATCGGCAAAACTCACTTCGCCGACAGGATCAAAATAGATTTTTCTGTGGTAAACGATATGAATTACTACAACGGCATCGTTTTCGTAGGTTTCCTTGACGGAATTTTCGAGGGCGTTTTGTCGGGCGGCGAATACGGAAAGCTTACTTCGCGAATGGGTAAGGCGGCAGGTGCTGTTGGCTTTGCCATCTATCTTGATCTCGTAGAGGATTCCTTTATGCCCACCACGGAATACGACGTTGACGTTTTGATTCTGTACGACGAGGCGACCGATGCAGAAAAGCTTATTCTGACGAAGGAAAAGATTCTTTCCGAGGGGCGCAGCGTTTCACTTCAACGCGCTGTTCCGAAGAAATTAAGATACAAGGAAGTTATTAAGATATGATAAATATAGCACTTCCAAAGGGCAGACTCGGCGAAAAGGTTTACGCTATGTTTGAGTTGGCGGGATACGCTTGTCCTTCAATTAAGGAAAATAACAGAAAGCTCGTTTTTGATGCCGAGGACGTGGGTGTCAGATATTTCTGGGTGAAGCCCTCCGACGTTTCAATTTACGTTGAGCGCGGCGCGGCGGACATCGGTGTCGCGGGCAAGGATATTCTTATGGAATACGAGCCCGACGTTTACGAGCTGCTTGACCTCGGTGTCGGCAAATGCCGAATGGCGGTTGCGGCAAAGCGAGACTTCTTCGACGACGGAAGAAGGACACTTAAGGTTGCAACGAAGTTTGAAAACATAGCAAAAAAATATTATGCCACCCTTGGCAGAGATATTGACCTTATACATCTTAACGGCTCGATAGAACTTGCCCCGATACTTTCTCTTTCCGACGTTATCGTGGATATCGTGGAAACGGGCACTACCTTGCGCGAAAACGATCTTGAGGTTTTTGAAACGATAGCGGATATAAGTGCAAGGCTTATTGCCAACAAGGCGAGCTTTAAGTTTAAAACCGAGAAGATAGAAGAGATAGCCCGAGCTATAAAGGCGGTACGTGATAATGATTAAGATTTATAAATACGGAGAGGTGGACGCCTCCGAAATATTCAAAAGAGAGGACACGGGTGCGCGCGTTGACAAGATAGTACTCGAAATAATAGACAACGTTGTGCGTCGCGGCGACGAGGCTCTTTTTGAGTATTCAGCTCGCTTTGACGGGGCAAATCTTACCTCGCTCGAGGTTAGTGACGGTGAAATTTCAGAGGCGTTTGACGCTGTTGAGCCGCAATTTATTGAAATAATTAAGGAAGCGGCGGAGAATATAAGAGCGTTTCACGCGCGTCAGAAAACGAACAGCTTCGTTATAAACGAAAAGGATGGCGTGGTGGTCGGACAAAAGGTTATGCCTATTGAAAAGGTGGGAATATACGTGCCCGGCGGCACGGCGGCATATCCTTCCACCGTGCTTATGGATTCCGTACCTGCGAAGATCGCAGGGTGCGGTGAAATTGTTATGGTTACACCCCCGAATAAAGAGGGCAAGGTGAATCCCGTTATACTTGCGGCGGCGAAGATCGCAGGTGTTGACAGAATTTTTAAGGTTGGCGGCGCGCAGGCGGTTGCCGCGCTTGCTTACGGCACGGAATCCGTGCCGAAGGTTGACAAGATAGTCGGCCCCGGCAACGCTTACGTTGCAGAAGCAAAGCGACAGGTGTTCGGCAGAGTTTCGATAGATATGATAGCCGGACCGTCGGAAATCTTGGTTGTTGCCGATTCTACGTGCGATGCGCGCGTGGTCGCAGCTGATATGCTTTCGCAGGCAGAGCACGACAGGATGGCAAGCGCGGTTCTCGTTACCGATAGCTACAAGCTCGCCGAAGAGGTAAGCGCGGAGCTTGAGCGACAGATACCCGCACTTTCAAGAAGCGAAATTGCAAGGGTATCGATAGATACAAACGGCAAGATTATAGTTGCGGAGGGCAATCTCTCCCTTGCTATTGATATAGCAAACGAGATAGCTCCCGAGCATCTTGAGCTGTGCGTAGACAATCCGTTTGATTATCTTGACAAGATAAAGCACGCGGGCTCTATATTTATGGGTAAGAATTGTCCCGAGGCACTCGGCGACTATTTTGCAGGACCTAATCACACCCTGCCGACGAGCGGCACGGCAAGATTTTCTTCTCCGCTCGGTGTGCACGATTTCGTCAAGACCTCGCAGTTTACCTATTATACGGCAGACGCGCTTTCCCGCGTTGCCGACAAGGTGGCGTACTTCGCCGAGAAGGAAGGACTGGGGGCACACGCTAAGAGTGCGACGGTCCGTTTTGAAAAATAATTTTTAAGAGTGTGGAAAATGAGCAGATTTTTCAGCGCAAGGTATGCCGAGCTTGACGCATACGTTCCGGGCGAGCAGCCAAAGGATAAAAAATACATAAAGCTAAATACCAATGAGTCGCCATTTCCTCCTTCGCCCTCGGTTGCCGAGGCGGTAAGTCTGGAGGCGGGCGAGCTTATGCTCTATTCAGACCCCGAAAGCCGCGCCCTCACACGCGCCGTTGCAGAGCTATATGACGTAGGCGAGGGGTCGGTGCTTATGACGAACGGCTCGGATGAGATTTTAAACTTCGCGTTTATGGCGTTTTCCGATGCCGACCACCCGATCGCCTTTGCCGACGTGACGTACGGCTTTTATCCCGTTTTTGCGGCACTTAATGCTATCCCGTGCGAAATTATTCCGCTTCGCGATGGCTTCAAGCTTGACTACAAGGATTACGTCGGTATCAATAAAAATATCGTTATCGCAAATCCCAATGCCCCGACGGGTATGGCTATCTCTGTCAGACAGATAGAGGAGATAGTAAGGTCTAATCCAAATAACGTCGTTATAATTGACGAGGCGTACGTTGACTTCGGTGCGGAAAGCGCGGTGCCACTTACGAAAAAATACGATAATCTTATAGTAACGATGACATTTTCAAAATCTCGCTCAATGGCGGGTGCGCGACTTGGCTTCGGCATAGCAAATCCCGCTCTTATACGCGATATGAATACTATAAAGTATTCAACGAATCCCTACAACGTAAACCGACTTACCTCGGCGGCGGGAATTGCGGCAATAAAGGACAACGCCTACTATATGGACAATGCCAAAATCATTGCCGAGAACCGCGAATATACGAGAGAAAAGCTCACCTCTCTCGGCTTTGAGGTTCTCCCGTCACTTACGAATTTCATCTTCGCGAGGACACCCGAGGTTTCGGGCGAGGATCTTTATCTCGGGCTAAAGCAGCGCGGAATACTCGTGCGCCACTTTACGAAGGAAAGAATTAAGGACTATAACAGAATAACGATCGGTCGCCGCGAGCAGATGGATGCTCTTATCTTGGCGATAGAGGATATACTAAAGGAGAAAAGAAAATGAGAGAATCGAAAATCACGCGCAAGACTGCTGAAACAGATATAACTCTTAATCTTTCGCTTGACGGAGATATCGGAGGAAAAATTGACACGGGTTGCGGTTTTCTTGACCATATGCTCACTCTTTTTGCACGCCACGGCCGCTACGGTCTTGAAGTCGTATGCTGCGGCGACGTCGACGTTGATTATCATCATACGGTAGAGGACGTTGGTATCTGTCTTGGGCGCGCATTCCTTGAGGCTCTGGGCGACAAGCGAGGTATCAGAAGATACGGTGACAAGATAATTCCTATGGACGAGGCACTTATAGTTGCGGCAATCGATATTTCGGGCAGAGATCATCTCGGATATGCTCTTGATATTCCCTCGTACAGAGTGGGAGACTTTGATACCGAGCTTTGCGAGGAGTTTTTCAAGGCGTTTGTGCGAGAGGCAAAAATGACTCTCCACCTGCGTCAGCTTGCGGGCACGAATTCCCATCATATAATAGAGGGTGCTTTTAAGGCGTTTGCCCGCGCGCTTCGCGAGGCAACGGAGATCATTCCCGATGCCTATGACGAGATTCCCTCGACAAAAGGAGTTCTTTGATGATAGCAATAATAGATTACGGTGTCGGTAATCTGTTTTCTCTTGCCTCCTCCCTTAAAATGATAGGGGCGGAGTCGGTCGTAACGAGTGATTCTGCGATTATAGAGTCGGCGGACAAAATAATTCTGCCGGGAGTTGGCGCTTTTGCCGATGCAAAGCAGAAGCTTTCGGAGTCCGGACTTGCCGAGCTTGTCGTCAGGCAGGCGCGTGAGGGCAAAAAGCTGCTCGGAATATGCCTTGGTATGCAGATGCTCTTTGAGCGCAGCTACGAATACGGCGAGCACGAGGGGCTTGCGCTTCTACACGGCAGCGTCGTCGGCATGGATGGCAGGATCGATAAGGGTCTTATGATACCGCACATCGGGTGGAATTCACTTAAAATCAAAAAGGAGCATCCGATATTTAAATACGTTAAGGAAAACGATTACGTTTATTTCGTTCATTCTTATTTTGCCGACGGGTGCGACGAGAGCCTGCTTGCAAGCTGCGAATACGGAAGAGAAATTTGTGCTGCTGTTGCGCTTGACAATATTACCGGTACACAGTTCCATCCCGAAAAAAGCGGTGAGGTGGGACTTTCGATACTTAAAGCATTCGCGGAGTGGTAAAGGAATTTTTATGAAGATTTTTCCCGCAATAGATTTGTTTGACGGAAAAGCGGTCAGGCTTTTCAAGGGCGATTTTGCCGAAATGACCGTATATAGCGACAACCCGTGTGAAATTGCGCTTGCTTTTAAGGCTGCGGGCGCGGAGTGGATACACGTCGTTGACCTTGAGGGCGCAAAGAGCGGCGGAACGCCAAACCTTGAGGTAGTGAAGAAAATAGTAGAAGTAAGCGGACTTTCGGTCGAGGTTGGCGGCGGCGTGCGCTCAATGGAGGTGCTGGATAAGTACATTGCCGCAGGCGTTGCTCGTGTGATAATAGGCACGAGTGCCGTTTCCGATGAGGCGTTTCTTATCTCTGCCGTTGAAAAATACGGTGACAAAATAGCTGTGGGCGCAGACGTAAAGCACGGATATATAGCGATAAAGGGTTGGGTAGAAAGCACGATGCTCACTCTTGGCGAATTTCTTGAAAAAATGGTGCTTCATTCGGTAAAAACCGTTATTTGCACCGATATATCGAGGGACGGAGCGATGCGCGGCACAAATCTTGATATGTACCGAACGATCTCGCAAGATTTTCCGCTTGATATAATTGCCTCGGGGGGCGTGTCAACTCTTTCGGACGTTGAGGCTCTACGCAAGATGAATATCTACGGTGCGATAATAGGCAAGGCATACTATACCGGAGCAATAGACCTTAAGGAAGCAATAAGGATAGCAAAATGATAACTAAAAGAATAATCCCATGCCTTGACGTTAAGGACGGCAGGGTGGTAAAGGGAGTAAATTTTCTCGGTCTTGCGGACGTTTCCTCCCCCGTAAAGCTTGCGGAATATTATTCCTCGGCGGGTGCGGATGAGCTTGTGTTTTACGACATAACCGCATCAAGCGAGGGTAGGGCACTTTTCGCCCCCATACTGACCGAGGTTGCAAGCAAAATTTTCATCCCGCTGACCGTTGGCGGCGGAATAAATACTCTGTCGGATTTTGACAGGGTGCTTAAGTGCGGTGCGGATAAGGTAAGCGTAAACTCGGGTGCGATCCGTAATCCGGAGCTGGTGCTCGACGGTGCTCGCAAATATGGCGACCAGTGCGTCGTGCTTTCCGTGGACATTAAGCGCGTGGACGGCAAGATGCACGTTTTTGCCAAGGGCGGTCGCGAGGATACGGGAATGGAAGCGATCCATTGGATAAAGAGGTGCGTCGGTATGGGCGCGGGAGAGGTCGTGGTCAATTCAATTGACACGGACGGCGTCAAGGGCGGATTTGATATTGAAATGCTCCGTGCCGTGCGCGATGCGGTGAAAGTACCCGTAATTGCCTCGGGAGGCGCGGGCAGCAGCCGTGATTTCGTTGATCTTTTTAAGGAAATACCCGATATTGATGCCGGACTTGCCGCATCGATCTTCCATTTCGGTGAGGTTGAAATTTCCGACCTTAAGCGCGAGCTTCTCGCCGAGGGAATTTTGGTAAGAATATAAGGAGAGCGTATGATAAACGTAGACGAGCTTAAATTTGACGCGCAGGGACTTATTCCCGCGATAGTCGTTGATTCAATAACCAAAAAGGTTTTAACTCTGGCTTATATGAATAAAGAAAGCCTAAAGATTACTATGGAGAAGGGGCTCACCTGCTTTTTCAGCCGCTCACGCGGCGAGCTTTGGCTCAAGGGGGAGACGAGCGGAAATTATCAGCATGTGGTTTCGATAACCGCCGATTGCGACAACGACGCTCTCGTGGTCGTGGTTGAAAAGGACGGTCCCGCGTGCCACACGGGTAGCGATTCCTGCTTTACGAAGCCCGTTTATGCAAGCGAGGAGCTTTCGGAGTTTTCGCTTGAGGGATTAAAGGCTCTTCTTGAGGGCAGAAAGGCTGAAATGCCTGCCGGCTCATACACCACCTATCTCTTCGAAAAGGGACTTGACAAGATTCTCAAAAAGGTTGGCGAGGAGTGCACCGAGGTTATTATAGCAGGCAAGGCTAACGATAAGCGCGAAACCGTTTATGAAATTGCCGACCTTGCATATCACGTAATGGTGCTTATGACCGAAATGGGCATCAGCGTTGAGGACGTACACCGCGAGCTTGCTTCGCGCCACGTGATCGATCACAAGGTTAAGCAGGAAAAGATGACCTGACAGACAAAAAACGCGTACAAGGGGAGAATTTGCAGAATTTCAACCCAAACGTAAAGGCAGTATAAAAACAGAGCGAAGCTATCACGTTCAAATGATAACTCCGCTCTTTTTCGTTTATTCTTAAATATTCAGAAGAAGCGCCCATGCGAGCCCGTAATAGCTTAATACGGCTACAAGGTCGTTGACTGTTGTAATCAGCGGACCGGACGCGACAGCCGGGTCGACGCCGCATCTGTATAGACATACGGGAATAGCCGCTCCCGTCAAGCCGGAAATTGCCATCGCAAAGCACATCGCCAGACCGACGCATCCTGCGGCGGCAAATACGAAGGGGGGCGCGTACGTAGCGAAAATAAAAAGATACGCGCTTACTATGGCAAAGGATATTGCGCCAAGCACGACTCCGTTTAAGAGTGCGACGCGGATTTCCTTTAGAACCGTTACAATCTGCTTTTTCAGGCTGCCGTCTCCGTCGTTGCCGAGCGTTCTGACCGTTACCGCAAGTGATTGCGTGCCGACGTTGCCCGCCATACCGAGTATCAGCGACTGAAATGAAACTATCATCGGCAAGGCATCAACTACCCCCTCAAAGATTCCAACCACGGCGGACACGATAAGTCCCATAAAAAGAAGCGCGATAAGCCACGGTACGCGTTTTTTCATGCTTACGAAAAGTGATTCGTCGGGCTCCACCTCCGCGCTCATTGCCGCAAGCTTGGCGTAATCCTCGCTACGCTCCTCATCAATAAGCTCTACTATATCGTTTGATGTGATAACACCGAGCAGGGAATCGTTTTTTGATGAGATAACCGGTATCATGTTTTCGGAATATCCGCGCAGCCGCTCTATGTTTTCCGATACTATTTCTTTATCGTAAACGAATGGGAAGGCGGTGGAAATAAGGTCTTCCAGCGGAACGTCGCTCCTTGCAACGATGAGGTCCTTAAGATCTATTGCACCGTAAAACGAGCCGTCGTCGTTGAGCGCGAAAATAGTATAGATATTGTCGTTCTCGGCCGCCTCACGAACAAGCTCGCGCATGGTTTGCTTTATCGTTTGGGTGCGCTTGACGGCAATAAAATTCGTGCTCATTCGGCTACCGAACTCGCTTTCGTCGTAGGAGTCGATAAGCTCGATCTCCCCTTTGATCTCTTCGTCCTCAATAAGCTCGAAAATCTCGCTTCTCGTTTCCTCGTCAAGCTCCTCCAACGCCTCGGCGGCATCGTCGGCATCCATGTTTTCAATAATGTCAGCCGCCTCGCCGGCGTCGAGCTCTGATAGGTACTCGCCCGCGTCGTCAAGGTAGGACACTATCCCCGAGATAATTTCGCTTCCGAGAAGTGAAAGCAGATGCTCGCGCTCCTCTCCCGACAGCTCTCCGAAGGCGTCGGCGACGTCGTTTTCGTGATACTCCAACAGTGCCTCGCGCATCTTTGATTCGTCAAGGTCGCTGCGGATTATATCGAGAATCTGTTCGCGGTAATTTCTTTCTTTTGAGCATGGTATGAGCTTTTCTTCCATTACCCATCCTCCTTGCCGTTTGTTCGTGCCCGAGTCTGATTATCTCTGTATTCTTCCCGAGCCGTCACCGCCTGCAAGCTTTTCAACCTCTGCAAGTGTAACCATATTGTAGTCGCCCTCAATGGAGTGCTTAAGTGCTGATGCTGCAACCGCGAACTCAACGGCCGCCTGTGTGCTTTTTCCGTTAAGGAGCGCGTAGATAAGTCCGCCGCCGAATGAGTCACCGCCGCCAACACGGTCGATAATGTGAAGCTCATACTTCTTGGAGAAGCAGTATTCGTCGCCCTTCACGTCGTAGAGCATTGCGGACCAGCCGTTATCAAATGCCGAACGGCTCTCGCGCAGGGTAATTGCAACGTATTCGAATCCGAATTTATCTGCAAGCTGCTTTGCAACCGACTTGTAGCCCTCGTGATTGAGCTTGCCGCCGTAAATATCGGTAGCCTCTGCTTCAATACCGAAAACGTCCTTCGCATCCTCCTCGTTTGAGATGCAGACGTCAACGTATTTGCAAAGCTCGGTCATTGCCGCTCTTGCCTCATCTCTTGTCCAAAGCTTGCCACGGTAGTTAAGGTCGCAGGAGATCTTAATTCCGCGTGCCTTTGCCGCACGGCAGGCATCCTTGCATATTTCAACGAGATTGGCGCCAAGTGCGGGTGTGATACCGGTAAAGTGAAACCAATCCACGCCCTCAAAAATAGCGTCCCAATCAAAATCCTCGCGCGCCGCCTTTGCTATAGCGGAATTCGCACGGTCGTATATACATACCGAGCCTCTCTGCGAAGCACCCTTTTCATTAAAGTATATTCCCACTCTGTCGCCGCCGCGAACTATCTTGGTGGTATCTACACCGTAGCGGCGAAGGCTATTGACAGCCGACTGACCGATCGCGTGTGCGGGCAGCTTGGTTACGTAGGCTGCGTCAACACCGTAGTTTGCAAGCGAAACGGCAACGTTTGCTTCGCCGCCGCCGAAGGTAAATTCGACATGATCGCACTGCACGAATCTTTCATAGTTGTAGGGCTGAAGTCTGAGCATAAGCTCGCCAAAGGTAACGACCTTCATAACAAAAATCCTTTCGTAATAAGAAAAAATAATCACTAAATATATTTTAGCATACGTAAACAAAAAAATCAAGGTGAATTTAAAAAAGTCAAAAAAGGGTTGTCGAAGCGTGACAACCCTTTATATTATGCTTTAATTTCCTCAAGGCATACGCTGCAAACGTTCTTACCCTTGAAGGCGGTAAGTGACTCGCACGATCCACAGAACAGACAGGTTTCGGAGTATTTTTTAAGTATAATTTTATCCTCTTCAACATAGATTTCAATAGGATCGGAGCTGCTTATATTCATTTTGGTGCGCATTTCCTTGGGAATCACGATGCGTCCAAGCTCATCAACGTTTCTGACAATACCTGTGGATTTCATTATTTTATGCCTTTCTGGATTAAAAATATCCGCGAAAAACCGCGTTATGTTAATTTATTTTAGCACATTGACGGGTAAAAGTCAATAGAAGCAGGGACAAAAAACGGGCATCAATACATAAAAAACGAAAGCGAAAAAGACACGGTTTTAGGCGAAAATGTACAAGTTGGATTTTATTGGAAATCTTATGCCGTACCTTCCGCGCGGTACGGGAGATGAGATTTTGCGGCTGTGCCGCTCGCGCGGAAACTCACCTTCTCTGATCTCGGAGATCCGTATCCGCAGAGAGCGGGGAAGCCTTATAAAAATATCGGGAGAGAGTCTGCCTCTTTTTACCGCAAGCTCGGCGGAAGATATTGGTGACGCTGTGCGTGCTATGTGCGACGGTGCGCTTTACGCTCACCGCGACAGCATCAGGCGGGGTTACGTAACGCTTGCGGGAGGAATACGCGTAGGAATATGCGGCAGGGCGGGATACGACGGTGAGGCGTTTATCGGTGTCAGCGACGTAGAGTCCTTACTTTACAGAATTCCCACCGCTCCGTCCTCAAGCGCCGAGCAGCTTTATTCCGCCTGGCGAGAGGTGCGGCGCGGACTTCTCATATATTCTCCTCCCGGTGCAGGAAAGACCACTGCGCTTCGTTCGCTCGTTTCCCTTATTGTTGCGCGCGAGGGACTGGCAGTTTCGGTTATTGACGAGCGGTGCGAGTTTTTTCTTGAGGGGGACTGTTACGGCGCAGACGTTTTCCGCGGCTATAAAAAATGGGAGGGCATTGAAATCGCGCTTCGCGTAATGAGTCCCGACGTTATAGTTGTTGACGAGATCGGCGGAGAGGGGGAAGCGGAGAGAATGCTTGAGTCCTTAAACTCGGGCGTTCGCATCATAGCCACCACTCACGCGGCAGACGAGGAAGAGGTGCAAAGACGGGTCAATATCGCACCGATGATTGAAAATAAAATTTTCGACCGTCTTGTCGGACTTTCAGTAAATAACGGGGGGCGTGTTGCAAAAATAAAGGAATTGATATGAGATATTTTGGTTTGTTTATAATAGTTTTTGCTGCGGCGGCGGTTTCGTGGGAATATGCCAAGCATATGAAAAAAAGGTTTCGCGAGTGCGAGGGCTTTTTGTTCTTTTTCGAGCATATGAGGATCGGGATATCCTCGTTTTTGCATTCGCCGCGAAAGCTTTCCGAGGGGTTCAGCTCTGACGCTTTGCGTTCGGTAGGCTTTTTGCCGGCACTCGCGGAGTCCGACGACGTGCTTGAGGCTTATAAGAAAGCGGAGGGCTCTCTTTCTCTTTCGCGCGAGGAGCGAGGCGTTATAGAGGAACTTTTTTCTTCCGTCGGCTCTTGCTATCTTTCGGATGCCCTGCGGCTTATAGACCGGGCAAGTGAAAAAATGAAGGTGCGGCGTGCGGCTCTTGCCGCGGAATATCCTAAAAACGTGCGGCTCTTCACCTCCATATCCGTAACCTGTGCCCTTGGAATAGTAATTTTACTCATATGAGGATGTTTTATGGATTTGTCGTTGATTATGAAGGTCGCAGGCCTCGGTATTATAGTAACCGTGGTGTGTCAAACGTTATCTAAAGCGGGGCGGGACGAGCAGGCGACCTACGTTTCGATCGCCGGTATTATAGTTGCCCTTATGATCCTCGTCAGCGCGCTCGGTGACCTTTTTGAGATCATACGGGAGGTTTTTGGGCTGTGACACTTCGCTTTTTCGGTATTGCTCTTCTTTTCGGTATAGTTGCTTTTGTGCTGCGAGGCTTCGGCTGGCGCGGAGCACCGATCTTCGCACTTGTTGCCGCCATAACCCTTATGAGCGAGGGGATAGGACGTCTTTCTACTCTTATAGATTCGCTGAAAATGCTTGGCGATGAGGTTGGGGCGGAGGGGGCTGTGCGCTCCGCGCTTAAGGTTTTGGGGCTCGGATATCTTTTCGGAATCTCCGCCGACGTGTGCCGAGATATAGGTGAACCGGGAATAGCAAAGGCCGTAGAGGTGGTGGGGCGTGTAGAGATAATTGCCGTAGTAATGCCGTACTTTTCCGAAATTATCAAGGCGGGGGTGGAGCTTATAGGATGAAAAAACGCCTGTTGCTTATCGCGGCTTTTGCTCTTTTGTTTTTCCTTATACCAACGCCCGTTCTTGCGGCGTCCGACACAGACTCCTTTGGCGGATACGAGGAGGATTTTGAGGCTGCCTTGCCGGATGGAATTGAGATCTCTGAGGTAGCAAACGGCTCGTTTGACAGCGTCGGCTCGTTCGTGTCTATTCTTGCTACGGCTCTTGATGCCGGGGGAGAGTCTGCAATTTCCTTTTTCACTCTTCTGCTCGGTCTTGCCGCTCTGATGGCGGTTGCCGAATCGGCTGCCGTGGTTGATGCTCCCGCGTTGACGCGACATGTATCTATGGGAGTTTCGGTGATAAGTGCACTTCTTATTTTCGGTCGCCTCGGCCCTATTGCCAATGCGATCAAGGAAAGTATTCAAGGAATGAGCGTTTTCTTTTCAGCTCTTGTACCTATTTTCACCGGAATCCTTTCGGCCGGCGGAAGCATAAGCTCTGCTGCCACGCAGTCGTTTAATATGAATATATCACTTGCGGTCGTTTCCCAGATTTCAACCGCTCTGCTTATGCCGATCTCTTTTTCGCTTTTTGCATTGGCACTCGTTTCGGGAATAGACGCTTCGCTTGGCGGTGTGGCTAAAAGCTTGCGCTCGCTGTTTAATTGGCTGCTCGGGATTTGCGGCACGGTTATAATAGCGGCGACCTCTATGCAGTCGGTAATCGCCCGTGCACAGGACACGGCGTATCTTCGCGCCGCAAAATTTGCCGCATCGGGTATGATACCGGTGGTCGGCTCTACGGTGTCGGGCGCGCTCTCGACCCTCGCGGGCGGCCTCTCCTATGCAAAAAGCACGGTCGGTATATATTCCGTTCTGGTTTTAGTTATGATGAGTGCCGCGCCCCTGGTGTCGCTTCTGCTTCACAGAGTCGCGCTGACATTGTCGGTATCGCTGCTTGAATTTGTTGGGGTGAGCGGGGGCGTGCGAGTTTTTTCGGCATTTCGCGCCTCGCTGGATGCGCTTATTTCGGTTTACGTCACCTCTGCGCTCGTCTACGTGCTTGAGGTGATAGTGTTTTTAAGATGCGGGGTGAGTGTGTTTGGTTGAGTACGTGATCTCGGTGGTGGTATTAACAAGCGTCGTCGGTCTGCTCGGATACCTCTCTTACCCTTCGTTTTCCGAGCGCACGTTGCGTTTTGCGGCATCCGTTTTGATCATCTATGCAGTCGTAGTTCCGGTTCTCGGTCTTGCTGCACACGCGGGGGAGAGTTTATCTGACATTATTGATAAAATACGCGATGAAGGTCAGGGCGGACTTGAAACGGATTATATTGACGTAGCCGAGGATGCTATGGCGGATGGGATACGCGAGGCAATAGCGGCAAAATTTAATATGGATGCGGAAAATATACGCGTTAGCGTTGAGGGGCTCGATTTTGAGAGCATGCGCGCCGCTCGGATACGGGTGGTGCTTGCCGGCAAGGACGCTCTAGGGGATTTTCGCAGGGTTGAAGAATATACGAAGAGCCTTGGGCTCGGTGAATGTGAGGTGGAGCTTGATTTTGGATAATGGTATTTTTCGTTTTTTAAAGGAAAATAAAAAGGTTGCGGGCATAGTTCTTCTTTTAGTCTTCGGCGTTATGCTTATTCTCTTTTCTTCTCCTAAAAAGGAGGCGGCTGTTGATGAGAAGGATTTAAGCCTCGGCGAGTATAAGGAAATGCTTGAGGCTGAGCTGGCATCTATGTGCTCGGACGTGCAAGGCGTGGGTGCGTGTCGCGTATTTGTTACTTTTGAGCGCGGAGAGCAAAACAGCTACAAGGGCTCGGCTTTAATTGAAAGCAAGCCGCCAAAGGTAGACGGTGTCACAGTTATATGCAAGGGCGCTGATTCCGTTAGGGTGCGAGGCGAGCTTACCGATATGCTGTCAGCACTTTTCGGAATAGGGTCGCACCGAATTGCGATTCTGAAATTAAATTCGTGAAATCGGAATATAAGAAAAAACGTTGACATAGGATTTATCAGTAACGAAAACAAGGAGAGAGGCATACGATGAAAACCGAAAAAATTAAAAAATTCTTTGCAAGAAAATCTACCCGAAGCGTTGTCGTAATCGTAGCGGTGCTGCTCATAGGACTTGCGGTATATCTTAATTACCGTTGGTTTTACGACCCTATCGGCTCGCTTGGCTACGGTGATAACAACATGGAGGATACTTTGGGCGGCAGTCAGCAGACCGGCGGTGAAACGGAGGGCGATGAAGCAAACGATTATTTCACCTCTACGGCACTTATACGCCAGCAGTCGCGCGATGAGGCAATCGACGTTCTTATGCTCATAACCGAGAACGAGGAGGCGAGCGAGGCGGCAAAGGCGGAGGCTGCAAACAAGATATCCAAGATAGCGGTAGATATTCAAAACGAGGCAAACATTGAGTCGCTCGTCAAGGCGAAGGGTTTTGAGGACTGCATCGCAGTTATCGCGGACGGCTCGGTAAGCGTGGTGGTAAGAGCAGATTCGCTTCAGGCAAAGGATGCGGCACAGATATTTACGATAGTTTACGAAACCACCGGCATCACACCCGAAAACGTCAGCATAATCAACAAGTAACGGTGATTTTATCAGCGGCGAAAAGGCAGACTGTATAAAAATTTGCAGTCCGCCTTTTTTATTTTCAAGATTATTGACATTACGGTGTGCGTGTGGTAAAATAAATAACAACTTTATTATATTGGAGAAAACGTATGAACAAGCTGAAGGTTGGTATTATAGGTGCAACCGGTATGGTTGGCCAAAGATTCGTGCTATTGCTCGAAAATCACCCCTATTTTGAAATTTCCGCGCTTATCGCAGGCCCGAGATCTGCAGGTCAGAAGTATTCCGATGCGGTTGCGGGAAGATGGAAGATGACCGTACCTTGTCCCGAGTCGGTGAAGGATATGGTGGTAATCTCCTCCGAAGAGGTGGAGCGCGTAGGAGAGATATGCGATTTTGTTTTCTGCGCAGTCAATATGTCCAAGGACGAAACCCGTGCGCTTGAGGAGAGATATGCAAAGGCAGAGATTCCCGTTGTTTCAAACAACTCTGCACACAGATGGACTCCCGACGTTCCTATGGTAATTCCCGAAATAAACGATTCTCACCTTGAGGTTATCGCGGCACAGAGAGCGCGCCTTGGCACAAAGCGCGGCTTTATCGCGGTAAAGCCCAACTGCTCTATACAGTCCTACGTAGGCGCGCTCAACGCGCTTAAGAAGTTCGGCATCAAGGAGGTCGTAGCTACCACCTATCAGGCGATAAGCGGCGCGGGCAAGACCTTTAACGAGTGGCCCGAGATG
>JAGCJI010000013.1 GCA_017648085.1 Clostridia bacterium | reverse complement strand
TCGCACCTTACGGCGAATAATTTTTTTGTAGATTTTGGTGTAGCGAGTCGCAGTAAAGTACGACTTTACAAGGCTCGATGCGACGAAAGATGCCAAAATTTATCGACGCAAGGCTTGTGAGTTCGATTCTCTTACGGCTAATCATATTGCGATTTTAATTATTTATTTGTGATATCGGAAGCGGACTCTTCCCCGTCCTCATCCGTAACCGCTTCGTCGGTCGCGGCAGTTTCTTCGGTAGCGGGCGTAGCTTCTGCTTCAGCCCCGTCGGACTCGCCGGCAGGCTCTGTCACGTCGGAGGCATCGACGCCCTGTGAAGTTTCCGAGGATTCGGGCTGCTCTGCCGCTTTCGCAGGCTCGGCTTCAGAATTTTCAGCCGTTTCCTCTGCGGTCGGGGCATCTGTTGCGTCGGACACGGGAGCTTCAAAAATCGTTTCGAAGAACTCTTCCGTAGGGAATTTACCGGTGCGCTCCATTTCCTCGCGCACGATGCGTGCTTCCTCCTCCGCTTTACGTTTTTCTTCCTCTATCTTCTTATTTTTCTCGTGTGCGGTCTTGTTTTCCGCATCGGATCTGCGCTTTCTATCCTCCGCTATAGTGGCAATTGCCTCAATATCGGGATTTTTAGCACCCATTGCCGCTGCAAACTGCTCCTCGTCCATCGATTCATACTTAAGAAGGAACTCGGCAACAAAATGGAGCTTATCAATATTTTCCGTGAGATATTCCTTGCATCTCTTATACGCGGAGGCAATAATTGCACGAATTTCCTCGTCAATCTCCGCCGCGGTTTTCTCGGAATAGTTCTTACCGGAGGAGAAATCTCTGCCAAGGAACACTTCATCAGAGGAATGCTCCGAGCCGTAAAGAACCGTGCCCAAGCGCTCGCTCATACCGTAGCGTGTCACCATATTGCGTGCTATTTGGGTAGCCTGGCTGATATCGCCGGACGCGCCGGTAGATATATCGTCAAGCACGATTTCCTCCGCCACTCTACCACCAAGGGCAAGAACGATACGGTCGAGCATCGCGTTTCTTGACGCGGTCATTTTATCCTCGGTAGGCACGCTGATGGTAACGCCGCCTGCAGAGCCCGAGGGGATGATGGTAATATGCTTAACGGGATCGGTATATTTACAGAAGTAGGAAGCAACCGCGTGTCCAGCCTCGTGGTAAGCACAGAGTCTGTTATCTGCTTCGGTACGCGCATTTACCTTCTTTTGAGGGCCGAGAAGGAGCTTCATATACGCCTCCTCAATATCATCCATACCGATAAGAGCCTTGTTTTTCTTTGCCGCACGAAGTGCCGCCTCGTTCATAAGATTGGCAAGTTCCGCACCGGTAAATCCAATGGTGGTTTGCGCTATCTTCTTAAGGTCAACGGTAACCTCAAGGGGTTTATTGCGAGAATGAACCGTTAGTATTTCCTCCCTTCCCTTAATATCGGGATAATTTACGGTTATACGCCTGTCAAAGCGTCCGGGGCGAAGGAGCGCGGGGTCAAGTATATCGGGGCGGTTGGTTGCCGCCATCACTATAACGCCGCTGTTAGTGCCAAAGCC
Organism: Clostridia bacterium; assembly: GCA_017648085.1. Lineage (GTDB taxonomy): Bacteria > Bacillota > Clostridia > Oscillospirales > CAG-272 > UBA1740. The sequence goes on along the minus strand of JAGCJI010000013.1, from coordinate 15,224 downwards.
GTCCATTTCAACGAGGAGCTGGTTTAAGGTCTGCTCACGCTCGTCGTGTCCGCCGCCAAGGCCCGCGCCTCTGTGACGTCCGACTGCATCAATTTCATCTATAAATATTATAGAAGCAGGTGCTTTGCGCGCGCTGTCAAACAAATCGCGCACACGGGATGCACCCACACCGACGTACATTTCTACGAAATCCGAACCGGATATTGAGAAGAAAGGAACGCCCGCCTCACCTGCAACAGCCTTGGCAAGCAGGGTTTTACCCGTACCGGGAGGGCCAACGAGAAGTACGCCGCGCGGTATACGCGCACCGAGCTTTACGAACTTCTGCGGATCCTTCAAAAATTCAACGATCTCCTCAAGCTCCGCCTTTTCTTCATCCGCACCTGCTACGTCAAGGAATTTTACCGGATCTTTATCGTTAAGAGTAACCTTGGCACGAGATTTAGAGAAGGAGTTCATTTTTGAGCCACCGCCGGGTGCTTGGCGCATAATGAAGAACCAAAGACCGCCGAAAAGAACGGCAATTACAATATACGGCAGGTAAATCTGATACCAGGGAGTTTTTGCCGCCTCATCGAAGTTGTAGCTTTCAAGATTTTCCCCGGCGTTCTTTGCCATCTCGTCAAGTGCTTCAAGCTGGAAGGTGTAGCTCAGCTGAAGCTTGTTTTTGCGCAAGACGGGCTTGCCGTTATCATCTACAACAAACGCAGGCTTATTGGTAAGCGGATCTATTATCACGCTTCCGTCGGGATTGTATTTCAGCTCAAGAGAATGTATTTCAAGCAGGAGATTTCCATCCACCTCAAAATACACGACGGTGTCGCTCTCAAACATTTCACGCACGTCGCTGAAAGTGAATTCATCTTCTTTATCTATGTTATCCGAAATAAAGGATACCGCCAGAACCACGGCGATTATCAGAAAAAGAAGCATTATTACGCTTTTAAAATTTACCTTCATTAAAATTGCCTTTCTTTACGTCATATCTTACACTTTTATTTTTAACTATTCCACTACGGCTATGAATACCTTTTTTTGAGCATTCTTTTTTCCGCCGTCACGAACGCGGAAGCCCGGCACCCATAAGATTCCTAGGGAATCCGAGATTATCGGGAGCTTTGCGCGCTCAAGCTCGCTTAAGCCTACGTCGTTGAAAAGCTTTTTAAGCTTGCGCGTTTTGCCGCCGAAAACGTATTTATCTCCATCGCGCTTTTCGCGCACGGTAATTCCACCGACTATTATATCAGAATCGACGGCGGTCTTTATAGATTTTTTGTAAACATTCAAAGAAGAATCCTCTATCGGTGTATCCGAAAGAATTATGCCAAAGCCGGTTTCGGCTATAAAGTTTACGCCAAAATCGAGCTTATATTCGTATTGTACGGGTTCAGCTGCCTCTTTTTTTCCCACGCGGACCTCGCCGGAGGAAGAAATAAAGCTGACACCGCCCGGTAGGCTGACAGAAAAATCGCCACCCGAGACAAGCTCGCGAATCTTCTCAATATGCACCGATTCTACGCCGGTGCTTCCCCCACGCTTTGCCATAAGCGCAACCACGCGCGAAAACAAGGCAAAGTCCAAGGCGGAGAGCTCTGAGGAGGGGATCATTTCCCCGCGCCGACACAAAAAGTCCTTCGCCACCGCATCAAGATAATCGGCATCTTCTCGCAGATTCTTTGAGCTCCGAGTAACCATCAGCTCCGGGTCAGGAGAAAGATGGGAAAGCAGAGGCAGGATTCGCTGACGCACGTAATTACGGGTGTATGCCGTATCCGAGTTGGTGCTGTCATAGACAAAAGGTACTGCCGCCAGATTTAACGCGCTCACTATATTTTCTTTTTTTGAATATATGAGCGGACGTATCACGGAGTCGCGCACGGGAGATATTCCCGAGAGACCGCGCGTGCCTGCACCTCGGAACATATTTATAATAACTGTTTCAAGATTATCAGTTGAATTATGTGCAGTTGCGATACAAGAAATGTCACTTCTGCTCTGTAATATATCCTCAAAAATGGAATATCTTGCATTTCTTGCAGCTTCCTCAAGACCTATCGAGGTTTCTTTTGCAATTGTGGGAATATCGCGTTCGGCTAGTATAAATTCAATGCCGAGCGACTCAGAAATTTCACGCGAAAATTCAGCATCGCGTTCTGCCTCCTCACCGCGAATTTTATGATTCACGTGGACGGCAAGTATTTTACCGCACAACCCCTCATCACGAAGCCTTGAAAGCAAGGCGGCTAGCATAACGGAATCTGCACCGCCCGACAAGCCGACAAGCACTCCGCCACGCACCTTATCCCACATAGAATAATCGGTCATTGCACGACGGGTATCGGCTAAAATTCCCTTACCGACGTCGGATGAAAAGAGTGCATCAACGTTTATTTTTAACACGGTATTATATCTTTTCTTCAAGAGTTCTGAACTTTGTGAACTGACCTATCCAGCCCATCTTAACGTTACCGACAGAGCCGTGTCTGTTCTTCGCAATTATTACCTCGGCAGTATTTGCAGAATCGCCTCCCTGCGCATCAGAGCCGCTTATATCTTTATAATACTCGTCGCGGTAGAGGAAAAGAACGATATCCGCATCCTGCTCGATAGATCCCGAGTCACGAAGATCGGCAAGTGTCGGCTTTTTACCGTCGCCGCTTCTGGATTCAGTACCACGGTTAAGCTGCGCACAGCAAACTATCGGAATACCGAAATCCTTTGCCATTATCTTAAGGTTACGCGAAATTTCACCAACCTGTTGAGCTCTGTTATCGGTATGCGCCGTGGACTGCATAAGACCTATGTAGTCGATAACGACAAGACCGAGATTTTTAATTCTGCGGAGCTTGGATTTCATTTCTGCCGTGCTGATGGCAGACGTATCGTCGATATATATGTCACAGCCCGAAAGAGACGTCACAACACCTGCGAGATTTTCCCAGTCGTCCCCCTGAAGCTGTCCTGTACGGAGTCTTGACGAGTCGATCATTGCCTCGCTCGAGAGAATACGCGTAACAAGCTGTTCTCCAGACATTTCAAGCGAGAAAATAGCCACAGCCTTTTTGCTTGATTTTGCTACGTTTACCGCAATGTTCATAGCGAAAGAGGTTTTACCCATACCGGGACGCGCACCGACTATAACAAGGTCGCCCTTGCCCATTTGAATAAGCATTCTGTCAAGGCCGGAAAATCCGGTTTTTGCACCGGTCGTAGCACCGCCTGTTTCGGCAAGTGTTTCGAGCTCGCCGTAAACGTTATGAAGTATGTCGGCTATGTGTCGCATATCCTTCGTATCACGGTTTCCGCCCGCAATATCGAATATTTTCTGCTCTGCGCTGTCAATTATAGTCTTTACCGCTTCCCCTTCGGAATACGCGGTGTCACGAATTTCCTCGCATATGCCGATCAGGCTGCGAAGCGTCGACTTTTCCTTAACGATTCTGGCATAGTCGGCAACGTTAGACACCGCCGGCACAGAGTTCGCTATAAGCGAAATATACTGTATTCCGCCAGCTTCGTCGCGATCCCCCTCCTCAACGAGTGTGTTGACGAGTGTTACAGTATCGATCATTTTGCTGTTGGTATACATTTTAACAAGAGCCGCATAGATGTGCTTATGCTCCTCAAGATAGAAATCGTCCTTACTGATATTACCGACGACCTTATCAAACATCTCCGGGTTAATGATAAGCGAGCCTAACAGTGCCTGCTCTGCCTCAATGCTCATCGGCATCTGCTTAATGATATTGTTATCCATCGTTTAAAATCCTTATCCGTGTACTTTTACTACGAATTTTGCGCTGATATCCAGTAAAAGCTTAATCTCAACCTCATAGTTACCGTATGCCTTAATGGATTCCTTAAGATTGATCTTTCTTTTATCTACGGGGGTATTGATGATTTTGGAAAGTGCCTCCGCTATATCCTTTGAGGTAACCGAGCCGTAAAGTCGGCCGTCCTGACCGTGTCCCACGGTTATTTCAACCGTAGCAGCCTTAATTTTCTCGGCAAGCGCCTGCGCCGCCTTTCTATCCTCATTTATACGGAACTGCTTTGCCTCCTCCTTGCTTTTAAGCTCACTTTGAGCCTTTGCATCGGCGGCAACCGCCTTCTTCTGCGGGAAAAGGAAATTGCGTGCATATCCGTCGGATACCTCAACTATTTGATCCTTTTTTCCCTGTCCCTTTACGTCACAAAGTAAAATTACCTTCATTTAATTTCTCCTTTACTGTTCGAGATATTCGTCTATCGCCGCACGGAGCGTTTCAAGCACGGAGTTTACAGAGTCGGCTGTGACCTGTGCTCCCGCTACGTCAAAATGACCGCCGCCGTGAAGCTTTTCAAGTATGAGCTGAACGTTGATCTTGCCGTTTGAACGGCCGGAAATATGAATCTGCTCACCGATACGCACCAGGGTAAACGCCGCGTCAATATCGCGGAGTGTAAGCATTTTATCCGCCGCCTTTGAGGCTATTATGCGATAGCTTTCGTCAGTATCGCCGTCGCACGAGGAAATAGCAATATTCCCTTTATAAATCGTAATATCTGTATGGAAGCGAGCTTCCTTTGAAAGATCTGCCGCAGGCGTTTTGAAAAGATTGTAAACGTCGGTGGGACTCGCGCCCGCACCGCGCAGATACTGTGCCGCACCAAAGGTGCGCGTTCCCGTGCTTCTGGTAAACTGCTTCGTATCAAGAAGTATTCCCGCAAGGAGCATATCCGCGACCTCTTTAATAAGGCTCTGCGAGCTTATCGCATTCTCGAGCATTTCGGTAACCAACTCGCAAGCCGAGGAGGCGGAGGGCTCTATATACGAAAGCCTTACGTTTTCAGGCATTTTATCAATTTTTCTATGGTGGTCGATCACGGCGACGCGACTGACCTTTTTGGCAATGTCGCTGAACTGTGCGCGTTCAAGGGCGTTGTGGTCAACCAGGATTACGAGCGTATCGGGGCCGATCAGATCAAGTCCCTCGGCGTTATCGACGAACATACGCGCATAGCTTTCGGTCGTCTGCATCATTCTTATGCATGGCTGAAGGTTCTTGTCACGCATATCAACCGCGATATTGGTTTTTGCTCCGCAGAGCATACAAAGTCTTGCAATTCCGACAGATGCACCGAACGAGTCGAAGTCACCGTAGCGGTGTCCCATTATCAAAACGTTATCCGCTCTTGCAATAAGCGCGGTAAGCTGATTCGTAAAGGTTCTGGATTTTACGTTGGCGCGCTTATACACGGACTTAGTTCTTCCGCCAAAATATTCGGTCGTCGTTTCAGTCTTGTAAACCGCCTGGTCACCGCCGCGCTGAAGTGCCATATCGATAGCATCCTTCGCCGCAAGCTCGCGGTCACGGAGCGAGCCCTTCACTCGCGATACACCGATAGATACAGTAAGCGATACGCTGTCACCTACTCTGGTATCCCTAATCTCGTCAAGTATACTGAATCGGTTCGCTATACACTCGTCAAGATACATTGAATCGAAAAACATTACGTATTTATCGTTATCGTAGGATTTTATAACGCCGTTTACGCTTTCCGCCCATTTTTTGAGCTTTCCGTCTACCACGGCAACTGCATCGCGCGATTGCTCCTGGACGTACTGCAAGACGTCCTCTACGTTATCTATTGCAACGTAGGCAACGGCAACGCGCTCGTCGTTATATTTCTTTTCCGCCTCGGAAAGTGCGGTAACATCGGCGAGCATAGCAAGATAAAGTCCCTTTCCGCTATCTGAAACCTTGAATCCCTCAACCTTACAAAGCCTACCGCCTATTGTCGTAGTCATGCCCGAATAGCTTTCGGAATCAAAATCCGCAGAAAATATCTCCTCAACGTTTCTGCCGACCATAGTGTCCTCACCGGACAGGATAGCGCGCATCGAATCGTTATACCAAAGCACCGTGCCGTACGCGTCAAGCGCGATAACTGGATAAAGGGAGTTTTTAATAACTATGCTGCTCTGCTCCGAAAGCACCGAATGTATACTACGTACGGGCAAAGCTTTAAGATTGGATTTGTGATTATATTCTATTATGAATACTTCAACGAGATACAACAAAACCGCTATAATTGCGGGAAAAACCGCAGAAATCTCCACAAACTCGCAAACGAGTGCGACAGCAACGACGTTTATACAAGCGAGCACGACTAAAAGTGACAGCTCAACTCGAGTTGCATACGGTATTCGGTATTTCTGGGCCTTATTTTTTCTTGTCGACATATAAGTGTCCTTTCAAATTAAGATGACCTTAGTGCTATCCTTGCCCCTCAGCCTTTTTATTCATTTTGATATTAGATACCACGCCTACAATAGAGAGGATGACAACGGCGTAGCCGGAGGTGAGCATAACTCCGATTCCGATAAGCATAATTGCAAAGAAAACGCCCCGTTTATACGCTACTATGAAGAACAAAAACTTCACGCCAAGATATGCGAACAGAACGGAAAAGAGCGTGTTAAGTGTTACGACCGTAAGTGCGGCCAGACCGCCGCTGCCTGCGGCAAAAAGATTAGTTATCGCAAGAACGATATAAAAGTACGAAATTATATTAGGTGCTTTAAAGTGCCAATTAAGTATTTCGTCCGTCGCTCCCGAAAACTTAAGGATTAGCGCGCTCAAGGATTTGAGCATAAAGCCCGCGATCGCAAGCGCTGAAAGCAAGAGAATGGAAGGAGCGAGGAAAACGGCATCGTGATAGATCATTTCGGCTTCAGCGGTGCTGAATCTGAAAAATAGCTGCTCCTCAGCAAGAACGGTCAGTTGTGAAACGACCTTAATAAACTCATTCTTTAGTTCGTGGTAAAGCGTGCCGTAAAAGGTCTTGATGGCGGCGTATGAAAATTCTCCCACCTCGCCGACCGCGATCAGAACCGCGGTGATTATCATTATTGCCGCGGAAACAAGTCCTACCCAGAAGGCAGTCTCCGCCTTGGACTTACCGCTTTTTACAGCAAAATATCCAACGACGCCGAGCAAGACGTATCCGATTGCTTCAAGCGAAAAGAATCCGTTGATAAGCACGTTTACGGCGATAAGCGGGACAGGGAGGATGAGTGCAAATATTTTCTTTTTATCGTAAAGCAGAAGCGCCGTATAGAACGCGGCTGCAAACGGCAAAGCCAAAAAGCCAAAAAACATACATCCAAATGCGAGAAGAACTACCAGAAACGAAAGCGTCGCTACCGTTTTGATTTGACTCGCGTCTTTTTTAAGTAAAAACTGCATTTATTTCTCCAAAAAAATGAAACTGGCAACTTATTTAATAAATAATTATAGATATTATATCACACACAAAATATTTTGTAAAGAAATTTTATCAAATTTATATTAAATATTTGTAAATTGCAGGCAAAAAAGGAAAAAAAGTGTTTTTGTTATTGAAATACGAATATTTTTGGTGTAAAATATATGTTGGATTACTTTAAAAAGGAGGGCCGATATGAAAAAATATACCCTGTCAACTCCCGTTTCAGCTTTATCGGGCGTTGGGGCGGCACGCGAAAAACAGCTTGCCAAGCTCGGAATTTTCACGCTACGCGACCTGATATATTTCTTTCCACGTGCTTACGAGCGGCGGGGCGACGTAAAGCGGCTTTCCGATTTACAGTTTGAGGGGCAGGAATCGGTGATCCTCACCGTCGCCTCCGAGGTAAAAAGCGCACAGCTGCGCCGTGGACTCACCATTTCAAAGCTCCGCGCCTTTGACGAGAGCGGTGCTTGCGAAATAGTCTTTTTTAACACCCCCTTCGTCAAGGACGTATTCCACACCGGTGCGGAATTTCGCTTTTACGGCAAGGCTTCAGTTTCCGGCAGACGCATTCAGCTCACCAATCCCAAATACGAGCCTATAATTCCCGGCCGCGAGCTTGAGGCTATGGTGCCGGTTTACCCCTTAACAGACGGTATTTCATCAAAATTTATTGATAAAATAACTAAAATCGCAATAGATGAGGTCATCACGGAGATAACAGATCCTCTCCCCGACAGCATTCGAATTAAAAATTCCCTACCCGTCCTCTCCTATGCGCTGAAAAATTTGCATTTTCCCGAAAATGAGGATGCTCTTAAAAAGTCGCTTACCCGACTTGCATTTGACGAGATGTTTATATTCGGGCTTGGAATTTCGGTTTCCTCGCAGCATAAAAAGAGGTTGATCGGTGTTCCCTTTGCCCCTTGCGACCTTTCAGCCGTAACATCTTTACTTCCCTACGAATTAACCGACTCGCAAAAGAACGCGGTCAACGACGTTTATCGCGACACGGTTTTCAAGGATAAAAACGGCAACGTCAGTCCTATGGCAAGAATTATAGTCGGTGACGTTGGCTCGGGCAAGACCGTCTGTGCAATTTTAGCAATGTACATAGCCGTAAAGAGCGGATATCAAGCGGCACTTATGGCGCCCACGGAAATTTTGGCGCGTCAACATTTTTTTGAGGTTGATTCGCTCCTTTCGAGGCTGGGTATCAAAACCGAGCTTCTACTTGGCTCAACTACGCAAAAAGAAAAAAAGCGGATTTACTCCGCCCTGGAATCCGGGGATGTAGATATCGTTATCGGCACGCACGCGCTTATTTCCGATAAAGTGGATTTTAAAAATCTCGGACTTGTCATAACAGACGAGCAGCACCGATTCGGTGTAAGGCAGAGAGCAACCCTAAAGGATAAATCACGCACGGCACACCTATTGGTTATGAGTGCTACTCCCATTCCAAGAACTCTCGCGCTCACGATGTACGGTGACCTTGACGTATCTCGCATCACTGAGATGCCGAAGGGACGAATGCGTGTGGACACCTTTGTCGTTGACGAGAGCTACCGCGACCGACTTCTCTCGTTTATTGAAAAGCAGGTTTTAAGTGGCGGACAGTGCTACGTGGTATGTCCCGCGATAGAAGCAGACGAGGAGGATAGAGAGCTGTACGCTCCCACCTCGATCTCTTTAACCGCATTTGACAAAGCGAACAACATCAAACTAAAAAATACGCTTGAATACGCAGAAAACTTGAGGCAGAAGCTTCCGAATCTCCGCATAGGCTGCTTGCACGGCAAGATAAAAAGCGCAGAAAAAGACGAGGTAATGCACAAGTTTTCCGGCGGCGAGATTGACGTTTTGGTTTCCACAACAGTCATCGAGGTCGGCGTAAACGTACCTAACGCTTCCCTAATGATAGTGGAAAACGCAGACCGATTTGGACTCTCCCAGTTGCATCAGCTACGCGGGCGCGTCGGGCGCGGAGAACGCAAATCTTACTGTGTTTTAGTATCGGATTTAAACACGGACAAAGCGCGTGCAAGACTTGAAATAATGCGTACTACATACGACGGATACGAGATTTCCGAGCGTGATCTTATACTACGCGGACCGGGCGATTTCTTTGCGTCCGTATCAGACGATTCAATGCGCCAGAGCGGAGGATTCGAGTTTAAAATGGCAAAGCTGTGCGATGACTCCGAGCTATTTTCAGCCGCCTTCTCCGCCGCTAAAGAAACCGTCGAATCTGACCCCGATCTCACACTCGCCGAGCACGAGCTTATCCGTAAAGAAGTAATACAGCATTTGAACCCCACACTTTCAACAATATCTTAAACGAGTGCACAGCACTCGGCATCCCATGGAGGAATTATGAAAAATCAACCTTTAGCAGACAGAATGCGCCCAAGGAGCTTTGACGAAATTGCCGGTCAGGAGCATTTGGTTTCAGAAAAAGGAATAATTCGCAGGCTCGTAAGCTCGGGCAGAATACCGAATATGATATTTTACGGTCCGCCCGGCACAGGAAAAACCACGGTAGCGAATATAATTGCCGAAAAATCAAATATGCAATTATATAAGCTCAACGCCACCACTGCAACCATCGCAGATATCAAAGAAGTAATTTCTTCTACGGATAATATGTTTGCGGATAACGGAACGCTGCTCTATCTTGACGAAATTCAGTACTTTAACAAAAAGCAGCAGCAATCCTTGCTGGAGTTTATGGAAAACGGCTCTATAACCCTGATCGCTTCTACAACCGAAAATCCGCATTTTTACGTATATAACGCCCTGCTCTCCCGTTCCTCCGTATTCGAATTCAAGTCAATAACCGCAAAGGACTGCGTGCCAACACTTAAACGCGCTCTTGAAATTCTGAATTCGGATTTTTCAGATGCTAAAACGGCTTCCGACGAAACGCTCTACGAGATTGCCGCATCCAGCGGTGGAGACGTACGTATGAGCATAGGAATTCTCGAAAACGCATTCTACGTATCCGACCGCGAGATCAACGCAGACACTGTAAAAGCGTTGCTTCCGACGGCGCTCGGTTGCTTTGACAGAGACGGGGACGTCCATTACGATCTGCTCTCCTGCTTTCAAAAATCGATCCGAGGCTCCGATCCCGACGCAGCCGTGTTCTATCTTGCAAAAATTTTGGCGTCGGGAGATATGCTTTCCGCCTGCCGCAGACTTCTCATAATTGCAAACGAGGATATAGGTGCGGCTTATCCCATGGCGGCAGTCATTACACACGCGTGCGTCGAAAGTGCAAAGGCTACCGGTATGCCCGAGGCGGCAATCCCTCTTGCAAACGCTACCTGCATACTTGCAACCGCGCCCAAATCCAACTCAACATATATGGCGTATCATCGCGCAAAGGAGGATATGGACCGCGGACTTGGAAGTGTGCTGCCGGGACATTTGCGAAGCCATCCGACCGGTGAATACATATATCCCCACGATTTTGAAAACAATTACGTCAAGCAGAATTATCTGCCGCGTGATCTCATAGGCAGAAAGTATTATGAATTCGGCACAAACAAAACCGAGCAGGCGGCAAAGGCGTATTACGATTTTATACGCTCACAGCCGGATAAGCGCAAATGATACTTGACACGCCGACATTATTCGTGATATAATTACATGAGAAATAAATCATAAGGATATTTGATATGATTTTTCACTTTATATTGAATCCTAAATCCGGCAGACCGCGAAAGCAGAAGAATCTCGAGGATCTTATAAAAGCTGCCTGCAAGAAAAGAAATTTAAGCTATCACATATATTACACCACCTGTCCGGGTGATGCATCCGAATACGTACGCTCAATGATCCGTATCTCGCAGGAGCGGCAACGCTTCATCTGCATCGGCGGCGACGGCACGCTGAATGAAATCGTAAACAGCGCTCCGGGTAATTCCAACGTAGAATTCGGCGTTATCCCCTACGGCTCCGGCAACGACTTTGTGCGCAACTTTACAAACGTTGAAAATTTTTACGATATTGACGCCTTGCTGGACGGAACGGTAGTTGCACTCGACCTTATAAAATGCAACGACCTGTACAGCGTAAATATGGTGAATATCGGCTTTGACTGCGCGGCGGCAAAGGCGGCGGCAAAGCTGAAGCGCAATAAGCTCATTACTCCAAAATTTTCATATACCCTTGGAGTTCTCAAGGTTTTCTTCAAGAAAATCGGCACGAATATGAAGCTGATCTTCGAGGATGGAGAGGTTTGGGAGGGTGTATATACCCTTACCGCCATTGCTAACGGAAAATGGTGTGGCGGTGGATACAAATCGCTCCCCGGGGCACGACTCAACGACGGTATAATGGACATATGCTCGATAAACAAAATACCTCGTACTACACTACTCTGCCTCATAAAATCCTACAAAAACGGCACTTACGTGACTAATCCAAAGGCGTTAAAGCATATAAATACAAAATCCGTTAAGGCCTTCAAAATGGAGTTTGATGCTCCCGCTCCAATTTGTGTTGACGGCGAGATCAAGGGCGCGAAAACAATTGAATTTTCGGTTATGCCCGGTGCTTTTAACTTCGTAATACCGAAGGGCTCGGATATGATTTAGGGATACTGCTATGAAGATATTTGACAAAAGACCTTTAAGCTTAATACTTTGTGTTATGCTTGGGTCTTTTGTCTTTTTTGATTATTTCAGAAGCACAGCTATAAGAATTCATATTATTGCGGCATTCATTCTTATCTTTACCCTTTCGTTTTTTAAGGTGTTTCCCGCAAAAATCAGCAAAGTATTGATCCGTTGCGTCGCAGTCTGTGCCCTTCTTTCGGTGCTTGTCTCCTTTCTTTATTTTGATTTGTGGTTCAGAGCCTATGACCGTTTTGACGGTGATGTTGAAATAGAAGGAACTGTCATGGATATGGAGAACAACGGTTATAGCACAAGGATACTCTTAAAAACCGACAGTATTGACGATAAGCCACTCACAAAATACAAACTTACGGTTTACGTGGATTCAAACGAGCACTACGGCTTCTCACTCGGCTCAAAGATCAAGCTACGCGGTGTAATTGAGCCCTTTGCCTCAGGCGGCAATTTCGATGCCGAAAGCTACTACTCCTCACGCGGAATTTCAGGCGTCGTAAACGAGGTTTCTGATTTTTCAATGACTTCCGTGGGAAAGCTTACACTCGAGCATAAGGTCGACGCGGCTCGCAAGTGGCTCTGCCGACAGATAATTCGCACCTCCGATGCGGAAAGCGGTGGATTTCTTTGTGCATATCTGTTAGGTCAGAAGGAGTATTTGCCGCTCGGTGTAGAGCTTGATTTTACGCGTACGGGCATCACTCATATTCTGGCATTAAGCGGCATGCACCTTGTAATTATTGCTCTCGGTTTCTCGAAGCTTTTAATGTTTTTCGGAGTGAAAAAGAAGCCGGCAACGATTTCCACCGTACTTTTCACGATTTTCTACGTTGCGATCACCGGTTTTTCAGCATCCGTCACACGCGCAGGAATCATGATGATCGTATCCTCGCTCTTATTCCTGTTCGCGCGCTCTCACGACTCAATGACCTCGCTTTTTATTTCAATTGCCGTCATCTGCGTTTTAGAGCCGTACGCGATATACGATCTGTCGCTTTGGCTATCCGCGTTTGCAACGCTCGGAATTGTTGTAATGAACGAATACCAAGGTGCAAAATATGAGGAAGCTTCCTTCAAAAGTTGGCTCTTTTCCTCCGTTTTTGCATCATTCTTTGCCATAGCCGCAACCTTTACCATCACAACCTTAAAGTTTGACGGAACTTCAATACTGGCGATTGTCGCAACATTGCTATTTTCTTTTCTTTGCGATGCTTTCCTTTACGTTGGAATCGTGTTGTTGCTTATCGGCTGGCTGATACCCGTAAAGCTCGTGCTTATCCCTTTCGGAAAGCTGATACTTTTCTTAATCAAGTGGTGTGCAAGCTTTGAATGGTCATATATTTCAACTAATTTCCTTCCTGTTAAGCTTTCAGCGTTTATATTCGGTATCGCCTTCTTTGCCTTTATGGTTCTTAGTATAAAGCGAAAAAAGGAATATCTGATAGCCACCGCAATATCGCTCGGTCTGATTTTCTGTCTCTCGGGAATTTTCACCGCGGTGAACACAAACAAAACCAATTTTATCTATTCTCCCGTCAACGAGGAACGCATTATCATTACTGACAGCGGCGAGGTATCGATCACCGACATAGCATCTTACAGACAGAGCAGCGCGTATTCACTTTATGCGGAAATCACAGATATGCGCTTGACCGAAATAGATAAATACGTACTGACACACTATTCAAGCGGTCTTTACGACTCTGTAACTACGCTATCAAAGCTCGTCCTTATACGTGAGCTTTATCTTCCCATGCCGCAAAACAAAACCGAGGAGCGCATTTTATTTGACGTTTCATCCGCCCTTAAATCTCGCACGGATATCATACTTTACGAATACGAGGATATTATCCGCACGGGTCGCTTTTCCGTAGTGCCGCTATTTAACAGTCAGATCGGTGAGATAAAGAAAACCGTACTGACCGTGTTTGACGGTGAGGAATTCCACTCCTATCTGACTGCGGATACGCTGGCGGGAGAAACAAAAAATATGGCGCTCGAAGTTATCGCAGACAGTAAGACGATAATCTTCGGACGCCATGAAAGCTCCGGTGAAATATATAAATTTACGTATAGGCTTGATAAGGATAAAGTTCTTATATTTTCAAGCGAACGAGTTATGCCCGACGAGGATACACTTGAGCATTACAGCCGCGAGAAAATACATATCAAACCGGAGCGAAAGGTAAATCTTAAACGTTAAAGAGGAATTCGACTACGTCGCCGTCCTTCATAACGTATTCCTTACCCTCGCTTCGCAAAAGCCCCTTTTCCTTTACCTTATTACGGTCGCCCTCGCGTACCAAATCATCAAATGCAACAACCTCGGCACGAATAAATCCGCGCTCAAAGTCGGTATGGATCTTACCTGCTGCGCCCGGAGCTTTCGTGCCGCGTTTTATAGTCCAAGCACGAACCTCCTTAGGACCTGCGGTAAGGAAGCTTATGAGGCCAAGAAGCGCGTAGCCGGATTTGATAAGCTTATCAAGACCGCTTTCCTCAATACCGAGGTCGGAGAGAAACGTCATCTTTTCCTCCCCCTCTAGCTCTGCTAGCTCCGCTTCTATCTGCGCGCTAACGGCGATAATTTCGCTCGACTCACTTTCTGCGTGTCGATAGAGCTTTTGATATCCCGGATTATCTTTATATTCGCCCGCGACCTCGTCCTCGGAAATATTTGCAACGTAAATTATCGGCTTAAGGGTAAGAAGCCTTGATTCCTCGATCCAAACCGCCTCCTCGGGAGTAAGTCCGATTGAACGGGCACACTTGCCGTCCTCAAGGCACGCCTTCACTTTTTCAAGCACGGCAAGCTTTTCGAGTAGCTTTTTATCGCTTTTTGCAGCCTTCGTCGTTCTTTCGATCGCTCTTTCGACGATCTCGAGGTCGGAAAGTATAAGCTCGATATCTATGGTTTCAACGTCGCGAATGGGATCAATATTTCCTTCGACGTGAATTATATCGTTATTTTCAAAGCAGCGCACAACGTGGATTATTGCATCAACCTCGCGAATATTTGCAAGGAATTTATTTCCAAGTCCTTCACCACGGGAAGCCCCCTTAACAAGTCCCGCGATGTCAACGAATTCAATTACCGCAGGGGTGAATTTTTCGGGACTGTACATTTCAGCAAGCTTGTCAAGACGCTTGTCCGGAACGGCTACAACACCCACGTTCGGATCTATCGTGCAAAACGGATAGTTTGCAGATTCAGCACCGGCGTTGGTCAGCGCATTGAACAGCGTGCTTTTTCCTACGTTTGGAAGTCCCACGATACCAAGTTTCATTATATATCTCCTATATTTCTGTTAAATTACATCACATTATACC
>JAGCJI010000094.1 GCA_017648085.1 Clostridia bacterium | reverse complement strand
GTAGTCCTTAGTGCCCTCGAAGTCCTTTGCGACCATCCCGAGAAGCTTTGCGATGGTCTTCATATCCTCACCGCCGAGGCCTCTGGAGGTCACAGCGGGAGTTCCGACTCTGATACCCGAGGTCACGAAGGGCTTTTCGGGATCGTTGGGGATAGAGTTCTTGTTTACGGTGATGTGCACCTCGTCAAGTCTCTTTTCGAACTCCTTACCCGTGATGCCCATAGGACGAAGGTCAACGAGCATAAGGTGGTTATCGGTGCCGCCCGACACGAGATCGAAGCCCTCGGCGAGAAGTCCCTCGGCAAGTGCCGCCGCGTTCTCAACGATAGCGTGCTGATATGCCTTGAATTCGGGCTTGAGAGCCTCACCGAACGCAACAGCCTTGGATGCGATAACGTGCATAAGGGGGCCGCCCTGAGTTCCGGGGAATATAGCCTTGTTTATCTTCTTTGCGAGCTCCTCGTCGTTGGTGAGGATCATACCGCCGCGAGGACCGCGGAGAGTTTTGTGCGTGGTAGTGGTAACTACGTCAGCGTAGGGCACGGGCGAGGGGTGCTCGCCTGCGGCAACGAGGCCTGCGATATGCGCCATATCGACCATAAAGTAAGCGCCGACCGAGTGAGCGATCTCTGCCATTTTTTCAAAATCTATAACTCTCGGATAAGCCGAAGCACCCGCTACGATGAGCTTGGGCTTGTGCTCTCTTGCGAGCTTTTCAAAGCTTTCCATATCTATGCGCTCGGTTACGGGATCGAGCTCGTAAGGAACGAAATTATAGTACATACCCGAAATATTTACGGGGCTTCCGTGGGTAAGGTGTCCGCCGTGAGCAAGGCTCATACCCATTACAGTGTCACCGGGCTGAATAAGTGCAAAATAAACTGCGGTGTTAGCCTGTGCTCCGCTGTGAGGCTGAACGTTAGCAAACTTGGCGCCGAAGAGCTGCTTTGCGCGCTCGATAGCAATGTTTTCGACCACGTCAACGCACTCGCAGCCGCCGTAATATCTCTTTGCGGGGTAGCCCTCGGCGTACTTGTTTGTAAGTACAGAGCCCATAGCGCAGAGAACCGCCTCGGACACAACGTTTTCGGACGCGATAAGCTCAAGGCCGCCGCGCTGTCTTGCGAGCTCGGCATCCATAGCCGCCGCCACCTCGGGATCCGCAGACGCTACTAATTTCATCATTTCTTCAACCATAGTATAAAAACCTCCAAAAGCAATAACAATAAATTTATTATATAACAAAAACCAACCAATTACAATACTTAAAGTCATTTTTATATATTTTTTCGATATTTTTGTAAAATATTAATTATTTTCTTGACAAAACAATGATAAAAATGGTATAATAATAAAGTAAATTTTTTCATATAGTAAAATGCCTGAATAAAATGGCTATTATATAAAAAAGACGAAAGGGGATCGAAATGGAAATAGCAATTATAGCACACGACCTCAAAAAAGAGCTTATGGCGCAATTTTGTATTGCGTATTGCGGCATTCTCAGCAAGCACCATCTTTGCGCGACTGCGGTCACCGCAAAATATATTTCCGAGGCAACGGGGCTGAAGATAGACAGTCTCATGTCGGGCGCGCAGGGCGGTGAGCAGCAGATAACGTCACGTATTGCATATAACGAAATAGACGTGCTTTTGTATTTCAGAGACACGAGACCCACAAATATAAATAACCCCGTCGAGCAGGAGCTTTTGCGCGCGTGCGACGTTTACAACGTGCCGATAGCTACCAACATTGCAACCGCCGAGGTGCTTATCACCGCACTTGAGCGTGGCGACCTCGATTGGAGAACCATCGTAAATCCCATCTACAACAAATAAAAACGGAATACTCACGGTAAAATAAGTTCATCCGAGAGCTGCATCACAGAGAGAGAACGGACGCTGTGCGTCGCTGAAACGTTCTTATGAGGGCGCGGAATGAATACCGCTTGCCGCGACCGTTTTAAATTCAATACCCAAAGTTAAAAATTCGGGTGGAACCGTGCAAAAAAGAAATTGCACCCCGAACGGCGTTTGCCGTTCGGGGTTATTTTTATTAAATGTTTTTAATGGAACGTAATAATTTATGATACAAGATCTTCATTCACATACGTATTACTCTTTTTGCGGAAAAGACAGTCCCGAGGCTATAGTTGAGGCGGCAATCGCGGGGGGAATAGAGCTATTTGGTATTTCCGACCATGCTCACGGCGTAGGCTTTGGTAGATATGATGCGTTCAGAGCGCCGACCGATGCCGTTTCTCATACCTTTAACGCTGTGGCGATCCGCAGATATTACGATCATATAAATCTTATTAAGGAAAAGTATGCCGATCGGATCCGTATTCTCTGCGGCATTGAAATAACCGCGCATCTTAATCTTGCAAAGGTAGCTTTGCCCGCGGAGACTGACGTATCGTTTTTTGACTACTGCTTAATAGAAAATCCGGACATTGAGAATTCGATCATCAAACGCGATCTTTTTAGCTTCGCCGAGCGGTGTAATTGTCCACACGTAGGAGTTGCGCATACAGATATGTTTTCGTTTATCGAATCGCTCGGAGAAGATCCTTACCTATATTTCAAGCGAATGGCGGAGCAAAATATATTTTGGGAAATGAACGTTACTTATGACAGTACACATAAGTATCGCGAGCACGAGTATATGCTGGAATTTTTCAGAAACGAAGAACAGCAAGCTATCGTCAGGGAGTCGGGAGTCCGATTGAGCGTTGGATTTGACGGTCACAAGGTGAAAGATTATCTTCCGGGGCGCGTGGCGGATTATTGCCGTCGCATAACCGAGCTTGGCATCAAGCTGGAGTTTGAAGAATGATCAGCAACTCGTTGACCTATTTAAAATAAAATTAAAAATCATTTTTGGAGGACATATAAAATGTTT
>JAGCJI010000093.1 GCA_017648085.1 Clostridia bacterium | reverse complement strand
GCTCAAGCCCTCGCTTTCGGTTCAGTTCATCAGTGCAACGGCGGTTCGCCGCGGCTTGGAGTTCGTTATAACGATGAGCCCATTCTTCGCGACTCGCCTTTCTTCCAACGAGCCCGATATGCGAATCTTAAAGGGCGTCGTTGCCGAGATCGAGAAGGTAAATCCTGCCGACCTCAGCATTAAGATAGTTTCAACAGACCGCGCTCAAAATGCGAGCACGGACGAGCTTGACGATATATTGAATTAATTTATTGGAGGACATAAATATGAAAGTTAGATTACCGCAGGGAATGGGCGGCGGCCCTTCCAATATGCAGTCCATGCTCAAGCAGGCGCAGAAAATGCAGGAGGATATGGCGGCAAAGCAGGAGGAGCTTGAGTCGCGCGAATATGACGTTTCTGCAGGTGGCGGAGTAGTCAACGTTAAAATCAACGGCAAAAAGGAGATACTCTCGGTTAAGATCGATCCCGAGGTGGTAGATCCCGATGACGTTGAAACGCTTGAGGATCTCGTCGTTGCGGCAGTAAATGAGGCAATAAAGAAGGTAGAGGCAATTTCTGCGGACGAAATGCAGAAGATCACCGGCTCTATCGGACTTCCGGGGATGTTTTAAAATATGGCAGCATATATTCCGCCTATACAAAGGCTTATTGATGAGTTCAGAAAGTTGCCCGGCGTAGGTGCTAAAACCGCAGCAAGATACGCCTTTGCGGTCTTGAACCTTGAGGAGGGTGACGTCGCGCGCTTCTCCGATGCTCTTCTCGGCATCAAGCGTGACGTTCATAAATGCCCTATATGCTTCGGACTTTCTCCCTCGCCCGACGGATGTGATATATGCACCTCGCCCGACCGAGATACCTCGGTCATCTGCGTCGTTGAAAACCCGAAGGACGTTATGGTAATGGAAAAGGTCAGGGGGTATCGCGGCACGTATCACGTGCTTGGCGGCGCGCTCTCTCCGATAGACAACGTAACGTCGGCGGATCTAAAGGTTTCGGAGCTTGTCGAAAGGGTAAAGAGCGGCGGCGTGCGAGAGGTTATAATAGCAACCAATCCAACCCCTGGCGGTGATACCACCGCTGCCTACGTTGCAAGACTTCTCGAGCCTTACGAGGTCGAGGTTTCACGGCTTGCCTACGGAATTCCCGTTGGAGGAGATATCGAATACGCCGATGAAGTTACCCTCTACCGTGCGATGGAAGGCAGAAGATATTTTTAATATGAGTTTAAAGGATAAAAGCGCGAGCTTTTATCCTTTTTTTATATTTTATGCTCGGCGCACAAAACGCTTTATACCGTCGCGTATTTAAATTTAAGGCGCAGATTGTCCGCTATCATAGCGATGAATTCAGAGTTGGTGGGCTTCCCACGCGCGTTCTGTATGGTATATCCGAAGTACGCGTTAAGCGTTTCCACGTCGCCTCTGTCCCAAGCAACCTCAATTGCGTGTCTTATTGCGCGCTCAACGCGTGAGGTAGTGGTCTGGAATTTCTTTGCGACCGAGGGATAAAGCACCTTTGTGACCGAGTTGATTACGTCGCTGTCGTCTATCGTCATAAGAATTGCCGATCGCAGATACTGATATCCCTTGATATGTGCGGGCACACCTATTTGGTGTATGATTTTAGTAACCTGCGCCTCCATATCGGGGGTATTCGGCTCGGTGCTTGTACGCATCCTTTGATACTTTGACTTGAGAATGGCTTCTATATGATATATAAGAGTGGAAAAATCGAAGGGCTTCGGTATGCAAAGGTCAGCGCCAGATTCGGTCGCTTCAAGCAAAATCGATTGCTTGTTAATAGGGGACATAAGTATAAAAGCGGGGCGCGGAGATATGTCAAGCTTTCTTGAGCCGCGTATTATTCCGATTCCGTCGATCTTGGAGATCCAGAGGTCGACTATAACTACGTCGTAGGAATTTGCGCTGATCATATCCAGGGCAATGTTTCCGTCACTCGCCTCCTCACACCTTGAAAATCCGGATTTTCTTAGATTTTCGATAAGTCTCTCTCTTTCCACTTCGTTTTCGTCACAGATTAAGATTTTTGCTGTGCTTTCCATGTTTTCTTTCTCCTTGTTATTCAAAATTGGTAAAAAATGGTAATTTTTGGTAGCAAAATAATTTTACCACAGAGCACGGAGTAAAATCAAGAGTCAATATAGCGAAAAAATTGACAAAGTTATAGCAATAAAAATGGTAAAATTTACCAATTCGCTCCGTGTTTCGACTCCAATATCCAAAAACAAATGATAAGCTTCTTTTTTCTACCCGAAAAATTTTTGACAAAAATTCCGAAATTAAATATTTATTTATATTTTTGTGTTGCAAAAGGTAAAGCATTGTGATATAATGTATTTGTGAGAAGTTGTTCTTTCTTATATAAGTTATTTAAAGGAGTAGTTTTTTAAAATGAACGCAAACGTAACCAACAACAAATACGTTAACGAGTGGATAGCTGAGATGGCTGAAATGGTTAAGCCCTCCGAGATTATTCTTGTCGACGGTAGCGCAGAGCAGACGGAAGCCCTTCGCAAGATGGCACTGGAAAACGGTGAGCTGGTTAAGCTTAACGAGGAGAAGCTTCCCGGCTGTTATTTACATAGAACTGCGATCAACGACGTAGCCCGTGTTGAAAACCGCACCTTCATCTGTACTACGAATAAGGAGGATGCAGGTAATATCAACAACTGGATGGCACCCGATGAGTGCTATGCAAAGCTCTCCAAGCTTTACGAGGGATCGTATAAGAATAAGCCAATGTACGTTATTCCTTATTCGATGTCCGTTGTCGGCTCCGATTTTGCAAAGTACGGAATAGAGCTTACCGATTCCATATACGTCGTTCTTAATATGATCATAATGACGAGAGTTGGTACGAACGTTCTTGAAGCTCTCGGTGACAGCCCTGATTTCATTAAGGGACTTCACGCAAGAGCTGATATTGACGAGGATAACAGATATATCTGTCATTTCCCCGAGGATAATACCATCTGGTCTGTTAACTCCGGTTACGGTGGAAACGTTCTTCTCGGCAAAAAGTGCTTCGCACTTCGTATAGCATCCTACCTCGGTCGTAAGGAGGGCTGGATGGCAGAGCATATGCTTATTCTCGGTATTGAAAATCCCGAGGGTGAGGTTAAGTACGTTTGCGCGGCTTTCCCCTCTGCGTGCGGAAAGACTAACCTTGCAATGCTTATTCCCCCCGAAATTTATAAGAAGAAGGGATATAAGACCTGGTGCGTAGGTGACGATATTGCTTGGCTTCGTGTCGGCGCTGACGGCAGACTTTGGGCTGTTAACCCCGAAAACGGATTCTTCGGCGTTGCTCCCGGTACTAACCTTAACTCCAACCCCAACGCGCTTCACACCGCAATGCGCGACACAATATTTACCAACGTATGCCATAATCTTGACGACAATACCGTTTGGTGGGAGGGACTTGATAATAATCCTCCGAAAAATGCTCTTAACTGGAAGGGCGAGGTTTGGGATTACACGAAGTACGATAAGGCTGACAAGGTTAACACCTCCGGTGCTCATCCCAACTCCAGATTTACCGCGATGGCGGCAAATTGCCCCTGCCTCTCCGATAAGTTCAACGATCCTGCGGGCGTTCCCATTTCCGCGATCATCTTCGGTGGCAGACGTGCAAAGACAGCTCCCCTCGTTTATCAGTCGAAGGGCTGGCAGCACGGCGCGTTCATCGGTTCTATTATGGCATCTGAAACCACCGCTGCGGCTGCAGGTGCTGTCGGCGTAGTACGACGCGACCCGATGGCTATGCGTCCCTTCGTAGGCTACGATATGGGTGACTATTGGGCACACTGGCTCAATATGAGCAAGACTGTTGCATATCCCCCCAAGATCTTCCACG
>JAGCJI010000012.1 GCA_017648085.1 Clostridia bacterium | reverse complement strand
GGCAAAAATCGCTGCTTTTATGATTTCTTCAAGCTCTTCGGCATCAAATTTCAGTCGGTTTGCGCCAAAGGTGTTTGTAAGCACTACGTTACTGCCCACGTCAAAATAGCTCTTGTGTATCTCTCGTATTACGTCCGGATGCGTTATATTCCATCTTTCGGGATATTCGCCCGGCAAAAGTCCGCGCTCTTGCAGAAGTGTGCCCATACCGCCGTCAAGATAAACGACGTTGTTGTTCAAAAATTCACTAAAATTCATTTTTTATCCAATCCTATAAATGCAGTCACGGATTTCGTGGGGGACATAATAAGTCCGTCCGTAAGCGAAAGTCCTATATTTCGCGGCGCATCTAGTATTTTAAAAATTTCACGTTGTGCTTCGAGCGGCAGGTCACCGTAGCCCGCGCTGAATCTCGGGCGCAAGCGCATATTGTATTCTTTCGAAATATCAGCTGAAAAAGCGTCCGCAAGGCTCTCTATCGCCTCGGTGCCCACTGCGCTTAATACGAGTGCGCGAGAGGGCGAAACGCTATTGTATTTCTTTATTAGTCGGTCGATTTCAATGCCCACGGTGGCAGCAAAAACGACTACCTCACTACACCCCGCAAGGTTTTTTGCAAGGTGAGCTGACTCAATCGAAAAACTGCCGAAATTACACACGCCCTCGTTTATCTGAACGCCAAATCTGGTGTAACAGAGCTTGCCGGAGAGTATGGGTGCAGCTTCCGCAATGGAGGAGCGTATCAGCTCTGCCACCGCCACGTCTTCCATACTTGCCTTGGCGTATCTCGCAATCTCTTTTTCGGAAAGCGCGAGATTTTCGTAGCTTTTTTTAAAAATTTTCATTTTCCTATAATATCGGACAGACTCGTCATAATGCGCTCTGCCACACCGGGATTATTCATTGAATAAACGTGTACGTTGGTTATTCCGTTAGCATAAAGGTCTATTATCTGGTCGGTTGCATAAGCAATTCCCGCCTGCATCATTGCGGCAGGGGAGTGCCCGAAGCGGTCAACCAGGCTGACAAAGCGGCGGGGCATAAACGAGCCGGAAAGCGTTATTGCACGCTCAATTTGTGCTGCGTTCGTAATCGGCATAATTCCGGGAATAACCGGCACCGTGATACCTGCCTCGCGTATCTTATATAAGAAATTATAAAGAAGATTATTATCAAAAAACATCTGCGTCGTTAAGAAATCGCAGCCGGCGTCAACCTTTTCCCGAAGTCTTTTTATATCTTCATTTTGGTCGGGACTCTCGGGATGCACCTCGGGATAGCAAGCGCCGCCTATGCAAAAATTGGGGTTGGCTTCACGCATCTCGCGCACAAGGTCTACCGCGTGCCTGTAATCCCAGCCGCCTCGGTCATCGTTTTCCATCGATTTCGGAATATCACCGCGCAGAGCCATTACGTTCTCAATACCTGCCGCCTTGATTGCCGCAATCTTTTCCTTGACCGTCGTCTTCGTTGATGAAACACAGGTCAGATGCGCCAGTGAGGGAACACCGTATTGTTCTTTGATACTCTTCGCAATATCAAGCGTGTATTGGCTCGTGCCGCCGCCTGCGCCGTAGGTAACACTCATAAACGCGGGGCGCAGCCTTGCAATCTCCTCAACCGCACCTCTGACGCTCTCAAACGTCATCTCCGTCTTTGGTGGAAACACCTCGAATGAAAGCGAGGGCACTCCGCTTTTAAGTAAATCTGTGATTTTCATAGAAACGTCCTTACGTTTTATCTTTTTTCTTTATTATACAACCGCGATAAAGTAAAATCAATAGGCAACTTAAAAAAGGCGAAGCTAAAGCCTCGCCTTAAATACTTTTGATCCTTTCCATAATAACGCTCCAAACTGTAGTCTACAATGTAAGTATAACTGTATTACGATTACTTGCGGAGTTCGCAACGCGATTATAGTAATTGTATGACAATTATAATAAAGGTCTTGCATCAAATAAAAAGGCGACAGCCAAGGCTGTCGCCCCATATTGTTTCTTGATTTATTCCCTATTAGCAGACGTGTAGCCGTTAAACTTCTTTTTCTCCTCCTCGGTAAGCGAATCATACTGCTTGAGAAGCTCGTAAATGTCTGTTGCTTCCTCTTCTTCGCCCGCTTGCTCGGCAATCATATCCTCAAATCCCGTGGACACAATTGCCACCGGCACGCCGACCATACAGCCGCCAAGCAGCAGCATAAGCGTTGCCAGACCCTGACCGATTGCGGTCACCGGCTCAATTTCGCCATCGCCGCCAATCAATACCTGGAAGCTGTAATAAATGCCGCTGAAGCCGTTTTTAAACACCTCGGGCTGCTCCTTGTGCTCAAAGGAGTACATAAGCACCGAGCAAATGACTATCATAACGCAAATCGCGATAACCGACAGGAGAATCTGGCGCTTTTTCGCCTGAATTGCCTTGCCGAAATTCGCAACTCCGCTTAAATAGCGGCTCGCCTTTACAAGTCGCAAAATTTTGCAAAGCTTGAATATCTTCATAATTCCCGTAGCGGTAGGAAGATTGGCTACGAAAACGGGTATTATCGAAAGCAGATCCACGAGCGACATAAACGAGAAAATGTATTTCATTCTCGCCTTGTCCTCGCGCATTTCGGGGTAGTCCATCGGTGCGGTCCAAACTCGCAATACGTATTCTAACGCAAAGAATATCGCTATAACTACCTCGAATATGTATAAGCACTTGTGTACTATCTCGGGAATAGGGAAGGTTTCTACAAGTATAAAGGATACCGACAGCAAAATCAAAATTACCGAGCCGATATCGTATATTTTAGATAGCTTGTCCCCGTCCTCTCCCTTGTCGATTATCTCGTTAACTCTCTTTTTGAGAGCTTCTATGCGGTTGTGCATTGAATCCGATGTCTTTACGTGCTCCGAAAGCTTGACTAGGCGCGCCAGCTTTATAAGCTTTACGAGTCGCAGAAAGGCAAGCTGCTTGGGAATCTGATTAAACAGAATGGAAACTATTGAAAGAACGTCTATAAGTGAATCAAACGAAGTGACGTATTCTTTAAGAGCCTCGAATTTATTTTTGCATTCCGGATACGCGAACTCGCACACCCAAAGCCGCAAAATATACTCAACGACGAAAATTCCGACCGTTACGTATTCAAAAATCTCAAGGCCGTGCGCCACCCCTGTCGGCACGCCGATAAGCTCGATAACAACCGCCACCGACGATAGCAGCACCAGCGTGCAAATTATAATGTCCACGGCATATGACAGCGCGTCCCCCTTCGCCGCCGGACCGATAATCTCGTAAACGCGCTTTTTGAATTTCTTATAACTGCTCATATTGTTGTCGTCTCCTTCGCGTTATTTATAAAAAGGAAGTTTTTATTCTAATTCAATTATACTCCATAAACCAATAGATGTCAATAAATGTCAAAAAAAGCTACCGTTAACTCTATTTGGCGCAGACGGGCCATATTGTGTTGCAATATCATTTTTGCGGTAGCGAAAATGATCACGATGTCAGCGAGCGATATTACTAAAAATCATTAGGAAGCTCGCGCTTGCTCACCACAAGGTGTGGCGGCACCTTTAACTGTTTTTATGACTTAAATAGTATCATTTTTAAAAAAATGACCCAATTAACTTGACAAATTAACTTGTTGAATGTATAATAAATAATGAAGAAAACTATAACAACTCTAATAACTAAAAGGTGATTTAATGAGAAACTACAGTTATAAAAATGAATGGAAAAAACTGCTTACACCGGAAATAGTTGCTTTGCTTACAAAGATACACGAGTACAAGGGAGAGCAAAATAATTTTCTGGGAGCAACCAAAGATACATTTACGCATTTGGTTGAGATAGCTAAAATACAGAGCACCGAAAGTTCGAATAAGATTGAAGGTATATATACTTCAAGCGAAAGACTTACGAAGATACTCAAGGACAAGACTAGACCCTCAAACAGAAGTGAGCAAGAAATTGCCGGTTATCGCGACGTACTTTCACTAATACATGAAAGCCATGATTATATACAGCCGAAGCCAAATATGATTTTGCAGCTTCATAAAATGCTGTATAAGTACGGTGGTTCTGAAGGCGGTGTGTATAAATTCAACGATAATGAGATCCAGGAAGAAGATGCTAAAGGCAACAAGAGAACTCGTTTCACTCCCGTGCCGGCATGGGAAACTCCCGATGCAATGGAGAAACTTTGCCATGCGTTTGACGAGGCACTCTCGGATTCAGAAATCGATCCGCTTATCATAATTCCGATGTTCATCCTCGACTATCTTTGCATTCACCCATTTAGTGACGGAAACGGAAGAATGAGCCGTCTCTTAACTCTGCTCCTTCTATACAGAACAGGATACATTGTAGGTAAGTATATTAGTATAGAAAAAGCCATCGAGCAAACAAAGACAACCTATTACGAAGCATTGCAAGATAGCTCTTACGGTTGGCACGAAAACGAGAACGATTACGGCCACTTCGTAAGATATATGTTCGGTATTGTACTCGGAGCTTATAGAGAATTTAAAGACAGAGTTCAGAGCGTAGTCGAAAGAGGTTCTACCAAGACAGATCGCGTTCGTGCAATTATTAAAAACACCATTGGTAAGATAACGAAATCCGAAATCCTCGAACAGTGTCCCGACATTAGTGACGTTACAGTAAAAAGAGCATTGAACGATTTGATAGCAAAGGGAGAGATCACAAAAATCGGTGGCGGCAGATACACATCATATATTTGGAATGGAGACTAAAAATGATTACAGGCGAACTTAAAAATAGAATTGACGGACTCTGGGACGTGTTTGCAGCAGGCGGACTTGTAAATCCCCTCGACGTTATTGAACAGGTTACTTACCTTATGTTCATTCGCGACCTTGATGATACCGATAACCTTCGCGCAAAGGAAGCCGTTATGCTCGGACTTCCTCACAAGAGTATATTTGCAGATAAGGTGGAAATAGGTGATCGAGAGATTGACGGTAGTCAGCTTAAGTGGTCTACCTTCCACGATTTCCCTGCAGGTAAGATGTACTCAACCGTTCAGG
>JAGCJI010000092.1 GCA_017648085.1 Clostridia bacterium | reverse complement strand
CTCCGACTCAAATATCGGGCTATCAGGGAAAACACCAACCTCAACGAGCTCAGTTTGCAGACGTGTAAGATGGCGCGAAAGCACGGTGGCAAGTGCACCGCCGTCGGGAGATGCCTTTGTGGCAATATTTATCATCAATTCCTTGTACGTGGCAAGCCCCGCTCCGCTACCGCCCGTAAGTCTGCGTTCAGGTGAGAGATCGGCATCGGCACATATAAATCCGCGCTCCAGCGCGTATCCGCGTATAAGCTGAATCAAAAAGCTTTTACCGCTACCGTATCTGCCTATCAAAAATCTCGTAACTGCGCCGCCCTCGGCAACCGCATCAAGATTATCAAGCAGAGAGCCTATCTCCTCACCCCTGCCGATAGCTATATAGGGTGCACCTATCCTTGGCACGACACCCGCGCTGAGAGATGCGAGAAGCGTATTAAGTATTCGCTTCGGAACTTTTATTTCATTACCTTCGTTAACCATGTTTCAATATCTTCCTTATAATCTTCGATAAGAGCATATTCGGGGTACTCACCCTCAATTATAACGTCGCCAAAGCCGTCGGCAAACGCCTCATTTATCTTTTCCACAATAGCGTCAGCCTGCGACGAAAAGCCACCGGCAAAAGCCAGAATACCGTTGGTATCGCCTTTGAGTATAGCGGCAATCACTTTGATTTCAGCATTCGACAAACCGTAGGTGTCACATTCAAAATAATTATTCTGCTCTGTTTTTTCTTTCGCTACTTCGGTTTTTATTTCGTTTTCTTCCTCGTCCACTATCAGTCTGGCAGTTGTATTCCAGGAGAGTCGCTCTATTTCATCAGCACCCGTAATGGATATCGGGGCTGACTCCGCCTCGTATAGCTTCTCGTATTCGGGACGCATTGCCGCCATGCGCGCGCGGTTTGCCTGCTCGTAAACGTCCGCAAAATATGAGTCTATAATTTTTCCGTATTCATCGGGAAGATCCTTTACGGCGAGTCTGCTGCGCACCCCAAGAAGTCCGCGTAGCTTGTTTTCGGTATATTTAAGTGCCGCCGTTACCGCACGGCGCAGCCAATCAGCCTTTGAAAACGGGACGTACTCTATTTCAAGACGGCATTTCACGCTGTGCGTGCATAGAGAATTTCTGAATGCGTTTCTCGTGACGGTCGCGCGCTCCGAGATAGAGGAAGCGATTTTTCCGCTCTCCCAAAGCTCTTTTATAAGCAATCCCATCGCGCCGATAAGGTGCTTTGCATATACCTCCCTGCTTTCGCCGCCCGCGTATTTTCCGCGACGCCAATCATAATCCGAAAGATAGGCGATCAGGGCATTTATACCGTCATTGCCTAAAGTGTCCGCACCAGAAAGGTAAAATTCCTTGAACTCCGCCGCGCCTATTACGTCAAAAATAAAATCTTTGATTTCATCCATCGGACACGGGAGATTATATACCAGACAGTAATCCTGTATCCAAAGGGACATATTTGCATCTATATTCGGTAGCTCCGCGCGATAAGCACGCCAAAGCGTAACGAGCAGCCGAAGCCCCTCCTCGCGATTTATTTTGTCCGGGAGATTTAATATCTCGTATACGTAAAGATAAAAGTAGGAATAATCCGTTTTGATGTATTTTTTGCGGCGCACGCAGTCACGCCAGTAGAAATAGAAATTCTTTTGCTGTGAATTAAACTGCGAATATTGCGGCATATAGGAATAAAACGGCGCAAACTCACATTTCGGGGTTTTAAAATCGTAGTAGACGAGTGCCGCCTTGCGAAAATTGCCGTAAAAGTCGTATTTGTCGATAAAACGGCTTATTTTCACAGACCGCACGAGCCCGCCGGTGAAGGTATATACAGTTTCCTCTGCCTCTCGCACGCCCCGCGTGAGTGTGAGCTTGTTGTCGGACGTATCGGGACTTTTCGCGTCGGAGAACGCCTTATATTCAACGGTTTTCTCTTTAGTGGAAAAGGGGACCGCGCGGCTATTGCGCCTTTTGGGTAAAAGCTTGTCTATATCCCAAAAATCATCTCTGTTATCCGACATATGACGGCACTCCCCCTACGGTATTTTTTCTTATCGTAATATTTTAGCACGAAAGTCGTCGCATGTCAATATTTTAGGATAAAAAATAACGGGCAGCACCGCAAAAAAGCAGTTATGCCCGTCAGCTTTATAGTATCATACAGATTTTGCAAAGGATGCGAAAAATCCCTCGCCGCAAAGCTTGTCGGCGGCGCTCCTTGCCGCCTCCTCGCTGTCAAAAATCCCAAACACACTCGGTCCGCTTCCGCTCATCATCGACGCCGATGCACCGAGCTCAAGCATTCGCACTTTGAGCGCGCTTGCTCCGGGGCAAGTCGGCAGCACCGCCGACTCAAAAACGTTGAAGAGTCCGTTTTGGATCTGCGACGAGCCGTTTAAAGCCGAAATAAGTGCACCGTAACGACTATCCGCACCCGTAGGAATACTACCGTCGAACGAGGAATACATCGCATCGAGCGCGCTATATGCCTGCGGTGTTGCCACGTGCTCGTGCGCGGTAGCAACGACAACATTGAGCTTCAGACTGTCGGGAAGCTTCGTCATAATTTCACCGCGCCCCTCGCAAAGTGCGGTTTTTCCGTAGAGGCAATACGGCACGTCGCTGCCAAGCCTTGCAGCAATAGCGGAAAGCGCGCGGTCGGTAAAAAGACGGCCGAAAAGCCTATTCATCGCACGCAAGGTAGCGGCGGCGTCGCTTGAGCCACCCGCAAGTCCCGCCGCAACGGGAATTCTTTTCTCAAGCTTTATTTCAACAGTCGCGCTGACGCCCGCGCTCTGCATATAAAGCATTGCGGCACGAGCCGCCAAATTTTTGTCGTCGGTTGGCAAAAAGCGGTTACCCTTCACTGCCATACGCACGGCAGGCTCGGATGACGGAGTATAAAAAACCGTCACGGTATCAGATAGGGAAATTGAATGCATAACCGTTTTTATATCGTGAAATCCGTCCTCACGGCGCGAAATAACGTCTAAAAATAAATTGATCTTGGCATTTGCCACCTCTTTTACCGCTCGCATATCAACCTCCGTTTTTTTCTTTAATTTTAACACATCGCGATGAAAATTGCAATAGAAAGGCGCACTTTTTCTATTTATACGTTATTTTATTTGATTTATTTATAAAAAGGGGTTGACAAACAACGCTGTTTATGCTAAAATACCGTATTGGTTCGAGTATTCACTCGACGCCCCTTGTCGCCGGTTGGCGACCTTAAAGACCATAAGGAGGTGTATTTCAGATGGAAAAGAAAATTTGTTCTTACGAAACTCTCTTCGCTGTAAGCGGCAATCTCGTTGAAGAGGACTGCAAGGCTCTCGTTGAGAAGTTTGTAAATCTCGTTAAGGATAACGGCACTGACGTTGACGTTAACGAGTGGGGCAAGCGCAGATTCGCATATCCTATCAACTACGTTACCGAAGGATATTACGTTCTCGTTTCCTACAAGGCAAATCCCGACTTCCCCGCTGAGCTTGAGCGTCAGTTCGGTATCACCGAGGGCGTTCTTCGCTACATGACCACTACCAAGTGCGAGAAGTCTACCGTCGCTGCAGCTGCTACCAGCGAAGCAAGCGATGCTACCGTCGAAGTTGCAGAAGCAACTGAGGCATAAATTCAAATTTTAAGAGGCGGAATTATGGCAAGTTTCAACAAAGTCATTCTTATCGGAAATATGACGGCAGATCCCGAGCTCAGACAGACCGCAACCGGTCTTTCCGTTTGCAGCTTCACGATCGCGGTTAACCGTCGTTTTTCGAAGGCGGATCAGGGACAGCAGAACGTTGATTTTATCAACATAGTTGCCTGGCGTCAGCAGGCTGAATTTGTCAGCCGCTATTTCAAGAAGGGCAATCCCATTCTTATCTGCGGTCAGCTCCAGACAAGAACCTGGACCGACAACCAGAATCAGAAGAGATATGCAACCGAGGTGCAGGCTGACGAGGTTTCCTTCGTTACTTCTGCAGCGCAGAGTGGCGCACAGAGCGCACCTGCCGCTAACGGTTCTTACACGCCCGACGCATACGGCGCACCTGCTTTCAACAGCGCACCCAGCGTTAATTTTGAAGAAATTCCCAATGACGGAGATCTTCCCTTCTGATTTTGAAGCGAAGCTCCCTCCCACGCTAGACTCACAGCGCGGGAGCAATATAGAAAACGTGAGTCGGAAAGGTTAATGGACTATTCAAAATGGATAGAAACGATTCTCAGCGCCCCTCCTTCCGTCCTATGCACAGAAGAAAGAAGGTTTGCATCTTCTGTCAGGACAAGGTTGATGGCATCGATTATAAGGACGTAGCAAAGCTCAGAAAGTTCATTTCCGAGAGAGCGAAGATACTCCCCAGACGTGTTTCCGGCACCTGCACTCTCCACCAGAGACAGCTTACCGTTGCTATTAAGAGAGCACGCCAGATGGCACTTCTCCCCTACGTATCCAACTAATTAAAGCAAAAGGCACTCTATATTTCGGAGTGCCTTTTCCATTTAAAATCTTTTAGTATTAAAGTAATAGCCGGGCGGAAAAATCCGACCCGGCTATTTTTTTATCAACCAATTGCGCCCCATTGCGCATACAGAATCATATCTTGCGCATAGGTCCAGGTTGAAGAGGTTATTTTGTTGCCGTTTTCATCAGACCAACCGAGGAAGACGTATCCCTCCTTGGTCGGAGTCGGCAGATCAAAGTGTGCATCGTAAACGGCGTCAAAAGCAAATGACGTATACGTAGTGCCGCTTATTCCCATACTTCCGTCAAAGCCAAACAACACGTCACAGTCGCCCTTTGTCAAGGTAGTTGCGCCCTTGATTGCGATTGTGTACTGCTTGCCCGCCTCAACACTATAAGTTATAGAGAAGTTGTAATTTTCCTCGCTAATATCGTCGGCTTCCGTAAGCCGAACCATATTTTCATCGTACAAAATGCCCTGAACGTCAAGCGCTGAAGAGGTGCTGACTGTTATTTCGCCGGAGGCAAGCGGGATAAAGGCAATCCTTATCTCATTTGTGCCGTTTACTGTAATTGATTCGGTTTCAATCTCGTTTACGGTAATTTTATGATACGTAGCGTCGGAGGATATCCATTTTGCATAAAGGGTTATATCCTCCGTAATTACCGCCGAGAAATCAAACACCGTCTGACAGCTTTCGTCAAGGTACCAACCGCCAAATGCGTATCCGTCTTTTGCTTTGGGATAGTAGCTTGAGAAATTGTCATCTCCCGTAAACAAAAGCTGCTCGCTTTCGCCATCGCTGATAAACGTTATCGTCGGAGATGAAGTTCCGCCGTCAAAATCCAACGTTGCATTGTAGCTGTTTGGAGTGAATTTTGCATAAAGAGTGCGGTTTTCGGTTGTATACTTAAGCGATTTTACTTGTTGAGTAAATTCGCTATCCGAATACCATCCCTCAAAGGTATATCCCTCCTTTGTGATGGCTTCAAGAATTACGTAATCGGTTACGTTGTAGTGGTCAGGATTGTTCGGCGAGTTCTCTGCTCCGTCCAAAACGTACTCGATAGTGTAATCGACAAGCTCCCACTTTGCAGTAAACGTTTTGTTTTCAAGGAAATTCCAGGTTTCGCCGCACATAACGCCGTCCTCGTCTACCCAGCCAACAAACCTGTATCCTACTCTATCGGCTATGCAACCGCTTCCCAAAACAGAAGCATCGGGAACTTTAGAGTCATAATCAATAGTTTTACTTGCCGAATAGGGACCGAAGGAAACTGTGGCGGAATAGGTTTCTACAACCCTTACCTCTGACCATCCGTACGCACTTCCGATTTTCGAACACGAGTTATAAAAGTACAAGACGTCTCCCGGCCGCACATCGAAATATCCTTCGACTTCTCCTTGTGTGTCTGCCGAACTGGTAACATACGTCAGAGTCGCGTATCCATAACCTTCCCTCCAACGTTCAACCTTCGCCGAATAACCGTAAAGAGCTACAGTCTTTATATATATTCTGCAAGCATTATCCGGAACGTAATAGGCGACATCACTGAACGCAGTGGAATAAGTCTGCTTTGCGGTTAGTGTCCTTCCATCTGCCGGAATTTGATCGTACGTGGCACAGTAGATACGCTTTGCATAAATAGTGGTATCGCTATACAAAACCAAATCTCCCGTAACACGCTTGGTACAGCTCTCATTCAAATACCATCCACCAAATATGTAATTTTCGTGAATGATAATATGATCGTACGGATTGAACGAATCCCCATTGCTGATCGTATAATGAGTAACTGTATTTACACCCTCACCGTGTCTAAGTTGAATAGTAATTTTATCGCCGACAGGTTCGGAAACAAACGTTGAGGAATACCGATTCGCAACAAAGCAGGCGTAGAGCGTGAGGTCACTTGTAATATTGGTTAAAGACGAAATTGGCAAGGTGAATGCATCGTCAAGATACCAGCCCTTAAAGGTATATCCTGTTCTTGTCGGTTCTTTCAGTTCGAACGCATCAAACACGGTGATTGCAGTCGGGTTCTTTGCAGGATTTGTTCCACCGTTCATAACGTAATCAACGGTGAATACGGCAACCTCCCAGTGCGCGGTATATTCGAGGTCGCAACGAACCGTACCGCTGAAGCTTACGTCAACCTGCGGAACATCTCCATTGCTTCCCGTCCAGCCCAAAAATACGTAGCCCGTTTTTGTCGGTGCCTCAAGTATTATCTCATCGTTTTCGCCATAATGGGATGGGTTAGATGGAGCATTTTTGCCACCGTCAAGGTTGTACGTTATTGTATACTCGTCACGCGCCCATTTAGCAACGAGCACGGTATCGGCGGCGATTTTCCAATCACCCGATTCAACCTTTTCTGTGCCGTTATACCAACCAAGGAAGGTATAGTGCTCACGAATAGGAGTGGGCAACGTATAGCTTTTGTCATATTCCACGCTTTCAACGTGTGTTGTGCCCTCTTCATAGTAGTAATCAAGATTTTGCTTTACACGCGCCGTGCTTGGCGCGAGAGCATTAAATCCGCTGAAGTTTATGTAAGCGGTAGACGTATAGCTTGCAGAATACCTATACAAGCCAATTACGATAATATCTCCCGCGGAGCAAGTAAAGCTTGAGTATCCATACGAATTATCGTAATGGAAGATATAGTCTTGAATCACCGTGTCCGTCGTGGCATTGTAAATTTGCAGATAATAGCCGTAAGCAGTACTGTTCAATGAATTGGAATTGGACCAAACGATAGTGTGGCTACCCGATTCACGGGCTATTAAATAGACGTATGCTCTGCACGACTCGGACGTTCTGGCGGTCGATAAGGCATAGCGGTTGGATGAATTGTACAGCGAAGGATCGATCTGCACCTCGGAATATACGTTAGGCATATTCATCTTCTCCCAGCCGGCATACAACGTCATATCCGCATCAATTGTACCGTAAAAAGGATATTTTACCGTGCAGGAGGAATCCGTGTACCAACCTGTAAATACGTATCCGCTTCTTGCCGGATCTTGCGGACGGTTCAACGTTTCATTGGCTCTCAAGTTGACTGTATCCGAAACAGATTCGCTGTAATTGTAATCAAAGGTCACGTTTACTGACCCTTTAGTGTCCCCGTAAGTCAAATTATACTCATTTGCCACCCACTCTGCAACGAGCGTGATCTCCTCTGTTCCTCGCCAGGTGCCGCTTGAATATTTAGTGTCACCGTTATACCAGCCAACAAAGGTGTATCCCGTCCTGGTGGGTGTAGGTAGCTCGTACTCCTCGTTGTAAGTGACGTTCACAGACTCCTCGCCCACCTCGCCGCCGTTTGAATCGAGCGTGAGTGTGTACGTGAGGGCTGTCCAATGGGCCGTGAATTCTTTATCTCCCATCGTGCCCTGCGTAATCGTTACGTCAAGCACAGGGGTATCCTGGCCCTTATAGGTCCAACCGACAAATCTGTAACCTGTCTTTTGAGGATAAGTTAACGTGAAGGTTTGAGTCTCAACGTTATAAGAATAGCGAGCTTGGCCGTAGCTATACGTGCCGCCGTTGAGAATATAGTTAACGTTATATATAACTAAATTCCAAGAAGATGACACTTCCATATCACGCGGATACGTCCATACCCCCTGTGATGCTATTACTCCGTATGAATCATACTGCGCTGTGTCAGCCCAGTTCTTAAAATTATATCCGTCTTTTATAGGAGTGGGCAGCGAGTATTCTTTTCCGTATTGAACGGTTATAGGATCAAACGTACCATCGGCGAAGGAAACGGTATATATATTTCCGTCGTTCCATTTTGCATACAGAACTATATTACCGCACATGCCGTTGCCAAGCACGTCAACCTTATTTCCATCTGCATCATACCAGCCAAGAGAGGTGTAACCCGTCTTGCGGGGCAAAAGCAATTCAATTTCGGAGGCGTCGGTGTAATATCCGGGATTAGAGTCGACGGCACTTCCGCCATTTAATATATAGGTAACCGAATAATAGTCATCTGTGGTAACAGTCAACGCCGTGCTGGTCGGTCCAAACGGAACGGTTCCCGCGGTCGCCCTTCTTTGATAGAAAACGTACGAAGTGTTTGCGTTAAGGTTTTCAAACAAGGGGGACGTCTGCCAATTCTGACCGTCCATGCTGTATTCATAGCCCCCTATGTAAACCAGACAAACCTTGGTGGTTGTCTTGTATGACAAGGTAGGAGTCGGCTCAAAGGAACCCGCACTTCCCGCACAGGACGCGCAGGTGTCGGTTGTGTATCCAAGCGCATTACAATAACCGCAGGTGCGGTGTATCGTGCCTTTGCCGTCGCATCTTGTGCAACGAACGTCCTGTCCCCTATAAATTACGCCATATCTGTTATAGCAACTTGAGCATACGTTGCCAATGCCGTTGATTACGACAAAGCCGTAATTAGTGCCGCAATTCGAGCATTCCGTGCCGGAATAGTGATAGCCGTTCGACATAAAGCCGCCGGTGCATCTCGCATCCCACGCACCCTTGCCATCACAGGCCGTACACATTGAGCTTGTATAGCCATTGCCGGAACAAGTATCGCACAGCTCGCATTTTTCCCAAATCGCATAAAACTCTACGTCAAAATTGCCACTAAACCGATCACCCGGAGTGTAAACGCGTGATTCGTGCACGTTATTCCAACCTACAAATCGGTATCCGTTTTTTGTCGGAACGGTAGAGGTCAAAATAAAGATATCGTTAACTCTTTTATAGCTATTTTCAATATCCGAGGCTGTTCCGCCGGCTAAATTGTATTTAACCTGATAGATCAGCACTTCATTGAATACTGCGACGTATGTTTGATCGCCCTCAACCGCAGAGCAAGGTCTGTCCCAGCCGACGAAGTCAAATACAGCGGTATCCGTGCCGGTCTTGGTAGGTTCCTCGCCAACGTACGAGGGTGTTCTGCCATACTTTATCTCATCGATTTTCAATACGGTTCCGTCCCAGTTTTTCCAAGTGACCGTATATGTATTTGTTTTCTGAAGAAATACGGCAACGTAAGTGACGTCGCCCGTTACCCATTGAATAGTAGGAGACCAATAATAAAATTCATAGTAATACTGCGCGTCGCCCGCTTGTGTGGGTGTTGCACCGTCGTAGGTGGGCATTGTGTCATAGGGCACGTCCTCATCCACCTCAAGCACGCTACCGTCCCAGTTTGTCCAGGTTACGGTGTATTTGTTTAATTCGGTGGTAAACACCGCGTAATAGGTGGTGTTACCCGTTATTGCCTTGATTTCCGACGCTGTTGCGCCATACGTCGACGTCCATCCAACGAAGATATACGTATACTGTGCATTTTTTGCTTGAGTCGGAGTTTCACCATTATACGTAGGAATTGTTCCGTACTCAACGTCCTCGTCAAATTCAAGCACGGTTCCGTACAAATCCTGCAGCTTCCAGGTTACCGTATATTTCTTAAGCGTAACGCTGAACTGTGCAACGTACGTAGTGTTACCGGTTACTTCTTCAACACTCGGAGACCAACCGATGAAGGTATAGTCACCTATTGTATCGGAGGGCTTGGCAGGAGTTATTCCATCGTAGACGGGAATTGTGCCGTAATCAACGTTTTCGTCCACTTCCAAATACGAGCCGTTCCAGTTTTTCCAATACACAGTATATTGGTTAACAACGGGAGTAAACTGCGCCGTATAGGTAGCGGGGCCCGTTACCTTTTCAATAGTAGGAGACCAGCCGCTGAATACATAGCTGTATTGACTATCCGCCTCCTTGCGCGGTGTTCCAAACTCCCACTCCATATAAACGGGGGTAGCTCCATACCTGTATTCTATACTGACACCAAGTAATGAGCCGTCCCAGTTTAGCCAGGTTATGTCATAACAGTTTTCCTCGCTCGTGAATTGCGCGACGTAGGTGACGTCGCCACAAACCGGGTTGACCACCGGATCCCAACCGCTAAACGTATACGTGTACTGTTCATCGCCTTGCTTTGTCGGAGCATCACCCGTATAAGCGGGGGATTCTCCGTATGTCACTTTACCCTCTTGCAAAACCGTACCGTCCCAGTTTTGCCACACAACGTTATAGGATCTTAACGTGGCATTGAACTGTGCGATATATACAATATCAGCGGTTACAGGAGCTATTTCCTTATCCCAACCGCTAAACTCGTACGTGTATTGATCATCTGCTTCTTTAGTCGGCGTTAATCCGTTATACGTAGGAACTATGCCCTCTTTAACTAAATTTGTTGACAATACGGTGCCGTCCCAGTCTTGCCACGTAACCAAATATTGTGTAGGCTCACCGCACGCTGAAAACGCAAGCAAAGAGATGCATACCGCCAGCACAGATATCAAACCGTATAAAATCTTCTTTTTCATAATACTCCTCTTAAGCACAAAAAGGTGTAAGATCTATTTGTGCAGGTGCTTTCATGGTCAAATATTGATCGTAAGCTTATTATTTTCATTATAACATAATGAAGACGCTGTTTTCAAGTACTATGGAATATTTAGATAAATACATTAAAAAAAGACACCCGGTAGCGTACCTGCCATAGAGCAGGTACGCATCGATATAAATCCGCTAATGCGGATTTTCGATATACGCTAACGCGTTTGATATGTGCTGTCGCACTCGATATGCTCACTGCGTGAGCGCGGATTTATATCATATCGAGTTTGATCATAGCGAAAACATATCGAATTTGCTGCGAGGCAAATATATCGAGCCGAGCGAAGCGACGGCATATCGACAAAATCAAAATAGCTTCTGTGGACACAGAAGCAGTGCTTGTTCAAGAAAAAAGGACGAGAAATTTTAGCAATTTCTCGTCCTTTTCCTG
>JAGCJI010000091.1 GCA_017648085.1 Clostridia bacterium | reverse complement strand
CGGCCGCGAGGTTGCACGTATATCACCCTTCCCTGCGACCTTCGTATGTTGCCTTACCAACGGCGGCGACTGCTATTTCCCCACCTCAAAGGCTTATGAAGAGGGCGGATATGAAACGAGAAGCTCCCGCCTGAAGCGCGGCGTTGAAGAAATCGTCCTTAAAACGGTTGAAAAGCTTCTCAGCAAATTAAAATAACCGAAAAGGAGTAATAGGATGCTTTCATGCACGGAATTTATCCCCCTTTACAGCGAATTTTTTAAATTCCTCGAGAAAAGGGGCGGCGAGAGTGCCGTTATGGATTATTGGATTTACCTTTCGGATACGAATATCGGCGACAAAACTAACCCTAACAGCCTTGCCGCAAAGTGCGAGCTGTACGGCGGATTTGAGGGAGCAAGAGCCTATTGGGGACACACGCTTTCAGAGGAGGCGTGCGACACCTACGATATCTACAATCCCAAGGAAAAATACTGCTACTCACTTATGCGCTACTGTCCCTCGCGCGGAATGCTCAACTCGCTTGAGCATATAGAGCCCTATCACAATTATTGCGAGCACTGCAAGGTAATCTACTCGCGCGTGCTTGAAAAATACGGCATTGCCTTTGAGCGCGATCACTCCGAGATCGACAAGGCAAGATGCTCCGAGATCTACTACGTTGCAGGGCACAAGCCAAATTTCGACTTTACAAAGCCCACCCCCGACTGCATCGTTTTTGACGAGAAGCGCGAGGGAGTTAAATACCTGCACAGAGATTTCCACCTTATCGGCGACCACGCGCTTCGCTATTGCGGCGAGGTGTACGGCGACGGGGCGGTAATAGAATTTCTTGACGGATATGCAAAGGCGTTCTTCTCCCCGAGGATAGAGGCGATGAAGACCGGCGGCATCTCTGCAGTTGAGGCTTGGCTCACCGAGCTTTACGAGATCGAGGAGGCGAGCGAGCTTTTACATACCAAGATCGAGGACGGCACGCTTTACGTAACGGTAGACAGATCCCCTGTTATCGAGTATATGAGGGGGCTTGGAAAAGAACCGAGCAAGTATTACGTCGAGGAAACGAGAACGGTTTATAAGTCTATTGCCGAGGCGGCAGGTCTCGGTTTCACCCTTGACGAATACGATGAAGAAACGGGACGTGCAAAATACAGATTCTATAAAATTTAATTTTCACACGGCAGGGATATGCATTTATCCCTGCCCTTTTTATGCTCCGGGCAAGGTTGACAACAATGACAACCTATGATAAAATATAAGTATCACAATAAGGAGGTGCAAAATGAGATACGACGCCGAAAATAACAAAATAACCGTAGACTTCAGAGAATTCATATCCATCGCGCGTCGGTGCATATCCACCGCTATGCCCTACGATGAGGGCGAGCCTAATATGCACGAAGGCTCTCACTCTGCCCTCAAAAAAATCATACCGAACCCGAGCCCGTGCAAATTTATTTACACCTATACCGACGAAAATCGCGACTTTGATATAATCTCACGCGCAGAGTCTGCGGTGGGTGACGAAATATGGATCGCACGCGAGATAGAATCAAATCCCGGGCGCGTGCGAAAGGAAGAGGCGGCACAAGCACGCGGTGAGGCTTATATCGCGGCACTCTCATACCTTGCAAGCCGCAAATATACCGCGCTTAAGATAAATATCGTCTATATAAACCCAAAAACCAATGAAAGCAAAATAAAAACCGAGTCGGTAAAGCTTTCGCGGCTTGAGGAATTTTTCTTTAAATGTCTTGACTCTCTAAAAAAATATGCCCTGCCCGAGATCGAGCGCGTAACCGTAAGACTTCCGTCGATGCGAACCCTTAAATTTCCGCACAAATCGGTGCGCGAGGGACAGAGCGAATTCGTGCGTCAGGCGTATAAAACTATTGCACGGGGTGGCACGTTGTTTGCAACCGCGCCAACGGGCACGGGAAAAACGGTTTCAGCCCTCTATCCCGCAATACGCGCACTCGGAGATGCACGTCGGGATAAAATTTTCTATCTCACCCCAAAGGAAACAACTGCCGAGGCGGCGGCGGACTGCCTTACCTCAATGGCGGAGGCGGGTGCAATCGTACGCTCCGTTATACTTACCGCCAAGGAAAAGTGCTGCGACGTCGGTGCAGTATGCAGACTCGGTCACAATCTCTGCAAGCGCGCGGTCTTTAACGGACTTCCCGATGCGGCACTTGAATTGTACCGCGAGGGGCTGACCGTCGTCGACAAGGACAAAATACGCGAAATTGCCGCAAGGCACAACGTCTGTCCTTACGAGCTTTCCCTTACCTATGCGGAGCTTTGCGACGTGGTTATATGCGACCTCAACTACGTATTCGACCCCTCAGTTTACATACGTCGCTTCTTTACTAACGGCGGCAACTACGTCCTGCTCGTTGACGAGGCGCACAACCTACCCGACCGTGCGCGCGAAATGTATTCCGCGGAAATTTCTCTGTCGGAAATCCTCGCCATGAAGGACTCTCCTCTCATCGGTGAGCATTCGGCAGTTAAAAAGTGTGCCGAGGATACGGCGGCGGAGCTTTACGAGCTGTTTTATCCCCTAGTAAAAGAGGATATATACACGAGCGAAAAGGGGTCGCGAGTCGGTAGTGCGCACACCAAGGAATTGCCATATGCTGCATACGAAATTGTCTGCGATTTCATAAATACACTGGAAAACGAAATTCTCCGCACCTATTCGGCAAAGGATGTGGAGCGCGACGCGCGGCTTAACCTTCTCACGGGCGCGCGCTATACGATGCGTAAGCTTTATCGTGCTATGGAGGCCTTTGATTCTGCGTACGAGGTCTTTGTTTTCTACGCCGACGGGGATATCCGTGTAAAATTATTCTGCATCGATCCCTCTCGCGAAATAGCGAAGCGGACGTCGCTCTGTTCGGGAACGGTCTTTTTTTCCGCAACCCTTACCCCCGCTTACTACTACAAATCCGTCCTCGGTGCAGACGGCACTGCGGACTTGCTTTCGGTTGACTCCCCCTTTGCCCCGGAGCAGCTTGAGGTGGCGATCGTTGACAGCATCAGCACCCGCTATTCCGAAAGGGATAAAACCCTGCCCGCAGTATGTCGCGCCATCGCGGCGACTGTGTCGGCAAAGCGCGGAAATTATATCATCTTCTCTCCGTCGTTTGAATATTCCGATGCTCTGGCAAGCGCATTTATGAGAAAGTACCCGAAAATCAAGGTGCTTTCACAGAGAAAAAATATGACGTCAAAGGAAAAATCGGACTTTCTTCTCGAATTCAAAAAGGAAAGTGAGTCCTACCTCATCGGCTTCTGCGTTATGGGCGGAATATATGCCGAGGGAATCGACCTTGCGGGCGACAGCCTTATCGGCGCGATCGTGGTTGGAATAGGTATGCCCGGACTTTCCTATGAAAGAGAGGCGATCTCCGCCTACTACGACGACAAATACGAGGAGGGAAAGCAATTTGCCTACATATATCCCGGTATGAATAGAGTTTTGCAGGCGGCGGGCAGAGTTATCAGGCGCGAGGACGACAGAGGCGTTATAGTTCTTATAGACGACCGCTTTGACGACCCCATATACAAAAAAATCATCCCGACGCTCTGGCGCGGAATGAAATTTTATAAAGATGTTGCGAAGCTACGCGAGAGGCTTGATAAATTCTGGGCTGACACTGGCGCGCAAGGAAATAATTAATATAAAAGCCTCGGCTATACCCGTCAGCATGTGCTGGCGCAAAGGTGATTAGCCCGAGGCTTTCTTTTTGACTTTTTTGACCTTTTGCCTTCTGCGAGGCAAAAAAAGCCGTCCGCTTTCGACGTCAAAGAGGTCCGTATCCTCGTAATTTTGTAACACGCCCCGCGCCCTTACCTTCAAAACGCGCTTAATGGCTATACTGCCGTCGGGAGAGCCGGAGCTATCGAGGCTATAATCGACGTGGACCAATATAGGCGCGGCTGCGTCTTTAGCGGCTGAAAGTAGGCACTCTGCGCCTTTTATATAAGCCTCCGCCACCAGAGAATAAAACTCGGAAACGGCGCGCTCCGCCGCACTTCCCTCTCCGGCTGTTGGGAGTGTCAATTTTAAAATAACGAGCGCGCCACTCTCACCGCGAAAGACGCGCATGCGTTTAAAAGAGGAAATTTTCAATAAAAAACACCGCCGACCTTTTTTTAAAAGTTTATTCGGCGGTATTGAATTTAAGAACTTAATATTCCTTTATAAGTGCAAGAGTAAGTGCCGCGGATCTTTCTGCCGCTATCGGTAAAAACGTCGGGTAATCCATACCGGCATCCCCGTCGGCAGAGTCGGATATTGCGCGTATCACGGCAAACGGCACGCCGTTTACGTAAGCGGTGTGGGCAACAGCGCCACCCTCCATCTCACACGCCATAGCTCCAAAGGTGGCTTCTATGCTTTTCTTCTCTTCCCTGTCGGCTATAAATTTGTCGCCCGTGGCAATTGTTCCGACGTGAGCGGTATAGCCAAGAGTGTCTGATGCCGCCCTGAGAATTTCAACTGCACGCGCATCAGAATCAAAATAAATCTTGTTTATTCCCGAAACGAGCCCCTTCGGGTCACCGATTGCCGAGGTGTCCATATCGTGCTGGCAGAGCTTGTCGGCTATTACTATATCGGTAGCCGATATTCCTCTCGCAAGTGCGCCTCCGACGCCGGTATTTACGATAAGGGTGGGTGAGTATTTCATCACCATCGCCTCTGCACATATTGCGGCAAAGACCTTACCGATACCGCATTTTGCGATTGCAACTCGTTTATTGTGAATTATACCCGTGTGAAACTCAATTCCACCCGCAACCTCGCTTTTTCTTTCAGAAAGCGCGCCTATAAGAGTCTTAAGCTCTGCATCCATCGCGCCTATAATTCCTACGTCAACCCTCATGCTCACTCTCCGTTCTGTATTTAAAGTCATTTTCCCTCGAAAGAAGAACCTCAAGGTATCTCTTGCACTCTTGGCGCGCGGCATCAATTGAAAGATTTTTATAATTTCCGCACTCCTCGCGCGTGTTACCTACCATGGCGTCACTTTCGTACGCTATGCGGCGAAGCACGTCCAAGAGCACCTCAAGCGTTTCGGCGTTGTTTGAGTCGCGCACGAGCAGATAAAAGCCGGTTTGGCAGCCCATAGGACCAAAATACACGACACGCTCCCCTATCTTACTGTTTCTTATATAGGTTGCAGCCATATGCTCCACCGAGTGCATCGTTAGATTGTCCATGTATTCACCCGCGTTAGGCTTCCTCGTGCGCAGGTCGTATGTCGTGACGTCACCGTCTATGCGAGAGATGTATATCCCCTCGTCAATAAGATCGTGATTTACCGAAAAAGAGGCTATGCGTGTCAATTTATCCATAATAATTTCCCCTAAAAGCTGACCCCGCCATAGTAAGCGGGGTCAAAAAATCAGAACTTAAGTCTTTCGCTGATATAGCTCTTAACCTCGGTGATCGGAATTCTTACCTGCTCCATGGTATCTCTGTCACGAACGGTTACGCAGCCATCGTTTTCGGTATCAAAGTCGTAGGTAATGCAGAAGGGAGTTCCGATCTCGTCCTCGCGGCGATATCTCTTGCCGATAGAGCCGGTTTCGTCAAAGTCGGTGGTAAATTCCTTGGAGAGCTCGTCGT
Source organism: Clostridia bacterium (assembly GCA_017648085.1). Taxonomy (GTDB): domain Bacteria; phylum Bacillota; class Clostridia; order Oscillospirales; family CAG-272; genus UBA1740. The sequence continues at coordinate 9,204 of JAGCJI010000091.1, read as the reverse complement.
AAAGCTCAAGTGCCTTTTCGGAAAGCTTCTTTGAAAGAGGAAGCACCGCCGCCTTTACGGGTGCAAGAGCGGGGTGAAGGTGAAGAACAACGCGCACGTCGCCCTCACCGATTACCTCCTCGTCATAGGCATCAACAAGGAATGCGAGAGTTACTCTGTCCGCACCGAGCGAGGGCTCTACAACGTAGGGCACGTAATGCTCACCGGTTTCCTGGTCGAAGTAGGTCATATCCTTACCGGAGTGATTCTGATGCTGTGTGAGGTCGTAGTCGGTTCTGTCGGCAACGCCCCAAAGCTCACCCCATCCGAACGGGAAGAGGAACTCAAAGTCGGTGGTCGCCTTGGAATAGAAGCAAAGCTCGTCGGGATCGTGGTCACGAAGACGGAGATTTTCCTCTCTCATACCAAGGTTAAGAAGCCACTGATGACAATAGTCCTTCCAATATTTAAACCACTCAAGATCAGTGCCCGGCTTGCAGAAGAACTCAAGCTCCATCTGCTCAAACTCTCTCGTACGGAAAACGAAGTTACCGGGGGTGATCTCGTTTCTGAACGACTTACCTATCTGTGCTACGCCAAAGGGCAGCTTCTTTCTTGCAGAGCGCTGTACCGCGGGGAAGTTAACAAATATACCCTGCGCGGTTTCGGGACGGAGATATACGGTGTTCGAGGAGTCCTCGGTAACACCGATAAAGGTCTTAAACATAAGGTTGAACTTCTTTATGTCTGTGAAGGTCTTTCCGCCGCAGAGAGGGCAAGCAATATCCTTTTCCTTTATAAAATCAGCCATCTCGGCAAAGGTCCAGCCAGCAGGATTTTCATTCGTTCCGTTCTGGAACGCGTAATCCTCGATAAGCTTATCCGCTCTGTGACGCGCCTTGCACTGCTTGCAGTCCATAAGAGGATCGGAAAATCCGCCGACGTGTCCCGACGCAACCCAAGCCTCGGGATTCATTATGATAGCAGAATCAAGTCCTACGTTGTATCTTGACTCCTGAACGAACTTCTTCCACCAAGCGCGCTTTACGTTATTTTTAAACTCGACTCCGAGAGGACCGTAGTCCCAGGAGTTAGCTAGACCGCCGTAAATTTCCGAGCCGGGAAATATAAAGCCGCGTGTTTTACAGAGGGCTACAATTTTTTCCATTGTTTTTTCGCTGTTTTTCATTTTTTCACTCCATTTATGTAAGTAATTATTTATTATTACTGATTTTAGCCGTAATTATTCCGTTTTTATGCGACACGGGTATGACCGTCAACATCTCTCCGGCAAGAGTATCGTCGTCTGACTTGAAGCGCACCTCAACGTAGGTGTCCGAGTGCGCGGTGTAATATCCGTCAGAGCCTTGCGTTTCCGCTATGACCGAAAGTGGCTTTCCGGAAGCTACCATCTCGGATAAAAGCTCATCACGCACCTCGTTTTTGACCTTAATAAGCCGCTCGCTGCGTTCCCTTTTGACCGACTCCGGCACTTGATTTTCGTAACACGCCGCCGGCGTTCCCTCTCTTTTTGAGTATGCAAAGACGTGGGCGTCAAGGAGTCTTGCACGGCGCACGAAATTCACCGTTTCAAGAAAATCCTCCTCGCTCTCCCCGGGAAAGCCTACCATGAGATCGGACGTAAATGTAGCACCCTTTATATTCTGACGTATATTATCGACGACGCGCATTGCGCCCGCCGCGTTATATCTGCGCTTCATTCGGAAAAGCACGTTATCCGAGCCGCTTTGTACCGAAAGGTGAAAATGCGGAGCAAGGATTTTTGCGTCCTTGATTTTCTCCACGAACTCACGCCCCACAAGCTCGGGTGCGAGCGAGCCGAGCCTTATTCGCTCGCAGCTTCCCGTAGCGTCAAGCTCAACTATCAGGTCGGCAAGGTCATATTTTTCCTCAAAATCCCTGCCGTAAGAGCCGGTTTCAATTCCGGTCAGTACTATCTCGCGAGTGCCGCGCCTATAAAGCTCTCGAACCTCAAAAAGCACGTCCTCGCGCGGCTTTGAGCGCACCCTGCCGCGTGCACCCGATATTGCACAGTAGGTGCATTTTGCCTCGCATCCGTCCTCAATCTTTACGTAGGCGCGTGTACGCGGCGCTCTAGTTATAGCCATTCTTTCAAAGCACGCCTTGCCAACGTCAGTCGTGCTGACGTACACGCCATCCCTCTCGCCGCGAAGCATCGACTCCGCGATTTCCACAAGTGAGAGCTTGTTTTCCGTTCCGACCACGGCACGCACACCGGGGATCTTGGCAACCTCATCCGCGGCGCGCTGTGTGTAACATCCCATTGCCATCACTATGGCAGACGGATTTTTCTTTATTGCCCTGCGGATAAACTGACGCGACTTTCTGTCGCTTTCAGCCGTTACCGTGCAAGTATTTATTACGTAAACGTCACACGCCTCCGAAAACGGGCGCATTTCAAATCCGCATCTTTCAAATTCCTCCCCAACCGCCTCGGTTTCATACTGCGAAACCTTGCAGCCGAGAGTATACAGCCCCACAGTATACAAAAGGGCAACCTCGCTTTTTAAGTTTTTCGGTTATTCCGAGTAAATCTCCGGCTTAAGCACTCCAACGTAAGGCAATGCACGGTAATTTTCCGCATAATCAAGCCCGTATCCAACGACGAACTCGTCGGGGATTTCAATACCCACGTAATCGGGAACAAACTGTACCTTGCGCCGTGATGGCTTGTCCAAAAGGGTGCAGGTGCGCACGCTCCGCGCGCCCTTGTTTACAAGATACCGCGTTAGGTATGAAAGGGTTGAGCCGCTGTCTATTATGTCCTCGATGATAAGCAGGTCGCACTCCGCAAGATCGGGGCGAATAAGGTCAAGTATGATGTTTATCGCTCCGCTCGAGGTAGTGCCGCATCCGTAAGAGGAGACGCGCATACAGTCGATCTCAAGTGGCACGGTTATCTTTTTCATAAGGTCGCTCATAAACATCAGCGAGCCCTTGAGAATACAAACCAAAACGAGCTTTTTACCGTCCGCGTAATCGCGGTCGATCTCCGCCGCTATTCTTGCAGTGACCTCATCAAGCTCCTTCTCGGTTATCAGAATTTTTCCTATATCCTTATGCATACCACACCGTCCTAAAGATATTTATACAAGAATATTCTAGCAGAAAAGCTATAGAAAGTCAATACGTATACTATTATAAATATATATTAATAATAAAATATTTCCAAAGGGTATTGACAAAATCAGATTTTTCAGTTATAATATATCGTGCTTTCGTATGAATACGCGAATCGGACGCCGCTTTTGCGTCCCACGACGTTAAATAAACTAAAGGAGGTGCTATTATGAAGAGAACCTATCAGCCTAAAAAGAGACAGAGAAAAAAGGAACATGGCTTCAGAAAGAGAATGGCAACCGCTAACGGTAGAAAAGTTCTTAAAAGAAGACGCGCCAAGGGAAGAGCTCGTCTCACCTATTGATCAAGTCACACGTGACGTACAAAACCTCCGATAAAACGCGCTACCGTGCTATTTATCGGGGTTTTTGTTTGATACCCCATTTTGAAAGGTGGTTTTTATGAAATTTAAAGCTATATGTGAAAATCATCTTTACTCGAAAGCGTATTCAAAGGGTAAGAGAGCTGTGACGTCTGCTCTCGCCGTGTACGTTTTGCCGGATTACGCGGCAGGACGGCTTGCACGCTCACACCCCGAAAAAAAGGTAATGAACCGCATAGGTCTTACGACCTCAACGAAGCTTGGCGGAGCCGTCGTACGATCCAGATGCAGACGAATTCTGCGCGAGGGACTACGAGCATTGGAAAAGGAAAAAGAACTTAAAAAAGGATTCCTGATAGTCATCGCGGCACGAAGCGCGGCAGTCACCAAGAAAAGCGACGGTATCAAGCGAGAGCTTGACGTTGCATTCACAAAGCTCGGTATGTTTAAAAACTGATGAAACACGTAATGATATGGCTTATAGGCCTATACCGAAGGTTTATCTCTCCTCTGAAACCGCCCTGCTGCAGGTTTACACCAACCTGTTCAGCCTACGCCATTGAGGCACTTGAAAAACGAGGCTGTTTGGTAGGCACGATTCTTTTTGTGGGAAGAATTTTACGTTGCAATCCCTTTTTTAAGGGTGGCTACGATCCCGTCCCCGAAAAGGGCTTTCGCAATCCAAAGAATAAAGGGAACGGAGAGAAGGAAAACACAACCGAAAAAGAAAAGGAATAAACAAAATGTTCAGTTGGCTTTACAAGCTGCTCGGAACTATGCTCGGCTGGTTCAGTAGCATTTTCGGAGGTAGCTATGCACTTGGCTTGCTCCTCTACGCCCTGGTGTTCAAGGTAGTTTTTCTGCCCTTTGCGATAAAACAGCAGAAGAGCCAGATCGCTATGGCAAAATTAGCACCGAAAATTTCGCTCATCAGAGCAAAATACAAGGGTAGAACCGATAGAGTTTCCATTCAGGAAAGAGATCAAAAAATAATGGAGCTTCAGCAGAAGGAGGGCTACAATCCCCTTTCGGGCTGCCTGCCTATGCTTATACAGCTCCCTCTCATCATCTGCCTTTATAACGTCATAAGAAAACCCATTTCGTATATCGCCAAATTTACCGACATCAAAGCATTGAGGGATGTCATCGGAGAAAGTGCCAAGAATCTTGACGAAATTGGATTGATAGGCGAGATTACCGCGAATCCGGACGCCTTTAATGGTATCGAGAACTTTGACATTTCAAAGCTCCCAAACTTTAATCTCTTCGGCGTAAACCTCGCCGACACTCCCAGCTTCACCAATTTTTCAATCCTGGTTATAATCCCCGTGCTTGCGGCGGTATCCCAGTGGTTTACCGGCTGGCTCACCCGTAAGCTCAACTCCAACCCCGCGGTACAGCCCGGCAGCGGCGACGATCAGTCGCAGATGTCCATGAAAATCATGGAGTTCGTTATGCCCGCGATGACTATGTTTATCGCGTTCGGATTTTCCGGCATGCTCGGTCTTTACTGGATATACCAATCCGTATTTTCCATAATACAGATCCTGCTTCTTGCAAAATTTATGCCGATTCCGAAACTCACCGAAGCGGAGATCAAAGCTATGCGCAAGGCGGAAAAGGAAGCTGAAAAGGCAAACAGAGCCGCACTTAAGGAGCAGCCGAAGCATCGCTCGCTTCACTACATCGACGAGGATGACTACGACGAGCTGCCCGAGGTAAAAAAGAATGAGTCGCAAAAGAAAATTAAGAGCGACGACGTACCCGAAATCAAAGACTGATAAGGAAGACTAAAATGATAAAAGAAATAATTGCAACAGGCAAGGACATCGTCGAAGCACAAGAAAATGCCAGAGCCGCTCTCGGAGCAGGCCCTCTTGACGACGTCAATTTTGAAGTCCTGCACGCAGGTAGTAAGGGAATCTTCGGTATAATCGGAGTTAAGCCGGCGCAGGTAAAGGCATCTATGGAAATTCCCGATGCTCCCGAAAAGCGTCAGAGAAGATCCGAAAAGCACAACCGTGACGCAAAGCCCGAGGGCGAGCGCCGCGATAACGGCAAAAAGAAGAATAAAAGCAACAATGCCCCGAAGAAAAAGGAAGAAACCAAAAAGGAAAGACCCGTTAGCCAGGTAATTCCCGAAACCGAGCTTAAGCTTGAGCCGAAAACCGTCGGCGTGGGCGAGGATATGTCCTTCGACTTCGTTAAGACCGTTCTTTCCGACATCGGACTTTCCGCAGAGGCTTCTCTTTTCTCCTGCGAGGACGGCACCAGAAGAATCGTTATTTCAGGCGATGACGCATCAACCCTTATAGGTCACCACGGTGACACGCTTGACGCGCTGCAGTATCTTGCAAACCTTGCATCTGCAAGAAAGAACGTTAACGGCGAGCGCGACAAGAGCCGCGTTACCATCGATATTGAAGGCTACCGTGCAAAGAGAGAGGAAACTCTCCGCACACTCGCACGCCGTATGGCTGCAAAGGCTATGCGCAACAATCGCAGCGTTATGCTTGAGCCTATGAGCGCTTACGAAAGGCGTATAATCCACTCCGAAATTCAGGAGATGGAGGGTGTAAGCACCAAGTCCGTCGGCGCAGACAACAACAGAAAGATAGTTATTTTCCTCACCGAAAAGAAGCCCCAGGGCATCTTCGAGGACGAGGTAGCAGCTGAAGCCGAAGCGGCGGAAGAAGCCGTATCCGTTGAAACCACAGACGTAACGGTTGAAAACGACGCAGGCGACAATGAATAATTATCAAAACACAATAGCGGCAATTTCCACCCCACCCGGCAAGGGTGGGGTTGCGATTATAAGAATATCCGGTACGGATGCCGTTAAAATAGCTGCCGAGGTATTCTTCCCCGTATCGAAAAAAAGCTTTGCCGACGCCACCCCGAGAATGCAGATATACGGCAACGTCGTTCACGGCGAGTGCGTCATAGACGACGGAATGGCCACCTATTTCAAAGCACCGTCATCCTATACGGGTGAGGATGTAGTGGAAATTTCCTGCCACGGCGGAATTCTGGTCACCGAGGCGGTTCTTGAGGCTTTATTTGCACACGGGGCTACCCCTGCACGCGCAGGAGAGTTTACCGAGCGCGCCTTTTTGGCAGGAAAGCTTTCGCTCACCGAGGCGGAGGCGGTCGGAAACCTGCTTGAAGCCGAAAGCCGAGAGCAGATAAAGCTTGCTTCGGCAAAATCCCGTTCAAAGCTTACCGACAAAATAGCGTCTATGAAAAAAACACTCACCTCGATATTAAGCTCTACCTTTGCCAGAATAGACTATCCCGACGAGGACCTCGGAGATTTTTCAGACGGTGAGGCATTAAAAATGCTTGGAGAGGTAAAAATCTCCGCCGAGGCACTTTTGGATACCTACGATACCGCCAAAGCCGTGTGCGAAGGCGTGAAGACCGTAATATGCGGCAAGCCAAACGTCGGCAAAAGCTCTATTTATAACCTTCTCGTAGGTCGCGACGCCGCCATAGTTACGGACGTCGAGGGCACTACCCGTGACGTTTTAACCGAGAGAATACAGCTCGGGAAAATTATGCTGCAGCTGTCAGATACGGCAGGACTTCGCGATGGACGCACATCCGACGTCGTGGAAAAAATAGGAATGGAGCGCACGCGACGCGCCATTTCAGACTGCGAGCTTATCCTTGCCGTGTTTGACCGCTCGGCAGAGCTTGACGGCGAAGACAAGGAGCTTATATCCCTTATATGTACGTCAAGCGCGGCGAAGATCGCGATCCTTAATAAAAGCGACGGCGAAGCAAGGCTTTGCACCGATGAAATAAGCGGCTTTGACTCGCTCCTTGAGATTTCAGCTCTCAAGGACGGAAACGAAGCAAAGCGCAAGCTTTCCGAGATCGTTAACAAACTCTTTGTAGACGAAAAAATTTCCCTCGGCAACGAGGCGGTTATATTCTCCGCCCGACAGCGAGCAAGTCTTGAGAAGGCTATCCGCCTGATAGATTCCGCTATAGCTGCTATCCGACTCGGAATGCCGGAGGATGCTACCGCGAGCGACGTAGAGGCAGCACTTGCAGCACTCGGTGAGCTTGACGGCAGATCGGTTACAGAGGAAATAGTAGCAGATATATTCTCTAAATTCTGCGTAGGTAAATGATTATGGAAAACAAAAGGTTTACTAAAAACGACAGCGGATTTATATGTAAAAACTGTGGCAAGGAGGTTTTACCCCTCGGCTATACCTCCCGCAACCACTGCCCCTTCTGCCTATGCTCATTGCACGTGGACGTCAATCCCGGCGACAGAGCCAACTCGTGCGGAGGTCTGCTCCGACCGATAAAGGCAGAGCCGGATGCAAAGCGCGGATACGTAATAATTCACAGATGCGAGCGCTGCGGTGCTACCGTGAGAAACAAGGCGGCACACGAGGCAAAAATTCAGCCCGACGACACAAGCCTTATTATAAAGCTTACCGCAGGAATAAACAATTAAAAACACCCGAGGCTTACACGCGATACTCCGGCGGAATATCACGTATAGGCCTCGGGTATTTTTATAGGAATGTATGCTTTACTTAATAATAAGGAATATGACCGCGGCGACGGTAAGGGTAAGTGCACCCGCGACTATGGTTATAACGGAATTTTTGTTGAATCCGGTATCTACGTTTCCCTTTATTAGCTTTGCGCGCTTAAGAGCGATTGAAATCGGCTTATAAAGAATCATGGCAAATGCCGCGTTCATAAGCGTTTTTGCAAAATTAAAGGGTAAGAGAAGCTTGGGTAAAAGCTCTATAACCATCTCGCGCGGCACTTTCATATATATCGGCGTAACAAGAATATTAAGCACGACCATAAGCGCCGTGGTGCTTACAACCGCTGCATACAGACCCATTATCGCACCGTTAAAGTTGCGACGGTATTTGTATATTACGGCGGCGGTAAATGAAAAGCAGGCAGAGGACGCAAAATTCATCAGAAGTCCCCAGAAGCTCGTGTCGCTTATCGTTACAAATTCAATAAATGCCGGTATAAACGACATAATAATCGCAGAGATCGGCCCGTAAATAAAGGCGGCTATCGTCAGCACCGCATCCTTTGCATCAAAGGTCAAAAACGACACGGGTATGCGAAAGACGAATGTTACGGCGTATGCCAGGGCCGCAAAGGTCGCCATTCCGACCAGACTCCGCACGTCAAAAGAGCTTTTTTTGTTTTCCATAATACCTCCAAAAAAATAAATCCCCGCGCTTTGCGGGGATTTTATACGTTGTATATACACATATAACGCGACACGGATAGCACCGTTTATATACGTATATACAAAGCACATTCCTTTCTCATCCGGACTTTACCGTCGGTCAGGGAGTTTCACCCTATCGGGAATACTTAAGTATTCTTCGCAGACTATACTGCCGGTATGGAATCGCCTTTCGACTCACCAATCCCCAAAAATGTGATTTTGTTTTATATTGCCCGATGCCGAAGCATCGGGCAATATTATTTTGTTTGGTTTAGTTAATTCTTGTTAAGAATTAGCCAAGGATTTCAGCAACAACGCCCGAACCAACGGTACGGCCACCCTCACGGATAGCGAAACGAAGACCCTTCTCACAAGCGATAGGAGTGATGAGCTCAACGTTCATATCTACGTTATCGCCGGGACGGCACATTTCAACATCAGCAGGAAGGTTGATGATACCGGTAACGTCGGTAGTTCTGAAGTAGAACTGAGGTCTGTAACCGGAGAAGAAGGGCTT
>JAGCJI010000090.1 GCA_017648085.1 Clostridia bacterium | reverse complement strand
TGTCTGTTGTTTTTGCGCCAGGGGGACGGCACAAAGCAAGGAGCGCGCCGAGTCGAGTGTACCGAGGCGACTGCACGCGACTATGCGACTGCCGCGGAATATAATAAACCCCTCCTAAGGGTTAGTTGCGTTTCGATTTCTCCCCAAAACTTAATACGCCTGCATAGTTAAATGGATATAATAAACCCCTCCTAAGGGTTAGTTACAGGTTCGATTCCTGTTGCGGGTGCCAAAAAGACCTCTGCCCCTTCGGGCGGAGGTCTTTTTGATTTCCGCGCTGAATCGGACTGCTCCGTGGCGTAGCCGCGGAATCAGGTTCGAATCCCAGCCGCACGGTCTCGCCGAGCGAGACAATACAACTAACCTCGAGCCACACACTTCCCTGCGGCTGATTCCTGTTGCTACTCTGTCCCTTGTGTGTTGAGGTCTTTTTGATTCCTGCACGGAATCGATCTGCTCCGAGCGTAGGCATATTCGCTGAAAGCAAACTCCTACTTCACATCACTGTCGTTTTGTTTTCCGCATTTCCTTATCAGTATCCCAGCTTCGGTTGGTATTAACTCTATCTTTTCCTTTTCGGCAATATTATAATATTTGCGCAGTTCTTTTGGTATTACTACCCTGCCTAACCGATCAATGATTTTAGTTATACCGTAGTTCACTTTTATCTCTCCATTTTTTGTATTTTCACAGCATATTTTATATCTATAAGATAGTATATCATATTTGTGCGCTCATTGTCAACACCGCATTTGTTTTGCTAAAATATATCTAGAAAACGAGGTGACATTATGAAGCTTAAATACGAATCTGAATATCTCCAGCTGGGCTTGAAAATTGCATACTATCGCAAATACAGAGGTCTAACGCAAGAGCAACTTGCCGAAAAGATTGGTCTATCTGCTGCATTTATAGGACACGTAGAAGCTCCGAACATCAATAAAGCTATTTCTATGGACACCTTGTTTGACATCGCCAAGGCGCTTGACGTACCGGCACACAAATTTTTGATTTTTGAAGAAGATTAAGACAATATGAAAAGAAAAAGCCGAGGCAATCGTAGCCACGGCTTTTTCTATGATATGCACGCCCCAAGCAGGCATTACCTATGGGGGCGTGCAGCGTTTTTATTGTTTTTTTGCTAAATTTATCTATTAAGGATAAGCTTAGTGAGCTCAACGGGATCAACTATTTTGCCGTCCTTATAAACGCGCATATTTCCGGATGCGATCTCGTCGATAAGGATAACCTCGTCACCGTTGTAGCCGAACTCAAACTTGATATCCCAAAGGTCGAGTCCGATGGTCTTAAGGTCGTCTGCGACAACCTTGGTGATCTTAAGAGTCTGCGCCTTCATGCTCTCAAACATTTCGGGAGACATAACACCGAGTGCGGCAAGTCCCTCTCCGGTAACAAGCGGATCGCCCTTTGCATCATTTTTGAAGGTGCATTCAACGTAACCGCCGGGAAGCACGGTGCCGTCCTCTATGTACTCTCCGTATCTGCGGATAAAGCTACCCGTAGCAACAAGGCGGCATATAACCTCGAGTCCGTGACCGAACACCTTGCCGGGAAGAACCTCCATAGTTGCATCCTCGACGTTTGCGCTTACGTAGTGAGTTTTTACTCCCGCGGCGCGAAGAAGCTCAAAGTAATAAACCGATGTTTCAAGGTTTGCTCTGCCAATGCCCTCAATAGTAAGTCCGACGCTGTTTTCGCCGGGATCAAACACTCCGTCCTTACCGGTGCAATCGTCCTTAAATTTAAGCATTACGTTGCCGTTTTCAAGAGAATAAACGTCCTTTGTTTTGCCTTCGTAGATCTTTTTCATTGAAAAAACTCCTTTGCCCGCGTTGCGGTTATTTTAACGCTACTATTCTAGCACAAAAAAGTTGATTTGTACACCGTTTTAATGATTTTTTTTCGAGTTTTTTCGCGTTTTTTCAAAATTTCGTCATTTTGCTTAAAAAGTGCCTTATTTAAGGACGGTTTTTGCATCTGCTATTTATGAACAAATTGTAAATAATATCTTTTGGCCGCAATTTTTCCTTAATTCTATGGAAAAATGAATGTTTATATGTTATAATGTGGGGTACGACACGCACGTGCGCTCTTTGCGCGTGACGCGCAGTTTAATTAGTTTTCAAAAATAAATTTATATTGGAGGACTTTCAAAAATGAGCAAGAAGTATGTTTATCTCTTCTCAGAGGGTAACAAGGACATGCGTAATCTTCTCGGCGGTAAGGGTGCAAACCTCGCTGAAATGACTGCAATTGGACTTCCCGTTCCCCAGGGCTTCACCATTACTACCGAAGCCTGCACACAGTACTATGAGGACGGCAGACAGATCAATGCTGAAATCATGTCACAGATCATGGAATACATCACGAAGATGGAGGAGGTTACCGGCAAGAAGTTCGGCGACCTTGAAAATCCCCTTCTTGTTTCGGTTCGTTCCGGAGCAAGAGCATCCATGCCCGGTATGATGGATACCATCCTTAACCTCGGTCTTAACGAGGACGTTGTTGAGGTTATGGCTAAGAAGTCCGGCAATCCCCGTTGGGCTTACGACTGCTACAGAAGATTTATCCAGATGTACTCCGACGTCGTTATGGAGGTCGGTAAGAAGTACTTCGAGGAGCTCATCGACAAGATGAAGGAAGAGAAGGGCGTTAAGCTCGACGTCGAGCTGAACGCTGAGGACCTGAAGGAGCTGGCTAAC
>JAGCJI010000011.1 GCA_017648085.1 Clostridia bacterium | reverse complement strand
TGCGTTGATGTGAGCCATGGACTTATCCTTCGAGCAGTAGAAGCCGGTGCACTCAAGTACAACGTCTACGCCAAGCTCGCCCCAAGGGCAGTTAGCAGCGTCCTTCTCTGCGTAAATCTTGATGGTCTTGCCACATACGGTGATGCTGTCGTCGGTAGCAGAAACAGTAGCTGCATGCTCGTAAGTACCCTGTGCGGTGTCGTACTTAAGAAGGTGAGCAAGCATCTTGGGGCTGGTGAGGTCGTTGATTGCAACAATCTCATATCCCTCTGCACCAAACATCTGTCTGAATGCAAGACGTCCGATACGGCCAAAGCCGTTGATAGCAACTTTTACATTTGCCATTTTGAAAATCCTCCAAAATATAATTTATTTTTATTATTTTGCTTTGTGGGCGGCAATCCCTATGCCACCATCGTATATTCTAACACAAATTTACGTTTTATGCAAGAGAATTGTGGAATTTTTATCAAATTTGTTTATTATATTAAAAAACATAGTTTTTTTCATTCTTTTTTTGTAGATAATATTTCCCTATTGACTTTTAGAGGTTTTTTTAGTATAATAAATCGACTGAACGGGGCAATCGCGCGGTATGTTGCCGAAAGGTATTACCGTGAGGAAAGTCCGGGCATCAAAGAGCAGGATAACGGATAACGTCCGCCCGGGGCAACCCGCGGGAAAGTGCAACAGAAATAAACCGCCGCTTTTGCGGTAAGGATGGAAAGGCGAGGTAAGAGCTCACCCGTTTCTATGGCAACATAGATCCGCTGTAAACCCTATCCGATGCAACACCTTGATATTTCGGGACTACGTCCCGACGAGCTGCTCGTGGCGTTTCATGGTGGCAGAGCCGTAAGGCTTGAACCGCGCGGTAACGCACGGTGAAGATAGATGATTGCCACGCCGCAAGGCGTACAGAACCCGGCTTATAAGTTCAGTCAACACAGCTTTTACGCACGGTGCGATAAACGGTCGCTCCGTGCTTTTTTCATCGTCGCGTGCATATATTTTATTATTAATGTGTTATTTTTGTAAATTTTCCCCTCATCGACTTGCAAAAGCGCGAAAATACATTTATAATAGAGAGAGTTATATGTTTAAATACGGCGAAAAAAGAATACGAAAGGTAGGACTATTGGGCCTTGGTAAATCAAACCTCGGCGTTTATTCTTATCTTTCCCGACATTTCCCTACCTTGAGCTTCACGGTAAGGGCGGATAAATTAAGCGACGGAGTGCCCGAGTGGGCTGAAAGACTTCTTATCGGTGACAGAGCGTTTTCGGATATAGACGAGGATATTTTATTTTTATCTCCGTCGGTGCGCCGCGACTGTCCTGTACTTACGGACGCGGTGGCGAGAGAAGTTATGCTCTCCTCTGATGCGGAATTCTTTTTTCAGCATAACGAAAGCGACGTTTATGCGGTTACGGGCTCGGACGGAAAAAGCACTACGGTGTATCTTACCTCGCGTCTGCTTCTTGGCGGTTATCGCTCTGCCCTGCCCCTTGGCAATTTTGGGGAGGCGATGACGCCGCATCTTGACGATGCACCGGGTTATGCGACGGTAGCGGAGCTTTCAAGCTTTCAACTGAATTACCTAAAGCCGAAAAGTGTGCGATGTGCGATAACGAACCTGACACCGAATCACCTTAACTGGCACAAATCCTTTTCGGAATATGCCGGGGCGAAAGCAAATATTTTACCCGGAGCGAAGGAAACGGTTCTAAACTACGACTGCCCCGAATCAAGAAAGCTATTCGCAAAAACTCGTCCGTATGCGGTAATTTCACGGCGGTTAAGCCTCCGTGCGCTTGTGCGAGAGGTAAGCGCGGAGATTTACGTTTACGAGCGCGAGGGCCGCATATATATAAACGGTGAGCCGATGCTTGACACGAAAAAAATCCGCGCGTTTTCGGACTACAACGTTTCAAACTTTGCCTGTGCGATGGCGCTTGCTTACGGCAAATATGACAAGGAGCTGTTGTACGGGATTGCCGAAGGCTTTGGCGGCTTGCCACACAGATGCGAGCTTGTCGGTGAAAAGGACGGTGTCCGGTACTACGACTCCTCGATAGATTCCTCACCCAAAAGATGCGCAGCCACGCTGTCGCGTTTTTCGGGCAACGTTATACTGATACTCGGTGGCAGATCGAAGGGGCTTGATTTTTCGGAGCTTGTCCCACCGCTTTTGCGAGTTGCACGAAAAATTATAATTACCGGAGAATGCGCAGATGAGATCGAGGCGGCACTTCTTCGTGATACGGATTTTTTGAGGTCCGGGATAAAGTATTTGAAAATACAAGATTTCTTTGACGCGGTCGGGGCGGCTACGGATTCCGCAGTATCCGGTGACGCCGTTTTGCTCTCCCCCGCGGCAACCAGCTTTGACAGATTCAAAAGCTTTGAGGAGCGCGGAGACGCCTTCAAGAGCTTTTTAAAAACGAAAGGAATATGAAATGAAAAAAATAGGGGTTATCCTTTTTGCAATAATGCTGATAGGCGCGACACTCGTTATGACCTCGTGCGGCGGAGGCGGCGATGCACCCGACGGAATGCAGCTGGTATACGGCGGCGAGGCGTGCGGATATTATTTCTACGCGCCGTCGGAGTGGACAGTTTCAAACGTGGGCGAAATCAAGTCTGCGTATATCTCAAGAATAAACACCACCTCGGTAAGCTTTGCAGAGATAGTTCCGACAGTTAGTATCGACGGGGCTTACGAGGATTATTTCTTCACAAAATACTTTGAGGATTCACTTAAGGAGTTCCCCGACGGCTTTAAGGTTGAGGTCAAAGTAAACGGCGACAAAGCGGTATTCGGCAAGGAGGGTGAGGCTGCCGACAAGGCAATAAAATACACCTACGAATACGAATACGCCTCCCATAAATTCGGCTTTATGCAGATTCTTATGAAGAAGGCGGACAGATATTATATTTTCACCTACGCATCTCAAGCGGAAAATAAAACGGATGATAAGACCTATTACGATTACTACCTCGAAGAAAAGGTACTGCCCGTCATAGAAAATTTCCGTTTCGTTGAGAAAAAGAGTGCGGAAGAAGAAAAAATTGAATATCCAAAGGATAAGGACGGATATCTGCTTGTTACCGACAAGGACCTCGCAGGCTTTAATTTCTATATCCCCGACAGCTTCAAGGTGGATTATTCGAGCGGCATCGTGAGTGCGACAGCCCCCGACGGATCAAACGTAAGTATGACCGAGGCGACCGGAACGGGTACGACCTTCAGCAAATACTGGGAGATGCGAAAGACAGAGCTTGAAGCAATAGTCGGCAAGGTTGAGGTAATACGAGCGGACGAGCCTACGACCATCGGCAATGCACGCACGGGTTTTGCCTACGAATACACCTTCAGCTACAACGGAGAAAAATATCACGTGTATCAGGTACTGTGTATTGCAGGCCCTACTCTCAAGCCCGAGGGATACGTGCTGACCTATACCGCGAAGGAAACGAACTACGACTCTCACAAGACGGAAATAGACAATATTATATCAAAGGTTAAATTCAAATGACCGAAAAGCAGCATATATATCTTGACAACAGTGCGACGACCAGAATATGCAAGGAGGCCCTTGATAAATACGTAGAGGCTTCGCTTGAGGTATATGCAAACCCCTCAAGCCTGCACTCCGAAGGAGTCAGGGCGGAAAAGCTTATTGACGAGGCAAGACGGGCTGTGCTTTCCTCCCTCGGTGAGCGTGACAGTACGGTTATATTCACCGCATCCGGAAGTGAGGCTAACAACCTGGCAATAATCGGTCGGGCAAACGCAAAGGCGAGATTTCAAAAAAAGAAGATAATAACCGCGCTTGGCGAGCATGCATCGGTAACCGAGCCGCTCGCCGCCCTGAAGGCAGCAGGATTTAACGTCGTAGCAATCCCTACAACGAGCGGAAAACTTGACACGGGTGCGCTCTTGACGGAATTAACGCCCGACGTTATACTTGTTTCTCTCATGATGGTAAACAATGAAACCGGCGCACTTTACGATACCGCGTGGGTGAAAAAAATGATGGTGGAAAGATGCCCTGAGGCACTGCTGCACGTCGATGCTACGCAAAGCTATATGAAGGTGAAATTCACCAAAAAATCCAGCGGTGCAGATATGATCACCCTATCCTCACACAAGATAGAAGGCCCGAAGGGCGTGGGTGCGCTGGTGGTAGACAATAAGATAATCAAAAGCCGCGGGCTTATCCCACAAATTCTTGGCGGAGGTCAGGAATACGGATTCCGCTCCGGCACGGAAAACGTGCCCGCTATTGCAGCATTCGGAGTTGCCGTTAACCGCGGTGTAAAGCTGCTTGACGGGAATATATCCAAAATGAGACAGTTGCGCGAATATCTTATAGACAAGCTGACGCGCGAGCTACCGGAGATCACGATAACGAACCCCGAACGCTCTGCCCCGCACATTCTTAACATAACTCTGCCAAATATTAAGAGCGAAACCGCACTCCATTATTTATCTTCACTTGGCATTTTCGTATCAAGCGGCTCTGCATGCTCTTCAAATTCCGCGCACACCTCGGGCGCACTTTTAGCATACGGAAGGAGTGCTGTCGAGGCGGATTCCTCCATCCGCATAAGCTTTTGCCCAGAAAACACCGAGAGGGAGGTCGACGCCCTGTGCGACGGACTTGCCTCCGCGCTTTTACGCCTCGTGCGATTTGGGAGGTAGCTATGGCACAGTTGACGGTGATAAGCGTTGGCACGCTTAAGGAAGCATATCTGCGCGATGCCGTGCTTGAATACGAAAAACGCATTTCTCAATATGCAAAGGTTGAGGAGGTAAGCATTAAGGAGGAGCATATCCGCAACGAAGACGATGCGGCGGAAATCTCCCGCGCACTTGCCGCGGAGGGAGAAAAAATTATCGCACGAATCCCGAAGGATGCGTACAAAATAGCACTGTGCGTTGAGGGAAAGCAATACGACTCCCCCGCCCTTGCAAAAATCATATCCGATGCCGTTAATACGAGCGGAAAAATCGCCCTTGTTATCGGTTCTTCCCACGGACTGTGCGAATCGGTAAAGCGCGAATGCGACCTTCGCCTTTCAATTTCAAAGCTGACGTTTCCCCATCAGCTGATGAGGGTTATACTTATGGAATCTCTGTATCGCTCATTCACCATAATTGCGGGAAAAAAATATCACAAATAACGACTGGAATACCTAATGAAAAGTATTTTTCTTTTTTCAACTCGGCTTCGCATGTTTCTGACAGAACTGCCGCCTATCATTTTTCTCGTGCTTGCAATTATCTTTAATGACAAGGCTGACGACATTATGAAGCTCTACCCCCTTATCATTGTCTTGTCGGCAATCGTAATTTTCATTTTCCTGTATCTTTTCCGCGCGGTTATCATACGCTACGACGAGGTACGCACGGTGGGGCTGTTTTCATCGCGCGAGCATATTATAATAAATAAGGATAAAACGTTGGCGATAACCTTGCACCCAAAAAGATTTACGGTAGTTGAGGTTTTCGGTGATGGCGGAAGCTTTGACACGTATTCCTGGCTTAAAAGCGAGGATAGCACCACGATAAACTTATTCAGAGCAAAAGCATACGGCTCACTTAATACTTTAAGAAAAATACTGCGGTATTTTGACGTGGATGTCGAAATGATTGATGAGCTTATCACGAAGGACGGAGTTGAATTTGACCTTGAGAAAATCAAGGTTGCTTCAAGCACCGTGCATGACGGCAAAAGTATAAGAATATTCTTCAAGGAAACTATATAAATAAAGCGCGTACTGTCGGTACGCGCTTTATTTTTTGGCGATAAAAGAGGCACGGATTTCTCCGTGCCTCTCGTTATTTTACTTGTACTGATCAGCGTGACCACCTGCGAGTGTGATCATCTTAACAGCTTGGAGCGAGAACTTATCTGCACAGACCGTAAGACGCTTTGTCATAACTCCGCGAGCAAGAACCTTGATTCTGCCTACGTTTTTATTTACAAGACGCTTTGCTTTGAGTGCCGAGATGGTGACAACGTCACCGTCCTCAAAGTTTTCGCAAATGGTGTCGAGGTTGATCTCTGCCATCTTGTTGCCGCCGGAGGTTTCAGATGCATCCTTTTTAAGATGCTCTATTTTCTCCTGTGCAGCTTCATCGGAAATTATCATATCTGCATGCACTGCATCAACGTGAACTATTTCCTCTTCCGCAATCTCTTGAGCCGCGGGATCTTCAACCACGGATTCTTCAGCGACAGCCTCTTCAGCCACAGCTTCTTCAACCACGGATTCTTCAGCAACGGGCTCTTCAGCCACAGCTTCTTCAACCACAGTTTCTTCAACCACAGTTTCTTCAACCACAGGTTCTTCAACCACAGGTTCTTCGGCAACGGGCTCTTCAGCCGCAGTTTCTTCAACCGCAGGTTCTTCAACCGCAGGTTCTTCAACCGCAGGTTCTTCGGCAACAGGCTCTTCAGCCACAGCTTCTTCAACCGCAGTTTCTTCAACCGTGGGTTCTTCAGCAACGGGCTCTTCAGCCTTTACGTTTTCGAGAAGCTCACCTACATCGATCTTTACAAGGCTTTCGTCGCCGTCAAGCGTTACGCCTGCGGGAAGGATAACCTTAATAAGATCGCGTGCTACAAGTGCTTCGGTGGTTTCGTAAGGCATACGGTAGTCGATATCCTGCGCCTTTGCGAGAGACTGAATTTCAAGATTCTTCATCATTTCCTCGATAAGCTCGATAGCATACTTAAGTGCTCTTTCGCTCTTAACCTTGAGGAGCATAGGTACCTGATCAAGCTTAGGCTTGTCGGATACGTCGACGAAGTGATACTTGTTAGCATTGTAATTTGCGGGATACAGTCCAAGATATACCTGAAGTGCATTACCCTTGATATTCAGCTTAGCGCACTGAATTCTGCCCTTATTAAAGGACTCGAAGTTCCAGCTCGTTCTAGCCTTAACTCCCTTGTAGGAAAGGAGCTTATTCTTAATGACGCTATAGTAGCCCTGAAGCTCTTCCTCCGCCTGAATAAGTCTGGACATAAAGGAGGTTCTGTAACGTACACCAATGATTTCCCCGGAGGCGAATACGTTAGCAGGCTTCTGCGGTGCAGGCTCTTCCGCTACTGTTTCTTCAACCGCAACTTCTTCAGCCACGGGTTCTTCAACTGCGGGCTCTTCAGCCGGAGCTTCTTCAACCACAGTTTCTTCAACCACGGGTTCTTCAACAGCGGGTTCTTCAACCACGGGCTCTTCAGTCGGAGCGTCGGTTTCACCCTTAACGTTTTCAAGAAGCTCTCCAACGTTGATTCTAAAGAGGCTCTCGTCGCCGTCAAGCGTTACGCCTGCGGGAAGGATAACCTTAATAAGATCGCGTGCTACGAGTGCTTCGGTGGTTTCGTAAGGCATACGGTAATCAACCTCTGCATTGGTAGTAGCTACCATACCGAGCTTGTTCATCATTTCCTCAATGAGTTCAATTGCATACTTAAGCGCTCTCTCGCTCTTAACCTTGAGAAGCATCGGTACCTGATCAAGCTTAGGCTTATCGCCTACGTTGGTGAAGTGGTACTTATTAACGTTATATTCGTTAGGATCAAGCGCAAGATATACCTGAAGTACACTTCCCTTGATATTCAGCTTAGCGCACTGGATTCTGCCCTTGTTGAAGGACTCGAAGTTCCAGCTCGTTCTAGCCTTAACTCCCTTGTAAGAAAGGAGCTTATTCTTGATTACGCTGTAGTAGCCCTGAAGCTCTTCCTCTGCCTGAATAAGTCTGGACATAAAGGAGGTTCTGAAGCGTACGCCAACTATTTCACCAAGATTGAAGCTTGCCGCGGGCTTGGAATCAAGTATAGGAGTTACAACAGGTTTTTCTTCTGTTACGGGCTCTTCTACTACAACTTCTTCCGCTGCAGGTTCTTCAGTTGCGAGTTCTTCTGCTGCGGGTTCTTCTGCTGCAGGTTCTTCTACTACAACTTCTTCCGCTGCGGGTTCTTCAGTTGCGAGTTCTTCTGCTGCAGGCTCTTCTGCTGCAGGCTCTTCTGTTGCAGGCTCTTCTGCTGCGGGTTCTTCAGTTGCGGGTTCTTCTGCTTCCGATTCGTTTTGAGGCTCGGGAACAACAGGAGACGTAGGATCGGTAGGCTCGTCGCCGTCCTTATCCTTCTTAATAAGGAAGAATACGAGAACTGCTATTGCGATAACAGCGATTATTACGAGCATTACCCAAAGCCAAGTAAGATCTACTTCCTTGTGCTCTACGGGAGCTTTGCCGACCTCAACGATAGCATATACGGAGAAGTGAGTAGTTTCAAATACTATGAAGTCACCCTCAACCTTTGCGTCCATATCAGCTATTTCGCCGTTTTCAGCAACGTAAACAACCTTAAGCGCTCCGGTTGCATTCTTTGCAGCTATGGGGAGTGCGATTTTAACGGTAAAGGTATCTTCTACAGGCTTCTGAATTCCTGCCTCTGCAAAGTAGATGTCATAAACACCCTTTGCATAACCTACGTTGCCCTTGCCGAATATTTCGCTGGACTCAAAGAAGTTATACTGTGCCGAGATGTCCTTGAACATGAAGGTGTAGCTTGCGGGGATACCGTTTGCAGCTATAACGCGGCTGATAAGGTTTCCGTCACTATCCTTATATTCAAACGTGGTTTCGTTTACAACCTCACGGATAATCGTAAGAGTTGCACTCATATTTGCAATAGGCTCGTAGTTCGCATCGCCGTTAAAGGTTGCGGTTACGGTATACGTGCCGGGCTCGGTAAAGCTGTTCTCACTATACTGAACGGTTACACCGTCAGGAAGAGTGCCTACGATGAAAATGCTGTGAGCAAGTCCGTCGCATGAAACTGTCTTATCAGAGAAGGTTATGCCGCTCATATCGTAAACAGCCTTCTCAATAGTCCAAGTAAAGTCAACGAACAGAGCTTCGCCGACAAGGTCAAAGTTGTTATAATCAACGGTTACGCTTGCAACGTAAGTATTTGCGTTGGTTGCGGTGTTTCCAACGTAGGATACGCCGAAGGTAAGAACGTTACCCTCTGCATCAACGAGGTAAACAGCCTTTGCATTTCCGTCGTAAATGAAGGATTCGGGATGCCATGTGTAAAGCGAGGGGTCGATCTTCGCTTTTGCGATAATTACGGTAACGCTTGCCTCTGCTACGTCATTGTAGTTAGCGTCGCCAACGACCTTGTAGTAAACGGTATACGTTCCTGCAAGAGTTGCTTCGGGAATGTTAGCCGAGTACTCGCCGTCGCCAAGCTTATAGAGGATAGTGCCCGCATTGGTTGCACCTGCTCCGATAAGTGCCTGTGCCGCACCGGTGTAGATAAGACCGGAGTTAACGGTGGGGGCGGTTACGGTAGGAGTTGCCTTACCGATAATTACGGTAACGCTTGCTTCTGCTACGTCATTGTAGTTAGCGTCGCCAACGACCTTGTAGTAAACGGTATACCTTCCTGCAAGAGTTGCTTCGGGAATATCAGCCGAGTACTCGCCGTCGCCAAGCTTATAGAGGATAGTGCCCGCATTGGTTGCACCTGCTCCGATAAGTGACTGTGCCGCACCGGTGTAGATAAGACCGGAGTTAACGGTGGGTGCGGTTACGGTGGGAGTTGCCTTACCGATTACAACGTTGAAGCTGCCGCCGTCTACGGAATTGTAGTTAGAGTCAAGCTCAAGCTTGTAATATACGGTGTACATTCCGGCGAGAGTTGCCTCGGGAACATTTTCGGAATAGTTAGTGCCGTCAAGGCTGTAAAGGATCGTACCTGCGCTTGCGGTTGCAGCATTGATAAGCGTCTGTGCCGCGCCGGTGTAGGTAAGACCGAGCTTTGCGGTAGGAGCTACGAATGCTACATCAGCCTTCGCAATAATTACAGTAAAGCTGCCCTCGTCAATCGCATTGTAGTTAGAGTCAAGCTCAACCTTGTAGTAAACGGTATACGTGCCTGCGACTGTTGCCTCGGGAACGTTTTCGGAATAGTTAGTGCCGTCAAGGCTGTAAAGGAGCTTGCCAACGTTTACGCTGCCTGCTACTGCAAGTGTCTGGGACAGAGTGTTATATACAAGTCCCGTCTTTGCGGTAGGTGCGGTAAACGATGCATCTGCCTTTGCAATAACCACGGTGATGGAGCGCTCAACTACCTCGTTGTAGTTTCCGTCGCCCTCAACCATATAGTAAACGGTGTAAGTACCTGCATTGGTAGCGGTGGGGATTTCGGTTGAATACACGCCACCCTCAAGCTTATAGAGGTAAGTGCCGCCGGTGGTAGTACCGGGAACGATAAGCGCCTGCGGCTGACCGTTATAAACAAGACCGTAATTGCGATCGGGCTCCTGACAGTCGGGGTTAATAGGATTGATTATAACAGTAACAGGCTCGGTTGTTACGACCGTCTTGTTATTGTTAAGGTCGGTAAGTGTGATCTCACAGAAATAGTCACCGCTGTCGTAAGCGTTTACTACCGTGTAGGAGGACTCGGTTGCACCGGGAATAAGAATCGCACCGGGTCTTGATCTGAACGAGAACATAGCGGCACGAGGTATGTAGTACCACTGATAGGTAGCGGTTACGTTCTCGGGAACGCCACCGACGATCTCTGCGGAAATAGTTACACCCTTGCCGTCGTAATTGGTCTCAACGTCGGGAGATACGTTTACTTCGGGGGGAACGATCTCGGGAACGTCAAACTGCGCGGTAAGAACTACGTCCTTAGCAGGCATTGTGGTGTATGTCACACCGTCGTCGCCAAGCCAGCCAACGATCTTCTCACCTGCATACTCGCTGATTCCTGCAAAATACTGAAGGTCAGCACCCATAGGCAGGAATCCCTCGCGGTAAACCTTATCGCCGACAACGTAAGTAACCTTGCCAACGTTCTCAAAGTCGATAGCGATATCGACCGATGCGGTGATCTTCGTTACGTTGAAGAAGGAAGAAACAAGGGGACCGTACTTTTCGCTTATTTTGGTAAGAATCTCTTCAACATCAACGGAGTGCGTGCCGCGATATGAGAAGCTTCCCTCACCGTCGTAGAGGTCAAGGAGCGTCTTATCCTTGAATCTGTCGGGGAATCTGTTTCTGTATATTCTGCTTACAAAGTCTACGAGCTTCTTGTAGTATCCCTCGTATTCCTTGATCTTGTTCTTGATCTGCTCTTCGGTAAGATTCTCAAGCTTATTCTCAAGGCGCTCAATGCGCTGTATAAAGTCGATGGTAAGAATCTTATCGATGATCTTCTCAACGTCTATGTAATTGAAGATCTCGAGAAGATCGTCAAGCGTTACGGAGTTAAGAAGCGCGTAAGCGTCGTTAGGTGATTTGGAGAATGCCGCGAACACCTTCTTTTTGAGGGTTTCGGGAACCTTCTCGGATTGAATAGCTCTTACAGCAAGCTCTGCGAACTTCGCAGGAACTCTTACTCTTACGGTGAACGTGCCGTCGTCGGTTCTGTAAAAGTCAAAATGCTCGTTTATAAGTCTTGCAAGTATCCTTATCTTCTCATAACCGCCGCCAACGCGCGCGGTAAGCTTGAAGCTTGCTTCTCCGCCGAATGCAGTCTTGATGCACACGTCATAAGAGAGGAACATCTCATCGTTGGTCATCTCTGCTATTTCGTTGGGGAAAGGAAGCGAGGTGAGAAGGCTCTTTATTGCATATACGTCAAAGCTTGAGTTAGCATAAACGTATTTGCCGTCAATAGATACGGAATCAAGATATTTGATAAGGTCCTTATAGCTTACGGAAACCTCGGGAACCTTCTTAAGCTCGGCAAGGGCTTCTGCGTAAGCGTCAATGAAGGCGGGAGCGTAAACGTTCTCAACCTTATCCATAAATCCGTCTCTGGTAATTCCAAAGATATCAACGAAAACCTGATCGCCTGCGGCGTAGTTGATAGCATAGCTTTCAAGCTCTGCCTTGATCTCGTTATACTTTGCAACGTCACTCGTCTTATAGGAAGCAAGGAGAGCACGAAGAGTATCAATAACGACGTTGGCGTTAGAGGAAGAATTGATGTAAGCCTCAACCCTACTCTTGATAAGTGCCTTGTTATTTACCTTTGCATCTGCAATAACGGTGTCGATCGCAGCTGCAAGCTTTTCCGCGGGAATAGCCTTGATTGCTGCGTGTCTGTGCTCCTCCGCGCGAGTGTCGGAGCTCCAGTATTCAAGAATGAAATCACTTACGGTAGAATTCTGGAAATTAAAAGCCGCCTCAACAAGAGCGAGAGCCTTGCTCTGCTGTGCTTCGGTAAGCTTATTCCATACGCCGTTCCAATCGGAATACGTGTAGGAGGAAATCTCCGCCGTAATAAATTCCTTTGCTTTAACGCCGAAATCACGTGCTTCAAGAGATGCGCGAAGAGCATCGGCATCGGTGGACTCGTAATCCTCGGTAGTCACGCCAAGGTAAGCAGCGGCAAGCTTCAATCCGTTATGGATATCATTCCAGAAGCTGTCGGATGAGAAGTCAAAGCCGTCCTTTTTATTCGACCAGTAGGACTCGTAGATAAAGCCCGCACCGTTTTCCAAGAGAACGCTCTCAATCTTCGCAACGTCAACCTTTCCGTCGCTAATAACGCCGGTAGCAAGGTATTCGTTCACGTAGCCGTTGACCTTATCGTCAATGATAGTGTTGATGTAAGTAAGCGCGTATTCGCCGATGGGGTTAGCCGCAGCATTGGGATATGCCACTGCAACCTGCTCTATCCACTTGTTGACCTCGCTATCAATGAGAGAGGCAACGTCTGCATCAAGATCATTGCTGTTTGCATACGCATTAACCCACGAGGTTGCCATATTCTTGATCTCGCCGTTAAGATACTCGGCGATGACAACGTCGATTACGTCGGACGACGAGGGCGCAAACCCTGCATCAATATACGCATTTACTGCCGAAGTAACGTAAGACTTGATCTGCTTGTCAACGAGGCTGTTTGCCCAACCGTCAATTGCAACGGTGCTGTCCTCTATCCAAGCAAGATAAGCGTTTACACAACTATTGACCTCGCTCTCGATCTTATTGTTGAGAAGAGTTTCGAAGAGATTCAAAACCACTTCAACACTGATAGCCTCCGCCGCAGGAAGATCCTCTACCTTCACTACGCCGAGTGCCACAGCATCCTCAACAACGCCGATAGCGTAGTCAATAAAGCCGTTGATCGTGTTCGCATTGCTCAAAAGTGCCTCGACAAAAGCAACGTACGCGTTTTTCTCCTTGCCGGAGAAATTAGCGTTTACATAGTCGGTTATAGCACTTTCGCACAGGGACTGAAGTCTTCCCTGTCCTTCCTCGCCGTCAGATGAGCCGGGAGCAGACGGAGTCAATCCGCCGATTATGCTTTCCTTAAGCTTATCAACAACGGCAACCTTAACTGCGTCGATAGCAGTTCGGATAATCTCTTTAATTTCTGCCTGAGTAAGTGCCAGGAAGGACTTAACGTCAGGGCGGACAATAAGAGTTATCCCGTTTTCATCATAGCTGATCTCGCAGAAGCCGGCATCTATTCCACCGGACTGCGTGCTACTGCTCTCGGACTCGGAGCTTGTCGAAACAGATTCCGAAGCGGCAAGAGCGGTAGTCGATACGGCGCCCATAAGCATCGTAAGGACGAGAAGCACAGTTATGATTTTGTTGAGTGTCTTTTTCATATGTACCGCACCTTTCTAATATTTACAAAAAGAACTATTTCTTGTATTATGAAAATTATAGCACTCCCGTGTCAAAATGTCAACCTTATTAATAAAAAAAGAACGCACCCGTGTAAAATTTGCAATTCTACACAAATATGCGTTCATTTTTTTGTTAAATCTGGCAACGTTTATCTTTAGATTTCGGTTTGTCGGTTTTTAAAAACAGCTTTTTCCGTTTACGGAAAATGATTACTGTTATAACCGCAGACGGAAGCAGAATAAACGCCACGGTAACGCCGAGAGACGCCGCAAGGACTATTTTTTTCATCACAGATGGGGTTATCTGCAATCCGCTCGTATCCTTTTGAGGTAAAAGCTTGTAGGTGTAAATCGCCGTATAAGTGACGCTTTCCGTGACTGGCAGGATCTCATCCGACCATCCGACGAATTTATAGGAATACTTATGATCGGATGCTTTCTCCGGATCGGGCGGAGGGATAACCGTGTCGCCGTAACGGCATATAAAGGTGGCTATTATCTTTCCGTCGGAAACAAAAATTACAGTATATTCATTGATAACGTAATCAACGCTTATGGTGACGTCATACGGTAGCATTCTAAAGTCATCCGGATCGATCTTGACCTTGTTACCGTCAGAATCTGTCGCATATACACCGCGAACCGTTATTCCGTTCGGTATGTCGATCTGAATCTTCACGCGCTCACCCTCTACCGCAATATTCTTGTCAAGCGCGACGGTGACGTCGGAGGTGCTGACGGCATCAAGCGTATATTCAACCTTGGCGTGATAGGTATTGTCGGTGAGTGCCGAGAAGGAAACTTGACGAGCATCGGAATCGTAGGTGGATTTTATAGGACGGCGCTGTCCGTCATCGTTATAGAAAACGACGAGATGCGTAGGCGTTTTTGCAATACAATGGGCGCTGAACGTCATTCTGGCAACATGTGCGGACTGCTCTCCGTTTGCATCGTAAAGCGACACGGAGTAGGTATATTCACCCATAGAGAGCTGCATTGCGCGCATAGTGACGGATACGACACCTGCGTTGTACAGGGCAAGAGTTTCAGCAAACGAGAAGGATGCGATGCCCTTATCGGTTTTAACGGTAAGCTCGCCTTCTCCGGCTATTTTTTCAAGGAGAGTTGCGAAATTTACGCTAGAGCCGTTTCTGACCGATAGGACGTACTTGTCTTCCGAAACCTGAAGGTCAAGGATTCCGGAGGGAGCGGTAGCGTACTCGTGGCGGGTAAAATGAGCAACCCATATAACGTCAATGGTTTCCTCACCCGTTTCGGAGTCAACGCGGTAGGTTTTCTCCCATTGATTAAATACGTAGAAGGAAACTCCGTCGTCGGGGAGAGATGGGTTTTCCGGGCAAGAGTCAAGGAGGATGTCACCGACGAGCCATTTCACAGTATAGGGCTTCTCCACCCGTTCAAAAGCGGCGTATAGCTCCATATCGGTATTGACGGTGCTTATATCGCGGCGGTTTCCGTCGGAATCCACCCAGCCGCTGTGACGGTAAAAATAAAATCTTTCCTCCGCCATAACGGGTGCAGGACCGCGGTAATCGATAGCACTGCCGCTATCGACGGTAATTTCGTAGAGCAGCTTTTCCGTTTCACCTACGGCAGACGTGCCGTAAAAGCGTACGGTCACCTCCTTTGGAGATACGTAATTTCTGACTACGGATACCGTGGGTGCGAAGGTAACGTCCTCCGCAACCTCGGCTTTTTGAGTAACGAGGCCCGCATCGTAGGCTTCTATGAGAGCGGAAACCTCTCTTGGTACAACGTAAGGGATAGGAGCTGCGCCCGGCTTTTTAGCTTCAGTCGGCTCGTCCACCGCGGCGGGCTCGACGGGCTTTTGCACCTCTCGCTCCGGGGGGATAGGCTTTTTGACTTCGGTCGGCTTTTGCGGCTCGTCCATCGTCACGTAAATCGGCTTTTCCACCGGCGTGGGATAACCTCCGGATATAGGCGTGGCGGTGTTCGTGTCGGTCATATAAGCGGGAGTTTTAAGTATATCGGCAGGCTTTGCCGCATCCTTGTAATAGGACGTGCTCTTTCCAACCATATAAGAGGAATCAAAGTATCCGTTACCGTCGTAATTTGACACGGGAGTGTCCCAAAGTGCAACAGTCACATAATAAAGCTGGGCTACGAGGATGACGTATTTTTCCTGCTTTCCCTCTGCTATCATGAGTCCGCGGATGCGTTTGTTGAGATATAGCTTATCAAGAGAACGGAGCAGCTCGGCAAAGTTGTTGCGGAAGCTGTCGTAATTGGTTACGTAATAGGTGTACTTTTCCTTTTCCGTTCCAAAGGAAAAATAAGTTTTGAGAAGGGTGCGCAGATTCGTGGTGGCAATACCCGCCCTGTCCACCGCGGCGGGATCGGCGCCGGTAAGGTTGCTGGCTATAATATCCTTGTTTGCGATAACGCTGGTAACGGTATCACCCATTATAGCAGCGTATATACTACGCTCAAGGCTCGTGATACTGTCCTTGGTCTGATCAATGATGCTTAACTGCTTTTTTACGAGCTCAACGTTTTTGAGGTATTGCTCGTACGCTGCAAGCTTTGCGGGATATTGCTCCATATATACGAGGTATTCGCTGTATTTTGCATACGCTTCGTTATACTTATCGCGTTCAATGACGTAGGCGTCGTATTCCGCCTTTGCCGCGGTATATGCCTCAAGGTCGGCTACGTATTCCTCGTATTCCGCGAGGGACTCGTCGTAAATGCGCTTTGCTATGAGATATTCCTTATAAAGTGCCAGATTGGCGATATATTCATTGTATTTTTTAGTGTCGGATTCGTATTCCAGGCGTGCCGCCTCATAGGCAGCGATTTCGGCTTCAACCTCGGCTTTAAGTCGGACGGCATCGTTGTAAGCCATATTCAAAAGCTTGTTTACAACGTCCTTTTCAACATTAAATTCAGCCTTATAGCTTACCCTTACCTCCTCACCCGCGGTATCGGTCAGGCTTACCGTAAGCGAGGGAGAGGAAAAGAAAAACTCACCGCACCCCTCAATTCTCACGGAATAAGGATGCCAAACGACGTGTACTCCGTTGGTCGCCAGATACGAATAGTCCTTCGCGTTCACCTCAAGGCTCTTCCCTGCTTCGTCATATTTGACGGTAACGTAGCCCGACGGAATTACGGAATTGTAGGAGAGGAAAAAGTCGTCATGGATGGCGAGATAATTTTTCTCCGCATCAGAGAGAGAAAATCCGAAATGCTTTTCGAGGAAATCACCGCCGTAAAGCTCTGCCCTGGCAGTAGCTAGGGGATCGGAATAGTTTCTGTCAACCGCTGCTGCCGAAAATCCAGACAGACAGGATAAAAGTGCAACCGCCGCAAGAACCGCGGCAAATATGCGTATATTCTTTTTCATGCTTCATCCCCTTTCTACTTTTTTCGCAAATATAATAAAATTATAGCACCCCGAAAACTTATTGTCAATAGTAAGAGATTTCCAAAAAGCAGAACTTTTCGTTTTTCTATTGACAAATGATTTTTTTGTTGTATAATATTATCGTGGCAAGGAGGCATAGCTCAGTTGGTTAGAGTACTTGCTTGACATGCAAGGGGTCACTAGTTCGAGTCTAGTTGTCTCCACCAACAAAAAACGCACTTTTGTCTACCGACAAAGGTGCGTTTTTTGAATGATGTTTGCCTTCGGCAAATGATGTTGGCTCCGCCAATGATGTTCGCTTCGCGAATGATGTGTGCCTGACGGCACATTGGGCAAACATCGCATCATTGCGGAACGAAGTGGAGCAACATCATATTTGAAAAGCAAATTCATCATATCGCCATAGGCGATGCATCATTTGACATTCAAGCGGTTTTATGATATAATAAAGTTGAAATAATTGCGCTCAAAGAAGCATACTTATACGCGATTACGAATACGAGTTAACCAAGAAAAAATGGATAACTTGTGTTGATATAGAAAAGGACACCCAAGTCGGTGTCCTTTTTGCTTTATTTACTGTTTTCCTCCGCAGGAGGAGCAGAACGTTGAATCTGCATCTATCTGTTTGCCGCAATGCTTGCAGAAAATTTGATCTTCAAGTCCGCGTTTGACGGCCGCGGCAGTTGTTGTAACAGCATCGGACGTGATTTCAGCCTGGGTGGTTGCTATATCCTGCAAAACGTCTTTGTTTTCCTGCTGGATACGCTGAACAGTATTCAGCTGCGCCTTCATAATCTGGGGCGCGAAGCCGAATATCAAGCAAGCAATACCGACAAAAAGACCAAACGTGCCCATAATACTGCCAATCATAAAGTTGTTGCTTTCAAAATCACCGAAGCCGTTCGCAGATATTATAAATCCGGCTATGCCTACGGCAACTCCGATAAAGCCGATTATTTTTAATACTAAATGTAAAACCGATTTTTTGTTCATACTTCTACTCCTTTCGAGTTCTACTCTAATAATATCATAACAAAATTGCTATGTCAATATCTTTATTTGTCAATAGATTCAAAAACGAAGTTCTTGACTTTATGGGTGCGGTATGCTATATTGCCGCTATACGTTAAAATATAAAATCCACATATGTGGAGGGGCAGAAAATGAAGCAAACAGACGTAAGATGCGGACTGACTGTTACGGCACCGAATGGGGCCATTGTAGGGTTATATAGCGGCGTGCCATCAGGCAAAAACTATTTCAAGGCTATAAGCCCGGAAAACGCTATTTTGCCGACAGCTACCGAAAGATATGAGGGCCGGATATCTCATTTTTACGAAAATCTTTCGGCAGGAATATATCATTACGCGGCATCGATGGAGGGCCATACCGCGGTGTGCCAAATAATCAACTACACCGAAGATAAGGCTAAGTCAAGCACGCAAATTGACGTTCAGCTAAGCAAGCTTTCCGGTGACGGATATGAGAGCGGATTCGTGATGCTAAACTCTAAAGAGTTTATAGAAGCAAATCTTGCCACCGAAAAAACCGTTTGGCGTGATAAATACCCTCACCTTTTCGTTACTCCGCGATTTACGCGCCCCGAAAATTACTGCGGTAAGCATAAGCAAACCACTAACGAAGAGATGTACGCCTTTATCGAAAAATTAAGCCAAAGCAACAAGAATATGTACGTATTCAGCCTTGGTAAATCTCCGAAATACGGGTTTGATATGCCGCTTGTTCTGTTCACGCAAAATGACGTGAGCGGATCAACGCTACAAGAGGCTGCGGAAATAATAAGAGGCAACGGCAAGCCCACCGTGCAATACACCGCCGAAATACACGCAAACGAGCCGGCGTCGACATAGGGCGCACTTGCTATGATGATGGCTCTTTCCGGTGATTTTGGTGCTAAGGCGCTTTCATCGACGGACGTTTATATAATTCCCCGAATAAACCTTGACGGTGCAGTCGAGGTCATAAGAGAAGCTCCTACCACCATGGAGGATATGAACAGAGATTACCTTTCACAAAACAACAAAGAAATACGTATGGTCGTTTCTGCATATAACCTTTTCCTGCCGGAGATTGCTATCGACGGACACGAGGAGTCAAGCAACGTTTTAACAACGGATAAGGCGTACTGTGCCGATATGGAGATCCAGGCCGGTGCGGGTGCGTTAAACCACCCTGCCATAATGACCGAAACGGCGATGAAAATCGCACTTAAGGCGATAGAAAAAGGCCGCGATCTCGGTTTACGCACGTATTTTTATCGAGGACTCGCATCTGCGGCGGGCGGATGCGCCGGAAGCAGTTATTTCGGAACACGAAACTCCATTTCATACCTTGTGGAAACGCCCGGAGGAACTACGCTCGGCAGCTACTGCATGGCGCGCCGTGTAATGGCTCAATACGTTCTGGCATCTACTGTAATAGAGTATGCGGCAGAACACGCGGACGAAATCATAAAAATAGTCAGATCAAGCCGTGAGAGGATGATAGAGATAGGAAAGACGTATAGCGAGGAGAGGCTTGTGGTGCTTGAGCACACCAAGTCGCAGACCGGAAGCCTGCTTTCGCCTATGATAGACGTTCCAAGCGGAATGGCGCTCACGCCCGAAAGCTTAGATTACTACGAGCATACTACCGCCCTGAAATCCCGCCCCCGTCCGACGGCTTACATAATTCCTAAAGGAATTAAATCTGAACAGAAAATTCTTGATCTGCTTGCGTGCCACGGCGTGAAATATGACACGATTCCCGAGGGAAGCACGGTATCGCTCCGTCAATACGTCAAATCCGGTGACGAAATAGACGTATCAAGCGAGAGTGACGTGAAGTTTGAAAACGGTGCGTACGTATTTTCAAACGCGATTTCTTCAACCGTGCTCAGCGTAATCATGGAGCCGGATTTTAACAGCTCTAATAATCGCAAAATGGGCCTTTTAAGTATGGGGCTTGTTAACTTTGATGAGTGCGGCGGGCTGCCAATATACCGCTATTGCCACGATTTGTCGGGCGACACGCGAAAGAGCGACTAAAAGGTGTGTAAACATAGGTAAGAACAGCAAAAAGGTGTGTGATTTTGTTCTATTAACTACTCGACAAATTGGGATTTGTTTTTATTTGACAG
>JAGCJI010000089.1 GCA_017648085.1 Clostridia bacterium | reverse complement strand
GCATATATTTTTTGCAACAATTCCGTTATCCGTTTTCCCGTACTTGTTTTATTATCCACGAAAAAACCTTTTATATTCGATTGCAATATGGACTGAAAATATTTTTTATAAAAAGGAGTATTATTCCCACTGGTAAATAACGACGGCAAAAAACTGACAGTATATATACTTGCACATTCATTGCCAACCTGCGTTGCCGTATGCATAGCGTTTGAATTGATAAAAACCACATCCCCTTGGCTTGCCCTTATATGCTTTCCGTCGATATAATAATCTACACATCCCGACAGCACCACGTCGTATTCAAATTCGCCGTGCCAGTGACAGACCAAACAGCGGTCGGCAAAAGCATTAAAACTCCCTATCCACGTAATAAATGGAAAGGAACGATTGGGATACTCAAACCGTTCTCGTTTTGTTTCGTCAAATGAAAAAATAATATTATCCATATAAACCCTCATATTGACACTATTTTACCATAAAAATATATAATTGTTATATATTTTCACTTTTTTTGGCGTTATAATTATATCATAGTGACATTTTTTCGTCAAGGTAATTCAAACGTATATCAGGAGTTTTAACCATGGAAAAAGCAAAATATAAACGAACAAAGTACACCTGCTACTTTACATATCTTGCTATGTCGTCGGTGTTTAGTTTACCGCCGCTGTTGTTTGCAACATTTAGAGAATTATATGGGATTTCTTACACACTGCTTGGAACGCTCGTACTAATCAACTTTTGCACACAGCTTGGCATAGACCTTATTTTCAGCTTTTTGAGCAAATATTTCAATATACACAAAACACTTCGCATAATGCCTTTGTTGACGGCAGCGGGATTATGTCTATACGCTTTAATTCCTATGATACAGCCTAATTACGCCTATATAGGACTTGTTATAGGCACAATTCTTTTTTCTGTTGCTGCAGGGCTTGGTGAAGTGTTAATCAGCCCCACCGTTGCCGCATTGCCATCGGATACTCCCGACAAGGATATGAGTACGCTCCATTCTCTTTACGGCTATGGGTTGGTCGGCGTTGTGCTCATCAGCACGGTCGTTCTTCAATTTATTGGCAATCAATACTGGACGTACCTTACCTTTTTTTGGGCATCTCTTCCCGTTATTGCATCTATCCTTTTAATGACGGCAAAACTTCCTGAAATGGACGTTAGCCATGAAAAAACGGAAAAGGTTCGTTCCAAACACAGAACGATTGGGCTTATTTTGTGTATGATGTGTATTTTCTTGGGCGCTTGCGCTGAAAATACGATGTCAAACTGGATTTCCGTATACACCGAAAACGTATTGCATATGCCTAAGGTTTGGGGCGACATTTTTGGTATGTGCCTTTTTGCAGTATTGCTTGCACTCACAAGAACGGCTTATGCAAAATTCGGAAAAAATATTTTCAAGGTTTTGTGTTGGAGTATGGCAGGGGCGGCAGTTCTGTATGTATTCGTAGCCTTTTCTCCAAACGATATTCTTTCTCTTATCGCTTGCGTTGGACTGGGGATTTGCACCTCTATGCTGTGGCCTGGAACACTTATCTTAATGGAAGAGAAAATCCCCATGCTCGGTGTTGCGGCATACGCTTTGATGGCAGCAGGCGGCGACCTCGGTGCTTCGGTTGCGCCGCAGACGCTCGGTATTATCGTAGACAATATTTCCGTTAGCGAATGGGCGATAAACTTAGCGAACACCTTATCCTTATCGCCAGAAGACATTGGGTTTAAGATGGGTATGCTTATCGCTGCTATTTTCCCGATTTTAGGACTTATTCTCTTGGCATTTATAAAGAAGCATTTTCAAATAAAGTCTAATAAAAAGAAAACTCAAGAATAACATTATTTTTCTTTGTTTACTGCGTATCAAAATTTGAGGGGTGACCAGCTTGGTCACCCCTTTTTTTGTGCTTGTTTCATCTTGGCGATTTCCGCTTTCTTTTCGGCTATCATCTTGGCGAGCTTCTTCTCGCATTTCTCTCTCGTCTTGGCGTAGACGTTGAATTTCTTTCGCTTTCCGCCAGGCAGTCTCGGATAAAAACTCCCTTCCCACAGATTCTCGTTCACTTGATAGATACACCCCGTCCCCGATTTTCTTATCTTTGGCTTGTACGGCTCGAAAAAGCCGTCAATTTCGCTCGATACCGTTTTGGACGGCTCGTTCTTCGGCTCAGGCATTTCCGCGTTTGTACCGCCGATTTTGCGGTCGATTTTTACCGATGCCTGCACACGCATCGTGTCCGTGATATGCGAATAGATATTCAAGGTCGTTTCCGCGCTGATATGCCCGATAATTCCCGACAGCGTTTTCACGTCCATTCCGTTTTCTATCGCCATCGTCGCGAAAGTGTGCCGTAAATCGTGGAAGCGGATATCCTTGCAACCCGACCTTTGCAAAATTAGTTTGAAACGGTGCAGTAGCGAAGTAGGATTTCTCGGTTCGCCTTCCTTGACGGGGGACGGGAACATCCAGTCGCAGGTTTTCTTTTCCTTCATTTCCGCAAGGACTTCCACCATGTACGGCGGTAAG
>JAGCJI010000088.1 GCA_017648085.1 Clostridia bacterium | reverse complement strand
GAGGCAACCGAGCTTCTTGAGAGAGTTAAGAACGGCGGCAAGCTTCCTATGATTACCTCCTGCTCACCCGGTTGGGTTAAGTTCTGTGAGTACTACTATCCCGAATATATTGCTCACCTCTCCTCCTGCAAGTCCCCCCAGCAGATGGGCGGCGCACTTATCAAGACCTACTGGGCTGATAAGATGGGATATGACCCCAAGGATATTTTCGTAGTTTCCATCATGCCCTGTACCGCAAAGAAGTTTGAGGTAGAGAGAGATGATATGTCCGCAGCAGGCGAAGGCATTGCTGACGTTGACGTTGCTCTTACCACCCGTGAGCTTGCAAGAATGATTGGACGCGCAGGTATTAAGTTTACTGCACTTCCTGACGAAGAATTTGACACGACCCTCGGTATCGATACCGGTGCGGCTGTTATCTTCGGTGCAACCGGCGGCGTTATGGAAGCGGCACTTCGTACCGCAAACGACGTTCTTACCGACAAGGACAACAAGGAGCTTGTATTCTCCGAGGTTCGTGGAACTGAGGGACTTAAGGAAGCGACCTACAACATCGCAGGCATGGATATCAAGGTTTGCGTAGCATCCGGCGCGGCTAATGCAAAGGTTGTTATGGACAAGATCGCATCCGGCGAGGCTGATTGGACCTTCGTTGAGATCATGGGATGCCCCGGCGGCTGTGTAAACGGCGGCGGTCAGCCCATTCAGCCCCAGCACGTACGCGACACCGTTGACCTTAAGGCTGTAAGAGCTAAGGCTCTTTACGACCAGGATGAAGCAATGACGATGCGTAAGTCGCACGAGAATCCCATCGTTAAGGAAGTTTACGATAACTACTTCAAGGGCGGATATGGCTGCCATGCGGCGCACCACGCGCTTCACACCTCTTACGTAGGACGCAAGAGATACGGCAACTAATCTCGGCTGCTTGATTTAGGCATAACCGAAAAAGAGCGGAGTTATCACAAAATGTGGTAGCTTCGCTCTATTTTTTTTACGCTTTTGATTTTTGAGGTTGAAATTCTGTGAATTTCTTATTTTTATGCTCTTTTTCTACCGTCGTTTCCTTGCTCGGCGTACCATTGTACGCCTCACGCTCGTCAGCCGACGATTTCTGCTCCAAATCAAGCTAGCCGCCGGCTGCTTTGTTTAGGCATAACCGAAAAAGAGCGGAGTTATCACTTTGCTGTGATAGCTTCGCTCTGTTTTTTTACGCTTTTGATTTTTGAGGTTGAAATTCTGTGAATTTCTTCTTTTTTATGCGCTTTTTCTGCGGTTAAATAAGCTTGTCAAGACTAACTCCAAATATTTCAGAGAAAGCCTTCAGTTCTATGTCGGTAACAAATCTTTTTCCGCTTTCTATTCTTTGTATAGCATTCTTATCTACGTCTATACCAATAAGCTGCATTTTATCCGCAAGAGCTCTTTGCGAAAGCTTTGTAGGAAAATCCAACCTAAGCTTGCGAATATTATCGCCGCATAGATTGTTCCTGCCCCCATTTTTGTTCTTGAACATTTTGCACCTCTTTTTTGACATTCAGTGATTGACAAATCTATTATATTGTGTTAAAATGCAAGGTGTGACATTCACTAAATGTCATAGAGTAATCTAACAACTGATCGTTCATTGCTTCAGCCGCCATATTTCTTGACTAGCTTGAGTATTACAAGTATTGGAAAAAAGATTATGGAAAGAATACATCCGATAACACCAAGCTTTTCAAGTTTATCGCTCATTTATCTCAAATCCTTTCTTCGCGGTGCTACTTTTCAATTTATGCTCACTTTTTCTCGCTTTCGATAAAGTAAGTTGCCTCGCTATCTGCGGTGGAGAGCGCAAATGCGAGGGGGAACATTTCAAACGCGGCGGCGACGTTGCGCGCGTCCTCGGTCGAGGAGTAGCCCATATGATAACGGATAGCAAACGCCTCCTCACGAGTCAGGCGCATAAAGCCGGAAATTATATAAACGCTCTTTTCGCCGTGGCCGTAGGGGAGCTTATCCTCATATTCAAAGGTGTCGACTCTTTGCCAAGCACCCTTCTCATCCTTTACGTTGCGGAAGCCCTTTTTATAAACACCAATCTTGCAAAGGTCGTGAAGAAGAGATACTATTGCGATACTCTCGTCGGAATATGAAAAGCCAAAGGTTTCGCGTGCGCGCTTGGTATCAAGATAGCTGACGAGGCAATCGTATACGTTGAGAGAATGCTCACAGAGTCCGCCCTCACACGAGAGGTGAAATCTTGAGCTTGCGGGGGCTGTGAAAAAGTCGGATGAGAGAAGGTATTCAAGCAGCTGTGCCGCGCCCTCTCTTTTGATATGCTTGTTATAAACCTCTATAAATCTCTCTTTTGACGTCATCTGATATAACCCTTCCCTTTCAGATATTCTACGCTGGTTTTAAGTCCCGCCACAGTTTTAACCTCAACAAGACAGGTGGAGCTTTCGGAAAGCATAGCTATTTTTTCCGCTATGTCGATTTTTCCCTCACCAAGCGGAAGATGCGGATGCGCTCCGTCGCTATCGTGAAGATGCATATGATAGAGCTTATCGGGGTGTTTTTGGAACACGCCCCTATCCTTGCCGCCCATACAGTCGTCGTGTCCGACGTCAAGAGTAAGAGCAAAAGCCGGGCTCTTCATAAAGTATTCAAGAGCGACAAGCTGACTTTCGGTAAAGGGGTTAGAGTCAACGTTTTCGATGGCTATTTTAAGGGGGGCGTCACCTATTTCCCTCTCGCACATTGCGATAAACTCGCGCACGCGTTCAAGGTAATTTTCACGGTATACGTCGGTGAGAAGTATCACCTTGCCCGGCAGGGTTACGTACACACCCTTTATAAGATGCATATTTATGACCGGCGCGCCGATTTTTTTGGCAAAGTCAATACAGTCCGCCATAACCTTGAAGTAGGTTTTTGAAACGGCGGGGTTAAAATCAAAGGGATTTAACTGCTCGTCAGCGTGAATGGTGTAGAAAACGCCGGTCTCACGCGTGAGGGTGCGATAAAGCTCCGCATCGCTGTTTTCGGGGATATACTGCGGAAAGCTCATATTTATCTCGACAAAATCGAGGCTGTTTTCGTGCGCAACGCGCACGCATTCAACTATATCCTTGCACTCTACGAGTGCGGGCATACCGAATTTCATTTTTTTATTACTCCTAATCAAATAATGCTGTAGAAAGATATCTGTCTATTGAGTCGGGGAATAAGACAACTATATTTTTGCCGTAATTTTCGGGGCGTGATGCGACGGAAACTGCAGCAAATAAAGCTGCGCCCGAGGATATGCCGACCGCTATTCCCTCGGTTTTGGCAACGAAGCGTGCCGCTTCATACGCCTGCTCGTCGGTGACTCTTATAACCTCGTCATATATATCGGTATTCAGAACCGACGGCACAAATCCCGCGCCGATACCCTGAATTCCGTGTGCGCCCTTTTTGCCGCCCGAAAGCACGGGTGAGCTCTGCGGCTCGACGGCAATAACCTTGACGCTGCTGTTTTTAGACTTTAAATATTCTCCGACACCGCTGATAGTTCCGCCCGTGCCAACTCCTGCGACGAATATATCCACCTCGCCGTCGGTGTCCCCGTATATCTCGGGGCCCGTGCCCTCAAGGTGCGCGCGAGAGTTTGCGGGGTTATCGAACTGTCCCGCGATAAATGCACCGGGAATTTTTGCGGCAAGCTCCTCCGCCTTATCTATTGAGCCCTGCATACCGAGCGCACCGTCAGTTAAAACAAGATGCGCACCGTAGGCCTGCATCATACGCCTCCGCTCCTCCGACATAGTGTCGGGCATAACTATTATTACCTGATAGCCGCGGGACGCCGCAACGGCTGCGATACCGATACCCGTGTTACCCGAGGTGGGCTCAATTATAACGGAATCGGCATTGAGTATTCCGCGCTCCTCGGCATCGTCAAGCATTGCCTTTGCTACCCTATCCTTTACCGAGCCGGCAGGGTTGAAATATTCAAGCTTTGCAAATATTTTAGCCGAAAGACCTAAATCTTTCTCTATTTTACATAACTCAACGAGCGGCGTTTTGCCTATAAGCTCATCTACTGATTTATATATATTTTTCATAACTTACCTCACTGGGTATAGTATAT
>JAGCJI010000087.1 GCA_017648085.1 Clostridia bacterium | reverse complement strand
TGAAAATAATGTCGCTTGCCGAGCCTATGCAGAAAATGTCGAAATCCGACCCGAATCAGAACGCGGTAGTTTATATTCTTGACTCAAAGGACGACGTAATGCGTAAATTCAAAAAGGCGGTTACCGACTCCGACGCTTGCGTCAGATATAGCGAAGACAAGCCGGGCGTGTCAAATCTTATGACGATTTACAAGGCGTTTACGGGCAAAAGCTTTGATGAAATCGAGCGCGAGTTTGACGGCCGCGGTTACGGCGACTTCAAGCTTGCCGTAGGTGAAGCCTGCGCTGACGGACTCGCACCCGTGCGCGATGAATTTGCAAGACTTATGAAGGACAAGGCGCATCTTGAGGCGGTTATGAAGGCAGGCGCGGACGAGGCGGCATATTACGCCCGTCGCACTATGTCCAAGGTAAGACGAAAAATCGGATTCGTTAACTGAACCGCTCCTTAATCAAAACAAAATAGGCGAGGTATGGATTTTGCTCTGTACCTCGCTTTTTTGCGCTTTGGCGACGTTCAGACAAAACATCCTTGCCCCTTTGCGCTTTACAGTATTGACTTTGTACCCCGAGGGGTGATATAATAAATTACGGTTTTCCGTTCAATAAATTGCGAGAGGAAACGACACATGAAGCGCGTTTTTTGTGTTTTATTTTTAACTTTAATGATGGGCACGGTTATTTTTTCTCTTTGCTCCTGCGGCGATAGCGGCGAGCTTGCCTACACCTTAAACGAGGACAGAGAATCCTACAGCGTGTCCGGATTGGGTACTCATACCGGAAAAAAGGTTGTTGTGCCCGAGACCTATAACGATCTGCCCGTCACCGGAATCTGTGAGAAGGCATTTTTCAACAACGAAATAATTCAGTCTATAATTATTCCGGACAGCGTAACTGTAATAGGAGAACAGGCGTTTGCCGCGTGCTCTAACCTTAAAAGCGTAAAAATAGGCAGCGGCGTTACCCGCATTGAAAGAAAAACCTTTGACGGATGCCCAAAGCTTAAAAGTGTCACCCTTTCCGACAAGCTCGTTTATATCGGAGAGGCGGCGTTCAACGACTGCTCCGCCCTTAAAAGCATAAATTTACCGAACAGCATTACGGATATTGACGAAAGCGCATTCTATAAATGTGCGGCTCTTACCGACGTAATTATTCCAAACAAGCTTACCACGATTAGGCGCCACACCTTCAGCGGCTGCAGCTCGCTCAAAAGCGTAACCGTCCCGAGCAGCGTTTCTTTTATTGACGGTTACGCGTTTTCCGAATGCAGCTCTCTTTCAAGCGTATATATTGAAAGCTTGAGCGCGTGGTGCAATATCGCCTTTGCGGATGAGCTCGCAAACCCTCTGTTTATTGCAAGCAAGCTATACCTGAACGGCAAGCTCGTCACCGACCTCGTCATACCCGACGACGTAACGAGCATACCAGCCGGCGCATTTCACTCCGTCTCCTGCTTTAAATCCATAACCGTTCCAAAGCAGGTTACACACATTGGAAACGAGGCGTTTTACGGCTGCGCTTCGCTCACAAACATATATTTCGATGCCGAAAAGATAGACGAGCTTTCCCAAAATCATCAGATATTTAGCAATGCGGGTGCTGACGGCACGGGCATCACCGTGACCGTAGGCAAAAACGCGACCGAGGTCCCGGACTATCTTTTTTTCGAGAACGCAAACGTCACGCGCCTCGTATTTATAGAGAACTCCGTTTGCAAGAGCATCGGCACGTCCGCATTTTGCGCCAGCGGTCTTGAAGGCATAACTCTTCCCGACAGCGTTACGTCTATTGAGGACGGCGCGATTGAGTACTGTAATAAAATAAGAAGTGTCGTTTTAGGAAACAACGTTCAGTCTGTCGGCGTTCTCGCATTTGGCGGGTGTGAACGGTTAAGAAGCGTAACTCTCGGCACCGGTCTTACCGCGCTCTCCGCATCAGCGTTCAGCAGAAGCGAAAAGCTTATTGAAATCGTAAACAACTCCGCCCTTTCCGTTGAAATAGAGGGAGTATATGTACACGCGGGTGAGAGCGAGATGGTTTTGCAGGACGGTTATCTTTTCTGCAGGATAGGCGGCACGAATTACCTGCTCGATTACACTAAAAACGATACCAACCTTACCCTTCCCGAGAGCTTTGGCGGAGACAGCTACGAAATTATTGAAAATGCATTCAGAGAAGCAAATATTACCGGCGTTGTCATGGGCAACGGTGTTGTAAAAATCGGCGATTTCGCCTTTTATAACTGCACAAATCTTACTACGGTGGTTATGGGTGACGGTGTCGAGGTCGTTGGCTCCTGCGCCTTCTCGTCTTGCACGAAGCTTGAAAACCTAACCGTCGGTAAAAACGTTGAGATTATTGAGGGACACGCGTTCCAATATTGCAGCGCGTTCAAAAGTATTGTTTTGGGCAACAAAATAACCTTCATCGGAAACTGCGCTTTTGCCGACTGCGACGCTCTTAAGGACGTTTATTATAGGGGTACGAGCGAAGAATGGAAAAACATCATTATTGAAAATCCCAACGATCCCCTGATAAACGCCGCAAGACATTGCGGATATACAAAGTAATTTAATAGAGCTGACTACCTCTTATAAACACAACCGGCAGACTTTTTACAAGTTGAAAAGTTTTTTCGCAAAAAC
>JAGCJI010000086.1 GCA_017648085.1 Clostridia bacterium | reverse complement strand
TGCGGTAGCAAAGAAATACACCTACCTTGGAGAGATGGTTCCCTCCCCTGCGCTTATCAGCGAAAGAATACAGATGTATATGGCGGAAGATATCACATTTACCGAGCGCGAGCTTGACGAGGACGAATTTCTGGACGTTCAGTACGTGACGCTCGACAGACTTTACGAGATGGTTATGTCGGGAGAAATAAAGGACGCAAAAACACAGATAGCCGTGCTTAAGGCGTATCAGCTAAAAACAAAATGTGAATAATTTGTTGACAAAGCTTGCATTTAATGGTATCATAAATAAAAAAGATTTAACTATTTAGGAGATTTTAGTTATGCAAACAGCTCTTTCCTTTGCAACAACTATGCCATTTGTGCTTGTGGCGTTGGTGCTTGGAGTGATAGGTGCTCTTAAAGGCCTTTCCAGAGGCGCAGCACGCCAGCTCGTGAGAGTTATAACGATAGTGGTGTCGGTAATTCTCGCACTTTTAGCTACCAATTCTGCTTACAAGCAAACAATTGATTTTGTCGGCACGAAAAGCCCGGCAGAGGTCGGCGAATTTTTTCAATCAATGGGTCTTTTTGCGCAAGACGCAGATATGAGCTGGATCGAATCGTTAGATCCCGCGTCCCTGCAGCTCGTTTGTCACCTTTTCATGTCGCTGTTTGTCGCGCCCATCTGCTTTGTTCTTGCATTTATTGTTATCAGCGGACTTATGCTTATAGTTCACGGCGTTCTTTCCACGCTGTTCGGCTTTTCAAAGCGCAGAAATAATTTTATTACTCGCATTGCCGGAATGGCACTCGGCTTCGTGCAGGGCGTTGCGGTAACGGGTATCATACTTATGCCGCTTATCGGACTTGGCAACGCGTTTGGTGGTGCGGTGGATACGCTTAACCGCGAAGCTCCCGACAACGAGGCAACCAAGGTCGTAACGGACGTATGGTCCGATATTGAGCCAATTACGAAGGACCCCTGCTTCTCGGTGCTTGGACCTCTTGGTATAAACGCCCTTTACGAGAATATTGCGACTGTGGAAATAGACGGCAAGGATCACAATATGACAGAGCTGTTCCCCGACATCGCATTGATTATTGGCGAGGCGGTGAAGCTTGACGGTGCAGATTTCAAAAACCTTACCCCCGAAAACGAGCAGGCAGTTAAAAACATACTTGATATAGTAGAAGACGACGAATTTCTTACAAGGATTCTCGCCAGCGCGATCAAGACCGCGGCTTACGCTTACAAAAACGGTGCGATCGATATAAAGGCGGAAGCTCCGTTTGACTCGATCATAGACTCGGCTATCTCTATATTTGAAACCACAGACCCCACAAACGTTAATCGCGACCTTGATACTGTCGCCGAGGTATTCTTCATTCTCTCGCGTGAAGGAGTCCTTTCCTCAATTGGCTCTGAATCAAGCGCACTTCTTAACGCCCTGACCAAGCGCGACGAGGGCGGAAAAACTGCGGTTAACAAGGTGATTGACGTAATTAGTGCCAACGAAAGAACGAAACCCCTTGTAACCTTGCTTGCAAAGCTCTCAATTACGGTTATGAGCCAGCAGGCAGGCTTAAGCCCCGAGATGGTGGACGTATATGACAACGTAAAGACGGGACTTAACGATGAGGTTCTGCAGATCAACAAAGACGATTATGCAACCGATGAGGAATACGTTGAGGCGGTATCCGGATCGCTTGACACGGTTCTTAAGCAGAACAATATAGAGCTTGAGCCCGAAATCGTAGACACGATGGCTGAATACATATCGGAGCATCACAGTGAGCTTTCAGAAATCACGGATGACGAGATAAACGATATTATTCTCTCCTACTACGACGCATATCTTGATTACCTTGAGAACGGAACTGTTCCCGACGGAGTACTTCCGTAAAATAAAGACGTGGCGGAGCCAGATCAGCTCCGCCACTTTAATTTTAAAAAGCCTTGTGATTTTTGTCACAAGGCTTTTGTTTTATGCTTTTACCTCAAGTCCGATGGCGTTGATTATTTCGTCCATAATGGGCTGCAGCTCCTGCTTTGAGAGCGTGCGCTCGCTTGAAACAAAGGAGAAGCGAAGCGTCAGGGCTACCACTCCGTCGGCGGAATAGATGTCCTTGACCTTTACGTCGTCAAGCACGTTACCCGCTGCAGATTTTGCAAGAGCGGTAAGACTGTCAAAGTCGAGTGCCGCAACTTCGGAATTAAAGGTCATATCGATATTGATTGCCGGGAACTTGGAGGGCTCGGAATACTCCGTTGTGCCCGCCTTCACAGAAGCAAACGCCTCCGTATAGATCTCAAAGAATGAAACCGCGCACTTCTTATCAATATTCTGCACGACCGAGGGATGAGGCACGGAAAGATATCCGACCGTTTTGCCATCTACGGAAACATCGTAGGTATTTACGGGATGGGTGAAATCGAACTTCGGCTCTGCCGAGGAGAACTTTGCGGATTTATGAAGCACGTCGCCCACAAGCTCGGATATCATATCGCGAGCATTCATAAACACTTCCTCCTCCGTTGCGGTTTTAGAGAAGAGGACGCATCCAAGCTTCTTTTGCTCGTTGCAGTAGCCGTTTGCCTTAAGGCCGTCGACAACGTGGCCTATCTCAAAGATTCCGAAGCTGTCAAGATATCCGCGATTCTCCTTAACGAAGGAGAGGAGGGTGGGTATCATAGAAACGCGCAGATACTTATGGTCGGGAGTCTGTGCATTAATAATTTTCACGTTTTCAGGAGTTGCAATACCAAGCTCGCGGTTTTTCTCAACGTCCGACCAGATATAAGAGTGAACCTCGTGCATACGGTAGCTCTTGACAAGAATATCCTTCATTCTGTCCTCATCCGACTTAAGTACCTCCTTGCGCACAGGCGCGAGGGCACTTTCTGACGTGAACACCTCAAAGTTATCGTAGCCGTAAATTCTGGTTATTTCCTCGATAATATCAGCCTTTATCGTAACGTCCTTAGTCGCGCGCCAGGTGGGTACGGTAACCGTAAACTTATCAGCGTCGCGCTTAACCTCAAAGCCAAGTCCGGTGAGGGTTCTGGTGATCTTTTCACAGCTGATGTCTATACCCGTGTAGCGATCAACGTATCTCTTATCAAAATCAAGAACTATCGTAGGATAACGATTTACGTACACGTCGGTATAGGAGGAAATGACTCTTGCGCCTCCGTCGCACTCCGAAAGCAGCTTCAGGAGGCGAGAAGTAGCCGTTTTACAAAGCTCGGGGTCAAGCATCTTCTCGTATCTCATAGAGGAGTCGGTGCGAAGTCCGAGAGCGGTAGTTGTTTTTCTTACGGAAACGCCGTCAAAGGTTGCCGATTCAAGAAGGAGCGAATCGGTATCATCCTCTATTTTAGAGGCATCACCGCCCATAACGCCTGCGATAGCAACGGGGACGTCACCCGAGGTTATCATAAGCATATTTTTGTCGATGTTGCGGGATAT
Organism: Clostridia bacterium; assembly: GCA_017648085.1. Taxonomy (GTDB): domain Bacteria; phylum Bacillota; class Clostridia; order Oscillospirales; family CAG-272; genus UBA1740. Next base: position 17,617 of record JAGCJI010000086.1, on the reverse strand, counting down.
GCCGTCAAGAGTTGTGAAGCTGAAGCCCTCCTCAAAGGTCTGCACCTCAATTCTGTCAACCTTGCGGTTATCAAATGCGTGCATCGGCTGACCAACCTCCATCATCACGTAGTTGGTAAGGTCAGCAAGGAAATTTATAGCGCGAGAGCCGCAATAGAAAAGGCGGATTCGCATATTAACGGGACTCACCTTACGCTTGATGTTTTCAACCTTTATTGCGCTATAACGGTAAACGAGAGACGTTGCCTTAACGCTAACGTCAACACCGGGAAGCGCGTCGTAGTCGGAAAGGTCCGCGAGCGATAAGGGCTTAAGAGGACGGTCGGTTATAGTAGCAAACTCACGCGCGATACCGTAATGACTCCAAAGGTCGGGGCGGTTGGTGAGAGATTTATTATCAACCTCAAATATTATATCGTCGATATCGTATACAGTCTTTATGTCAGTGCCCAGGGGAATATCGTCAACGATCTCCCAAATACCGGAGTTGTCGTCGCTGATACCGAGCTCCGCCTCGGAGCAGCACATACCGTAGGACGTGAAGCCCGCGATGGTAGCGGGATTTATGGGATGACCGCAAACCGCGCCACCCGAGGTTGCAAGTGCGACCTTCATTCCCTCTCTTACGTTAGGCGCGCCGCAAACTATGTCAACGACCTCATCACCCTTATCAACCTTAAGAAGATGGAGCTTCTTTGAGGTGGGATGATTTTCAACCGAGAGGATCTTTGCGACTACTACGCCGTGGGTATCCTCACCCTTTACGATTATATCCTCAACCTCTGCGGTGGAGAGGGTGAAATTGTGAATAAGAGCCTTTTTATCAAGTCCGGAGAGGTCAACGAAATCCCCGATCCAATTCATAGATAAGAACATATCACTGCCTCCTTATACGGATTTAAACTGCGAGAGGGATTTGAGGTTTCCGCTGTTGAAGTCGCGGATATCCTTCACGCCGTATTTCATCATTGCAAGACGGGTAAGACCGAGACCGAATGCAAATCCGGTATACTTTTCGGTATCGATTCCGCCCGCTTCAAGCACGTTGGGGTGTATCATACCGCAGGGGCACAGCTCCAGCCAGCCCGAGTTTTTGCAGGAGGGGCATCCCTCTCCGCCACAGATAAGGCAGTTTATATCAAGCTCAAAGCCCGGCTCGACAAAGGGGAAAAATCCGGGGCGCAGTCTGACCTTGATATCCCGCTTGAACACCTCGGAGAGCATCGTCTTCATAAAGTAAATGAGATTGGAGATAGAGATGTTCTCGTCTATCATCATTCCCTCCATCTGGAAGAAGGTGTTCTCGTGGCAGGCGTCAGTCGACTCGTTACGGAAGCAACGGCCGGGGAATATCGCGCGCAGGGGCGCGCCGTATTTCTTCATGATGGCGTTCTGTGCCGCAGAGGTCTGTGTCTTTAGAAGCTGTCCGTTTTCAAGATAATAGGTATCCTGCATATCTCTTGCAGGGTGGTGCTTGGGTATATTGAGCGACTCAAAGCACTCGTAATCGTCAACGACCTCGGCATAGTCCTCAATAGTAAAGCCCATGCTCTCAAACACCGCCTCAACCTCTTTTGTCGCGAGGGTTATCGGGTGATATGAGCCAAGCTCACGGCCAAAATTAAGGGTGGGGTTATATTTTTTCGCCCCCCTGATCTGCGCTTCTATTGCTGCGCGGCGAAGAGTTTCCTCCGCCTCCTTGATAGCCGTCTCAACCTCGTTTTTAAAGGTGTTGATGAGCTGTCCCGCAGTCTTCTTGTCCTGCACGTCGCGAAGCCCCTTCATAAGCTCTGCAACCGCGCCCTTTTTACCGAGGAAATCCACTCTTAACGCCTCGAGTGCCTCCGCATCGGTTGCAAGCGCGAGCTTGTCCTTAAAGGATGCGCCAAGCTCTAAAATCTTTTCTTTCATCGTCTAAAAGTCCTTTCGCTTCTAAATACGGTAAGTATTAACTTAAATATTATAAAACAAACGCGCGCGTTTGTCAATGATTATTGATAAATGAAATTACCTTTTCGGGTAAAATTCCACAAAGCTCCTCGCCGCGATTTATTTTCTCTCGCGCTTCGGTGGAGCTGATGCTCTTCATACTCTCGCCCGCGAGCCAAAGCTCCGTTTCATATCCGCCCTCTTTGAGATTATACTCCGCCTGCATCCTTTCATAAGCAAGGTCGACGTCGTTGCGGTAGCCCTTCACTATCTTTTCTATACCGTGCTCACGCATATAATCCACGACTCTGCCGGTGGAATAGCTCACAAGGACGTTGTCAAGCCCGTCGGTAGCAAGCATAAGCATCTTCACACGCTCATCTAGCGTAAAAGTATACTTTTTATCGGGATTGATAAATGCTACTACGTATACCTCGTCGTACTTTTCTGCAGCGCGTCTGATTATTTCAAGATGCCCAAGGGTGACGGGATCGTAGCTGCCGGGAAGTATAACGCTGCTCATTTTTCCGCACCTCTGTAAAGAAGAACGTTTACAAAGGTCTTTTTGCCGTAGTGGGTGGATTTGATCACCTCAAAGCCGACAAGCGAGGCGGTATCTATTTCCTCATCTCCCGACTCCAGCACGACTATCGCACCCCCTTCAAGAAGCTCGGCATCGGCAAGACGCCTTACCGCCTCTCCGCAGCATTGCATAGAATACGGGGGATCGATAAACACGAGGTCAAACTTTACCCTGCCCGACGCCTTTCTGATATAGTTGCGAAAATCGCTGACAAGGTACTTCGACGCGTCAAAAAAACCGGTGCGTGTCGCGTTTTTCTTGACTATTTCCATCGCCTCTCGTGAAGCATCGACGAAGGTTGCGCTCACAGCTCCGCGCGAGAGCGCTTCAAGTCCGAGCTGGCCCGAGCCGGCGAACAAATCAAGCACGCGCCGATTTTCTATATCAAACTGAATCGAGGAAAACACCGCCTCCTTGATTCTCTCCGAGGTTGGACGGGTTGCCTCCCCCTCGAGCGTATCTATACGCTTTCCTTTTGCCGTTCCTGTTATAATTCTTAACACGGGTGGCTCTCCTTTACCTTTTATCGTAGTATTCGCGGATCTTCACGGCGTCTGCCGCGCTAATTCCTTTTATCCCCGCAAGCTCATCGACACTCGCCGCTTTTATTTTTGAAATAGGCATCGCGGCAAGCAAAATGCGCGCTTTTTTAGGTCCTATTCCGCTTATTTTTTCAAGTGAAGAGTGAGTCATCGTTCTGATCTTCGCGCCCTGTGAGGCGCGCAAAGCAAATCGGTGTGCCTCCTCCTGCAGATTATATACGAAGGCGTATGCAAGCGGCTCTCTGGCTATTGAAATTTCCTGCTTTCCGTCGGTTATGGCACGGGTTTTGTGAAATTCGTCCTTGACCATTCCGAAAAGCGACGCCTCCGTGCCACTCTCCTCAAGAATGGGGCGCACGACACCCACGTGCGTAGCACCGCCGTCGAGCAATATAAGATCGGGGGACTCCCCGAGAGATGCCGTACCGTCGCCAACGTGTGCAAGCCTGCGAGACAGCACCTCGCGCATTGAGCCGTAGTCGTCCGCTCCTGCGGTGGTTTTAACGGTAAAGGTGCGATAATCGCTCTTTTTGAGCTTTCCGCCCGCATAAACCACCATAGATGCCGTGATATGCTCGTTTCCGATATTCGATATATCGTACGCTTCAATTCTTTCGGGAAGCGCGGGCAGAGCGAGAAGCTCTGTCAGCCTTTTAAGCCCCTTATCCTCTCTCTCTCCCTCCAGGCGATACTGTCTTGCCGCCTCCTTGGCATTTTCGCGCGCCATATCGCACAGCGCACGTCCGTCACCGCGCTCGGGAATACGCACGATTACCTTGTACTTTGTGTTCAGAGAAAGGTATTCCGAAAGAAGTGCGGAATCCTCCCCGTCAAGCGCATAATCCAACATTATCTCACGCGGTATGCTGCCTGCCGTGTCGTAATAATCGGCTATCAGCGATATAACGTCCTCCCCGTCCGTAACATCGGAAAGTGATAATATAAACTCGTTTTTATTGACAAGCGCACCGCCGCGTATTGATAGCATCGCAAGCACCCCCTCGGTTTCGGAGGTGTAAAGTGAAAATACGTCGCGATTAACCTTGGCATCGGCAACCACCTTTTGCTTTTCCGAAAGCCTGTCCAGCGAATATATGCTGTCGCGCAGTGCAGCCGCACGCTCAAATTCCATATTCTCGGCCGCCGCCGTCATATCCTTGTAAAGCAGCTCCTTGGTTTCCTTCACGTTTCCGTCAAGCACCCATTCGGCAAGCTTGACCATCGCGCGATATTCGCTGCCGGATACTCCACCCGCGCAGGGGGCGATACATCTGCCCATATCCTTATAGATGCAGGGGCGCTCGCGCCCTATGTCGCGCGGAAACGAGCGCTTGCAGCTCGCAAGGGAGAATATCTTCATCACCGTATCAAGCGCGGTGTGTGCGCTTTTGACGCTCTGGTACGGACCAAAATACCTCGCCCTGTCGCTCTTGCGCTCACGGGTGACGTAAAGCTTCGGATATTCCTCGGCGGTGACTTTGATGTAAGGGTATGATTTCGCATCCTTCAGCTTTATATTGTACTTCGGCGAGTGCTTTTTAATAAGCACGTTTTCAAGAGTAAGAGCCTCTATTTCGGTCTTGCAGACGATATAATCGAAATCCGCGACAAGACTGACCATTTTGTCGGTTTTATAGGAGTGGGTGCCGGAAAAATACGAGCTTACGCGATTTTTTAGTTTTTTTGATTTACCGACGTAAATCACCGTGCCCCCCTGCCCTTTCATAATATATACTCCGGGCAAAAGCGGTAAGGAATTCGCCTTCTTGCGCAGTTTTTCATTCAAGGTCACGTACTCACCCCCTTTTTCACTTTATTTAAAACAAAACGGCAGTCCGCGACTGCCGTTCAATTATAGGGTGCATCAGCACTCTGAAAATCCGCTGTCAACCAGAGCAACAAGTCCCTCAATAGCAAGAGCCTCGTCATTGCCGTCGGCAATAAGCGTTATCGTCATACCCTCTGCTATGCCGAGAGAAAGCACTCCGAGCAAGCTTTTGGCATTTACCCTGCAGTCCTCTTTTTCTACCCAGATCGAGCTTTTGTACGAATTAGCCTTCTGTATAAAAAAGGTTGCCGGTCTGGCGTGCAGGCCAACGCTGTTTTTTATTTTAACGTCACGAGAAATCATGGTGTATCTCCTTAAACCTTTATCACATCAAGTATACCAAACTAAAAAGGGAAAATCAATACTTTTTTAAAAAATATTTATTATGAGCGCTGATATCGAATCTCAACGTCTACGTCAGAGGAATCCGAGCTGGTTGATTCGTAATAAAACTCCCTGTCGTCGAAATCCTTTTTCGCTATTCTCAAAGCGGAAGCACCTACGGCAAGGACTGCGAAAAACAGATAGCATACCGAGCTGCTTGAAAATACGTAACTGTCTGCGCCGTATATGAGCAACGCGAGTATTGCGAGCTCGGACATGTTGGAAAACGAATTTGAAGATCCGCTTTTTACGTAATGTCGGTAATAGAATACGTGATGAATACGCAGAGCTATCATCAGAGCTAAAACGGCAAGGACTAAAATTCCGAAATTCAGACCGACTCCGAGCGGCGTATTAAGCGACACAGGGGTATCCGAAGCACTTGGCATTACACTGCTCGTACTGCCAATACCGCTTATGAGTTTCGGATTTTTGAAGAATGCTGACGCCGCGTTTTTGTACCCCAAAAGCTTTTCCGAAAAGGCGGGCGATATTTTAAGCGTTACAAAGAGTGCGTCTATTTTTTCGCTTGGGATAAGCAATATAAGGTAAGGCGCAAAGAGCAGGCCGAGAGCAAGATGTGCGGGGAGCTTGCGCGAGGTAAGTATAAGGCATGCTAAAGCCGTAAGGAAGAGCGTGAGCCATATTATCGGCTGCATGACCAATCCCAAAACGAAGATCTCCGCGAAGAAAACGGTAAGATAGCCCACCTTTTTACTTATATGATGCTTCTGCATCGCAAAGGCCAGTGCAAGAGTTGCAGACACGGTCAAATACGCCGCGAGGGTTGAGGAATCGGGGAAAAACGCCGCCACCGCAGGCTTTCGTGTAAAGAAATCCACAATAGCGACCACGCTGATCGGTGCAGAAGAAACTATGATCGCGTTTACCGCACAGTCAAAAAGACGGCGGTTGATAATAAGGCTGCTTGCCGGAAAGTATCCGAGGCTGAAAAGTATGACCTTAACAGCATTTTTGAAGGAGAGGTATCCGCCGGCTGCTCCGCCTATAAATACGAGCAGAAACGCAAGAAGTATAAGCACGGAGTAAATATCAAAATAAAGCACGCGCTTGCCGAGCAGGACCTTTATCGCAAAGGAGAGGAAGGATACCGCGGATATTACCGCAAGAATAACGTTCGGATGCGGCAGGAGCTGAATATACGGCAGCACCAAAAGCGTAAGTATCATCGGGAACTCCGGCGTAGTAAGGGCAACGATGGCGACGATAAGAAGAGCTACCGTGAGCGCAACGTATTGTACCGGCAGGAAAAATCCCACTATCGCGGGAATGAATCCGAGAAAAAGTGCGAGAAGAGGTGACACGGATGCGTGGGTGACGTTCCTGTGCATTCTCTTGATGGAGAAAAATTCAAAAAGAATATAATCGGTCAGGGGGAAATCCTGAAGTGCTACGCACATGGGCCTATCAAAGCACAAAAGCGGTATAGACGCCACGAGCAGCACCGCACCTACGATAAGTTGCTTCAAGGCAACAACCTCACCCGTGGAGAAATAATATTTACCGAGAAGCAAAAATATGCTGAGTAGGCCAAAAGAAATCATAAAGCTGCCGTAGGCGCGCGTTGAGGTATACGAAAGGCTGCGGCCAAGGAAATTCAAAAATCTTGCCGTTTTACCGCGCAAAATTTTAACAGTAGCAGCAGTACCCGTATGGCTTATTTCGTGCGAGAAAAAAAGCTTTTCGTTAAACGAAGTGGTTTTAGAACTCATCTCTCTGCTCCAAGTCGGTTTTTTTGTATTTTCTTTTTTTCTTCTTCGGCAAAAGCGACTCCTCTATCTCCGGATGCTGCAAAAGAAGGTCGGGGCGACGCTCCCGTGTCAATTTAACAGCCTCCTCAAGTCGCCATCTGTCTATTTTTTTATGATCGCCGGAAAGAAGCACCTCCGGCACGTCAAGTCCCATAAAGGAGCGGGGCTTCGTATACTGGGGATATTCTAAAATTCCCGATGCGACCGACTCGTTTTCATAACATTCGCTTGAGGAGAGGACTCCGTCCTTTAATCTGGAAACCGCGTCTATTACTATACACGCAGGTATTTCTCCACCTGTAAGCACGTAATCGCCGATGGATATTTCATCGTCGACTATAAGATCGATCACGCGCTGATCTACTCCCTCGTAATGACCGCAGAGGATCACCACGTTGTCGTATTCCGAAAGCTCACGTGCTACCCCGTGCGAAAATGTTCTGCCCTTCGGGGACATATATAGGACCTTTGTCTTTCCCTCGGGAAGCTCGGCCTTGATGTTCATAAAGCAATCGTATATCGGCTGGCAGCTCATAACCATTCCGACACCGCCGCCAAAGGGAGTATCGTCGGTTTTCCTATGCTTGTCCGTAGAAAAGTCGCGGATATTATGAGTGTGAAGCTCGATTATCCCCGCTTTTCTTGCTCTGCCGATTATGCTCTCCCCGAGCACGCCCTCTACAAGACCGGGGAAAAGCGTCATAACGTCAAATCTCATCTTCAAAAAATCCCGGTATCACGCGGACGAAAATTCCGCGGTCGGTGTCAATCTCCTTTATAAATTCGGGCACTCCCGGAAGCAATACCTCACCCGAGTCGGTAGTGACGGTATAAAGCTTTGAGGCTACCCCGTCGTTTACCTCTTTAAGTCTGCCGTAAACCCTGCCACTGTCAATATCTATAACGGGCAGCCCTATCATATCCGCGATAAGTGCAGCCCCCTTTTTGACGGGCACGTCGTCACGGTGCATATATATCACCGTATTTTTCATTGCTTGCGCCGCCTCGCGCGAATCAATGCCCTCGATGCTCATAATGACGAATTTGCCGCCAACCGAGGCACTTTTCACTCTATGCGGGGTGTATTCACCACCAATGCAGAGGAAAATGCGCTTGCAGCCGGCGAGCACGCGTGGGGTGTCGCACCAAGACTCAACGTTTAAACTGCCGCGCACGCCGTGTGCGGAGGTTATTTTTCCACATTCAAGATAGGTTCGTTTCATATCCGTATTCTACCATAATAAAGAAGAAAAGTCAAATCAGAGAGCCTTTTGTTCCTTATTCCTTTTTCTTTTTTCTTTAAAGTAATCGCTGAGCAGTGCGCGCGTTTGCTCCTCAAGCACTCCGCCCTTTACCTCGGGCACGTGATTTAACGGAATTTTGGTTAGGTCGAAAAGCGAGCCGTATGCCCCGAAGCGCAAATCGCGCGTGCCGTAAACCACGCGCGGTATACGGGCGTTAACGATAGCACCCGCACACATTGCACAGGGCTCCATAGTTACGTAAAGGGTAGCTCCTATAAGCCGCCAGCCGCCAAGCACCCGACACGCCTCCTCTATAGCGAGTAGCTCCGCGTGGTGAGTCGCACACCTCGTTCCTTCGCGCGTGTTATAAGCACGAGCTATTATTTCGCCGTCGCGTACGATTACAGCGCCGACGGGTACTTCGTCCATTTCTGCCGCCTGCTTCGCAAGTGAAATCGCCTCGGCCATATATAATTCATCAGTATTCATAAAGTCCTCACATCAAAGGTTCATAGCTGAAACGATCAGCATCATAAGCGAGAAAACCCAAACCTCGTAGGGCATTTTCTCTTTTTCTCCACTCTCAGTGGCACGTCGGACAAGCTCGGTATATTTTTTTCGTAAAAGTATCATTATCACAACCGAGGCTGCCGTAAGCGCGCAAAGAAGTGCGACGTAAGAGATGCGGAAGGTCACGTTATCAAAATATCTTACCCAGAATACCGAGGCAAGATTATTTAAAAAATGAAGTATCACAGACGGCAATATGCTGTCAAACGCCAGATCAAGCACGGCAAAAATCACACCCGCCGCGAAGGCGTAAGGAATTTGATAAAGAGCCGCGTGAGAAAGCGCAAAAAGCAGAGCCGAAAGGAAAACGGTTATCCGTTTTGAATAAGGGGCAAGCAGCGTTATCGGAAGGTATCTGAAAAGCAGCTCCTCAAGCACCGCGGTCAAGACGGCGTGCCTGAAAATTACCGCCCAGATATTTCCCGAAACGTCGGTCGCGGGAATGGTTACGAAAAGAGAAAGGAGGAGCGAGAATGCCGCAGACAGCAAAAGTACCAGAAAAACGGTCGGCATTACGGTCGGCAACAAAAGTGGGATCGCACGCGGCGAGAGCTTAAGCTTTGGAGGCGCGAGCACTCTTTTTCTCTTAAACGATATAAGCAATACGATAGAGGCGGGTAGGAGAAAGGCGCACAGATACGCGGCGTCCGACAGCGCGCCCTCGGTCATACCGGCAACGCACAGAAGCAGTATAAAGATTATATCGGCAAAAACCACGTATGATATAGCCCGTCTCATAATTCCTCCATTTTTAATTCGTTAGCCGTAAGGAAATCAAGCTCATAAGGTTTGGAAGGATAGATTTTTCCATATCCATCGCTAAATTTCCCTTAAATATCTGCATGTTCCTCAAAAAACTAAGCTCGACTATGAAAAAATTTATTCCTTCTAAACTGCTTCGCACCTTACGACAAATAAATTTTATGTGTGTTTTGGTGTAACGAGTCGCAGTAAAGTATGACTTTACAAAGCTCGGTGCGACGAAAGACGCCAAAATTCATCGTCGCAAGGATATTAGGTTGGTTCATTTACGGCTACCGAAAAGCGAAGCTTTCCGCGTGATATGTCCGCCTCTTCAAGACGGACGCGAACCGCATCCCCGAGGGCGTAGGTTCGGTATTTTGAGCGTAAAGTGAGGTTTCCCTCGTCAAACGTAAAGACACCCGGCAGCTCCGATAAAGGAACGAGTCCCTCACAACCGTTAGAAAGCTCGGCAAAGAAGCCAAACGAGGTGACTGATGAAACCGTAGCCTCAAATTCCTCGCCGATAAACGAGGACATATAAACCACCTTATAAAGATTTTCTATTTTCCTCTCGCATTGCAGTGCGCGGAGCTCGGCATCCGTCGCCGCCGCCGCGGCGCGCCTTGCATACGCGGCATATGCTTCGGGGCGCTTGCCCTCAAATAACACCCTGCGTATAATTCGGTGGGTAGCAAGATCGGAAAGCCGCCGTATCGGCGAGGTAAAGTGACAGTAGGTGCTTATAGCCAATCCAAAGTGGGCGTGGCAAGCATCGCTATACCTGGCTTTTGCCATAGAACGAAGCATCACGTGTGACACGGGTGCCAGTATTCCGCGTCTGTCAGCCTCTGCAAGCGTCCGTCCGAGGTCGGCGGGCGTTGTCCTCTCACGCGATATAAACGACGTGTCAAAGCCGAGATTGTGAAGATATAAAATAAGATCGGAGAGCTTCTCCGGCGGCGGCTCTTCATGCACTCGGTAGACGCAGGGGATTTTCTCCCTATAAAGAAGCGTTGCAACCGCCTCGTTAGCGCAGAGCATAAACTGCTCTATCATTTTTTCCGCCTCCCCGCGCTCCCTTCTGCATATATTCGTGGGAGTTCCGTCGGGTGAGAGGATTATCTCGCACTCGGTGCTGTCAAGTTCAAGCGCACCGCGCGACTCGCTCTTTTTCTTAAGAATGGCGTAAAGCTCGCGTGCCCTTATGAGAGCGGGCAAAACCGATTTATATTTCCGTGCGATTTCAGCACTATGAGTGCCGTTAAATATTTCGTTGACCTCGCTGTAAACGCCGCGCACACGGCTGCGAATAACGGAGGGTTCAAGCCGCACGCCGTCTATTTTGCCCTCGGAGGTGAGTTTTACCGTTGCGCTTATCGCATACTTATCCTCGCCCGCATTCAAGGAGCAAGCACCGTTTGAAAGCGAAGGGGGAAGCATAGGAATTACCTTGTCTGTAAAATAGACGCTGGTACCCCTTGCCATAGCCGCACGGTCAAGATGAGTGCGCTCCCTTACGTAAAAGGACACGTCGGCTATATGCACGCCGAGCTGCCAGCCACCGCCGCGCAGCTTGCGAACGGATATAGCGTCGTCAAGGTCCTTGGCATCCGCGCCGTCAATCGTGAATATCAGCTCGCGGCGGCGGTCCGCCCTTCCCTCCGTGCCGACCTCGGAGGAGGCGAAAAACTCCGCCTCGGCAAGCTCCTCACGCGAAAAGTCGGTTGGTATTTCAGACTCGGCAATTATAGCCTCGTAATTTGCAGATCGCGACTCGGCGTTACCGAAAACACGCGTTATCCGACATTCAAGCATAGGGTAAGAGGTGCGGTCAAGCACCGCTTCAATCTTATCCCCCTCCTCTGCCACAAGCCCACAGAGAGCAATGCGACAGGGTGAAAATTTCTGATCGTCGGGAATAAGAATAAAGCGACTTCCGCCGTATTTTTTCCCATATCTGTAAGAGCAATCGCGGGATACCGTGCCGATAACGGTACGCCTGCCGTATTTTAAGATTTTCTTAACACGCCCCTCGGTCTTTTCTTCACCAAATCTTGAGGTATAGCTATGATAAACTATTTCTACAAGATCCCCTTCAAGCGCACCGAGCGTCTTATCCTCCGGGATAAAAATATCACGCTCGCATCCCTCTATGCTGACGAATCCGAATCCGCTTTTGGACGCGGAAAACACGCCCTTTGCAAGAATCTCGTCACGTCGAATTTTATCGCTGATACGAGCTGCTCTGCCACCGTCATGCGTATAGGCGATTTTAAGCGCATCCACGCCGACTCCGGTTTCAAGCACCGCACGCATAAGTGCCGCGCGAGCCTTGTCGCGATTTTGTGATTTGCGCGAGCTTTTTTGGGAAAAGCGGTCAAAATCCCTCTTGTTATTTCCTTTTTTCATTTTGTTTCCATTTATAAAAACATAGGGCGTATCTGCGTGAGCCGTACGGCGCACGTAGGTACGCCCCTACGTTTTTGTTATTCTTTAAATTATTTAGTGAAGATCGATGAAAACTCGGATATCTTCTGCCAATAATCAAGGTTATTGTAGCTCTGTGTATAATCGGGCTGTGCAATGTACGCGATAAGAACCGCAACAGCAAACACGATAGATACGATAAGAGTCCACTTGGAAAGAAGTCTGCCTTTCTGCATCGACTTATCCTTGCCGTAATAGGTCTCGGAGCCGCCGGCAATAGTTCCGGAAAGTCCCTCGTCGTTGGATTTCTGAAGCGTAACCACAACTACGATAAAGATTGCGGACACGAGAAGCAGGGCAAGAAGTATATATTCGCCTATCATTTTAAAATTCCTCCAATATGCTCTCTAATGCATATTACTGCATCATAATATTTTCATAGTAGTATTTTAGCATATTATTTTAAAAAAAGCAATACCTTTTTAGAATTTATTTTATAAATTGACCTCAAAGGTAAAAGCATCTCCGCAGTCGGTCTTCACATCGGTTATTTTACTAATCATTGCTATTGACGCCGCGTTTTCCTTCATTATTTTCGAGCGCAGAACGGTAAGTCCGATTTTTCGTGCGAGCAACATAAGGGCGCGCACGCTTTCCGTGCCGAGCCCCCTTCCCGCAAACTCGGGCAAAAGTCTTATCGCAAACTCTGCGCCACCCCTGCCATTAAACGCATAAATTGTAGCCTCTCCGGCGAAAGCACCGTCAACGCGTATAGCCAAGCTTATGCTGACACCGCGAGCGAATTCCAGCTTCGCGTTTTCGTAAAAATATTCATCGGAGGGGGTTTTCACGTCCTCTTTGTAATCGTATCCCCAATATTTATTGACAGAGTCGTTTTTACACAAAGCGGCAAAAGGCGCAATATCCGCCTCTTTTATGGCGTTTAATTTGACACGCCCATGCTCTACCGTCGGAATTTCGTCTATAAGCTCGCACTCGGTTTTAATACGAATCCGAAAGCTTTCACACGCCGCATCCTCGGCGTCTATATTCATATGGCGGTATTTCGCAAAAAGAGAGAGTGCCTCTGCCGGCACGTCAACAAAGACCGTCGGCACCTCCTCTCGCATAGCGTATTCGCTTACAAGTGATATCGCAGCTGCAAGGTCCGCATCCTCCGTTATATCAAACGGGAATGCAAAAAGATACCTCCCCGTGTCAAATATACGCAGAAGAAGGCAGCCCTCACAAAAGCTCACGGCATATTCAACGTCTTCAAAAGAAGTGTCAAGCGTATCTATGATTTCAGACACTGCCTCGAGCTCTGCCGGCGTAAGCTTGTGCTCAAAGAGAGCTGAAATATCATCTTCTGTATTTTGTACTACCTTAAAAGAAATCATACGCGCTCCTTTATACTTACTAATCCAAGTATATCACAGAACTTTGACTTTTGCAACAATATGAGCAAAGAAAATGGCGCATACACAACAGTATGCGCCAAAGGATTAAAGTTCACGGTGTTTTACCCGCGGTACAGTTTATACAAGCGCGCCGCTCCCATACTCAGAAATAAACAAATAGTGGATTACGCGGATAAAATCCCGGTTTTCCGGGACGGTATCTTTCTGTCATAGAATATGCCAAAAAAACTCACAAGGAATGTGAAATCATTGTTTATGAATAGTAAAATGGGCGGAGAAATTCTACGCCCATTTTTATGCAAGGACTATCGTCCGATCAATAGTTCTCTTTTCTGATTTCGAAGTAGCTCTGGGGATGAGCGCATACGGGGCATACGGCAGGAGCCTTAAGACCCATTACGAGATGTCCGCAGTTGCGGCATTCCCACATTGCCATCTCACCCTTCTCAAATACCTTCTGCATCTCCACGTTTGCGAGAAGCTTGCGATATCTTTCCTCATGTGCCTTCTCGATAGCAGCTACCGCTCTGAACTGGTATGCAAGAGCCTTGAAGCCCTCTTCCTCTGCCTCTTTTGCAAATGTGTCGTACATATCGGTCCACTCGTAGTTTTCGCCCTCTGCTGCTGCAAGGAGGTTAGCTGCGGTATCACCAAGTCCGCCAAGCGCCTTGAACCAAAGCTTTGCGTGCTCCTTCTCGTTATCGGCGGTCTGCTGGAAAATAGCCGCGATCTGCTCGTAGCCCTCCTTCTTTGCAACGGATGCAAAGTAGGTGTACTTGTTTCTCGCCTGGGATTCGCCTGCGAAAGCGGTCATAAGATTCTGTTCTGTTTTTGTGCCCTTAAGATTCATTTTAAATTCTCCTTAAATATATAGTTTTTAATTTTAAATCTCGGATAGTCATCAATCCTGCACTCTGCAGGCGGGGCATTTTGCCCTGATTTTTAACTCGTAGGACTCCGCGTCCGTGCCAAGAGATTCCTTTATCCAACCGTCAAAGTTCGGGACGTCTATATCAAAGACGCCGCCGCACCGCGTACAAAGCAGATGGCCGTGGGGGATAAAAGCATTGTCGTATCGGTCGGGGCCGCCGTCACCGCTGATCCTGCGAATAAAGCATTCTTTTTCTAACGCGTGAAGGTTGTTATAAACCGTTGCGCGTGATATTGTTGGCAGGTGCTTTTTGGCAAGCTCAAAAATTTCCTCGGCAGTATGATGACGTTTATCCGAGCGTAATACCTCCAGTATTACAGCTCTCTGTCTTGTCATATCAAGCTCCAATCCTAAACCGTTCTTATTTTTTAGAATGATTCTTGATTTTATTATAGCACCACAGATTTCATTTGTCAAGACTTTTTAGAATTGTTCTAAAATTTTTTCAATTTTTGTTTTAAGTGCCGCGACATCGCCATCAAAGACGTATCCGTCTATACCGAATTCCCTTGCGGCTGCGATATTTTTCTCATTGTCGTCAACGAAAAACGTTTCTTCCGGTGCGATACCGCAAGTTTCCAAAAGATATTCATACATATCTCGGTTCGGCTTCGAGTGCCCCGCCGTTGCGGAAAAAATGCAATTTTCCATCGCGGAAAACACAGAAAACTCGTCCTTGAATTTCACAAAATAGCTTCCAACGTTAGAAAGCAAGTAGGTTTTTACGCCGTATTTTTCTTTTACGTACCGAACCAGCTCCCACATTCCCGGTATCGCGGGCAGATGGTGCGGCCAGGCGTAGTATATTTCCTTGGATATTTCGTGCAGGCGCTCCGGCATACGTGCGCAGGCCGAGCGTACAAGCTCCTCGTCGGTTATGGTATCGTCATCAAGCTTATCCCAGTAAAGTCGGTCAAACAGAACCTCAACTATCAGCTTGAGATCTTCGGGGTCGCTTACGTACTGCGAAACTATGTAGGTTGGGTCGTACTTTATCAGCACGTTGCCAAAATCAAAAACAATATTCTTAATCATAAAATCAAAGTCCGAGGCGAGAAATCAGATCTGCCATATCGTCCTTCTTTTCATTATTTATATTACCGCACGCGCGTACAGCGCTCTTTACCTTTCTGCGATCGCGAAATAGTATCCTACACCACCGGCGAAGATGATAAAACGGCAACAGTATCGGGAATTTTTCAAGCTTAGGGTACTGCTTTTTCATAACTCCGAACGGCAAAAACATTCTGCTAAGGATGAATTTAATGCCACCCCCGCGCTTTGCACTGTAAAGATTCACTCTGTTTTCAATATTTCCGTAAACACCGCCGTCAATAATATATCGCTCTATTTTCTCGGTAAGCTCGGTATGAGATGCTCCGTCAAACCAAACATCCGAAAGCAGCAGCATTTCCCTACCAAACGGCTCGAGCCCTGCGCGGCGCAGAAGCTCAAAAAGGCCCGAGCGGTCATACCCCATTTTATGCTTCATTATCCAAAGGTCAACAAACGGACGGATACCGCAGCCACCCGCATTAAAGTGATTTGCCATATGTACTATATGGTAAAAGGCGAACATTTCAGGGCTCATAACGTACCTGTACCCCGCGCCCGTGTCAATTTTTGCATCCTGCCAGACGGTTTCAATAACGGCCCGCAGACCATCAAAGTTTTTTGCGTGCCCCTCTTCAATGAGATCAAAATGCAGCTCCACGTGCGTTTTGCTTGCCGACATGAATGACACGTCGTGAGCCGTGCGAACGTCCGGCGCGAAGCCAAGAGTGTCGGTGAAAACTCGGCTTGCGCGCTCAACGTCCTCCTCGTGCACGAGAATATCAATATCACTGCTGGTGCGTTGCTCAGGACGAGGATAATATGGACGAATAACCGAGCCCTTTAGGGGAATATACGGTATTTTCGCCGCCTCGAGCGCGGGATAGATGCGTTCCGCCTCGTGGCGAAACTGTGCGTGTCGGTAGACAGCAATCATCTCTTCCTTTGCGAATATCTCCGATTTGATGCCGTGAAGGGAGAGTGCTGAAGAAAGGATATGTGCCATATCGTGCAACTTTGAGCTTTTATATAGCTCGGACAGCATCTCGGCATCGATTGCCACCAAAAGCTGGGGCTCCAGCTCAACGCCGCATATTTCAGCGCGTATAAGCGCGAGCATAATTTGTGACACGGTATAGCTCATACCCTTTCTTTCCTTTCATTTTACTTAAATCTATCCTTGACCTATTCCCTTATAAATCTCTTTAACCTTCTCGTAGCTTTCCACCGTGCCGATGTCATATCTTGATCCGGGCATCTGCATTGCATATACGGGACTGCGGCTACAAAGCCAAGAAATATAGCTTCCGGGGGCGTCTATGCCGCATCCGTCTGCTATCGCCTCGCGCACGAGTGCCGCATCTTCTGCCGTATAATAGTAAAACGGCGGCGCGCACCACTCAGATTTCGGCTCGGCCGGCTTTTCCTGCATAAGAAGTACACGGTCGTCATCACCAAACACTACGACACCGCTTTTTGAAAGGCGAGCACGATTTGGTTCGTGATAGCGCATAATACAGCTTGCATTCTTCGCCATTGCATACTTGACAAACGACGTCAGACTAAAATCCAGCACGTTGTCACCCGCGATAACGAGCACGTCATCAGAAACTTCAAGCTTGTCAATAGCAAACTGAACGTCGCGCACCGCGCCAAGGCGATTCTCGTTGCTGTCCGTGCCGTCGTCAAGCACGGTCACGCGTTGCGCCTTCTTCTCTGCCCACGTGCGAAAATGCTCTGCATATTTATGGTTGGATATGACTACGTACTCGTCAACGACACCGAGCGTATCGATGTCATCCACCAACCAGTCGAGTATCGTCTTTCCTTTTATTTCAAGAAGTGGCTTTGGAAAATTCTCCGTAAGCGGATACAGCCTTGTCGCGTACCCTGCTGCTAAAATCAAGCATTTCATACTTCATCCCCGCTTTATTTTAATTTATTATATTTTCATTTTGCGCAGTTCGTTCTGCACGTATTCAAGAGATGCAATCTTCGATATTGTTTCTTCCAAGGTTAAAATTCTTGTATTATTAGAATTAAACTCTTTGCACGAGGTACATAGCTCTCCGCCGGTGCGCTTGTCATAATTAAGGTCACGCATATCACACGGTGTGCGATAATAGTTTCCCATATCAATTGTACGGGCGCTCTCCTCCTTCGTGAGGAGCGTTTCGTACATTTTCTCG